>JAFIEL010000011.1 GCA_020832585.1 Natronohydrobacter sp. | reverse complement strand
TGCCGCGCACACCGCCCGGAAATTCGACCATCTCGCCGGCCTGAACATTGTCCAGACCATGCACGCGGGCAATCCCGTCGCCGACAGAGAGCACACGGCCCACTTCAGTGACTTCGACATCCTGACCGAAGTTCTTGATCTGCTCCTTGAGGATGGCAGAAATCTCAGCAGCTTGGATACCCATTATCCGACCTCTTTCATGCTGTTCTTGAGGGCCGCGAGCTTCGCGCGGATCGAACCATCGATCATTTGCGAGCCCACCTTGATGACAAGACCGCCGATGAGTGTTTCATCGACGGAAAGTTTGAGATTGATGTCCTTGCCGACGCGCGCTTTCAACGTCTTGACCAGTTCGGCAACTTGCGCATCGGTCAGCGGTTGTGCGGATGTGACCTGTGCCGTGACTTCGCCCTTCTCGGCGGCAATCAGGGCGCGCAGGCTGGTCAGCACCTGTGGCAGTGTAAACAGACGGCGCTTGCTGGCCATCAGCCCAAGCGCGCCGGTCACGGTTTGCGAGAGCTTCATTTTCGTCGCAACCGCAGTGATTGCCGTCACGACCTGATCGCGCGCATAGACCGGCGAGGTGATCAGACTGCGCAGATCGGCGCTTTCGGTCAGCGCGCCATCGAGCGCAGTGACATCATTTTCCAGGGACTTGAGAGACTTGGACTCTTTGGCCAATTCGAAAATTGCCGTGGCATAGCGTTGCGCTATGCCAGAGGAGATCGAAGCTGGTTCGGACACGTCCACCCTTCCATCTGTTCTGCACCCAGACCTCGCGCTGGCCTGATGCGATGACTGCTAATTACGACGCGGCATGTGAATTCGGCGCGGGTTTAGCAGAGGGGTTTTGATGCTGCAACCGCCAAGGTCACGTTCTTGTAAGCGTTGGCACGATTAATTCATGTGTGTGTGCGACAATGCGCCTCAGTCTTGCGCTAACATCGGCACTTGCACAGCCCATGATCTTGCAGCCGCGCGCGTAGGTTGCGCTGCCATCCCCGACTGAAAGCTGATTCTGTCACCCCTGTTTTGAACTGCCATCCGATCTGCCGCGCCAGGCCGGGCGGGTGACGGTCGGGCGCACCGGGTCAAGGATGCGCAGGGGTTTGCGGTCGCGGATGGTCAGTCCCGAAGGACGTGGCGTGTCCTCGACGCGGGTCGCTTCGACCAGAAGCACCCCGCCCGCCGGATAGCGCGGCAGGCGTTGGCCAAGGTTTTCGAGCATCATGGCCCAGTTCAGCCAGCTCTTGCGATCCTTTGGCGGGAAGAACAAGGCCCCCGAGGTCGCGTTGACTGCAAAACCGTGCTCGCGCAGCAATGTCTCGATCTGGCGCAGCGAGTAGGGGCGCCCCAGTGCGAAAGGTGTGCCTTCCTTGCGTGCCCAGAGCCCGGAGCGATTGGGCACGATCAGCATGACCCGCGCGCCCACCTTCAGAACGCGCGCGATTTCTTCCATCAGCGCCGCCGGGCGTTCCGATGTTTCCAGCCCGTGCAGCACCACCAGCCGGTCGATGCTGTCAGAGGCCATCGGCCAGCTTGTTTCCTCGACCAGCACGGAATGGTTCTCGGTCTCGGCGGGCCAATGCAATACGCCTTGTTGCGCGGGCATCAGCGCCATCACGCGGCTGGCCTCTGGCAGAAAAGGGCGCAGCAGCGGTGCGGCAAAACCGAAACCCGCGACCGACAGCCCCTTGACCGAGGGCCAGCGCGACTGCAACTGGTCGCGCATTGCCTTTTGCGCCGCGCGTCCCAGATGGGACGTGTAATAGAAATCGCGCAGAAGGCAGACATCCTGATGCATGCGGTTCGTTCTGGTCCTCTGGTTGCGCCGGGGCAGGGAATGTCCCAGACTGCACCAGACCTTATCTTAATCCAAGGAAAATGCCATGCCTCTGGAGATGACCGCCATTCCCTGCCTGCGCGACAATTACGCCTATCTGCTGCATGACCCTGAAACGGGGCGCACGGGTGTGGTCGATGTGCCGGATGTCGCCCCGATCCATGACGTGCTGGATGCAAAGGGCTACCGGCTGAGCGATATTTTCATCACGCATCACCATGATGACCATATCGGCGGCGTGATGCGTCTGGTCGAAGATACCGGGGCTGCGATCTGGGGGGCGCGTGCCGATGCGCACCGCCTGCCGCCGCTGGATCATGCGCTGGCAGAAGGCGACAGCATATCCCTTGGCACGGCACAGGGCCGGGTGATCGAGGTTTCAGGGCATACAGTCGGCCATATCGCCTATCATTTCCCCGAAAGCGGATTGGCCTTTACGGCGGACAGCCTGATGGCGCTGGGGTGCGGGCGGCTGTTCGAGGGGACAGCGGCGCAGATGTGGTCGAGCCTGTGCAAGTTGATGGAATTGCCCGATGAGACACTGATCTGTTCCGGCCACGACTATTCGCGCGGCAATGCTGCTTTCGCCTTGCATGTCGATCCCGACAATGCTGATCTGAAGGCGCGTGTTGCCGGATTTGAGGCTGATCGCGCGGCCGGTCGACCGATGGCTGTGGTGCCGCTTGGCCTGGAGAAGGCAACGAACCCTTTTCTTCGCGCCGGGCAGCATTATCTGAAGCAAGCGCATGGGCGCGAAGCTGTGTCCGACGCTGAGATGTTTGCCTGGCTGCGCGACCTGAAAGACACGTTCTGAGCGACCATATCGCAGGCAGATCATCACGAAACTTGCCAGATTCCGTTGCATCCGGCAAAGTTGAAGAAAAAGCTCTTGAAGGTCGGTGAATAAAACCGAAATTTAAGAAGAAGAGGCGATGCTGGAAATCGGGCCCTGCCCGATGACCACCCAGGAACAGGAGCGTCTGACGTGCCGAGCTTTTCAAACACTCTGGAGCAATCCATCCACGGGGCGCTGGCGCTGGCCAATACCCGGCGGCACGAATTCGCAACGCTCGAGCATTTGCTGCTTGCGCTCGTTGACGAACCCGATGCCAGTCGCGTGATGCTGGCCTGCAATGTCGATCTGGATGAATTGCGCAAGACATTGCAGGAATTCATCGAAGAGGAACTTTCCTCGCTCGTGACCGATATCGAAGGGTCGGAAGCGGTGCCCACGGCCGCCTTTCAGCGTGTGATCCAGCGCGCGGCGATCCATGTGCAAAGCTCGGGGCGCAATGAAGTGACGGGCGCCAATGTGCTGGTTGCGATCTTTGCCGAACGCGAGTCGAACGCGGCCTATTTCCTGCAGGAACAGGACATGACGCGCTATGATGCGGTGAATTTCATCGCGCATGGGGTGGCGAAGAATTCGAAATATTCCGAAACGCGCCCGGTATCCGGCGCGGAAGAGGAAGAGGCCGAACAGACCAGCAAGGCCGAAGAGAAAGCCAAGGAAACCGCGCTTGGCAAATATTGCGTCGATCTGAACGCGAAAGCCCGCAAGGGCGAGGTTGACCCGCTGATCGGGCGCGCGTCCGAGGTGGAGCGCTGCATTCAGGTTCTGTGCCGCCGCCGCAAGAACAACCCGCTTCTGGTAGGCGATCCGGGCGTGGGCAAGACTGCGATTGCCGAAGGTCTTGCCAAGAAGATCGTCGAAGGGCAAACCCCTGCAATCCTTGCACATTCCACGATTTTCTCGCTCGACATGGGTGCGTTGCTGGCGGGCACGCGCTATCGCGGCGATTTCGAGGAGCGGCTGAAATCGGTCGTGCAGGAGCTTGAGGATCACCCTGATGCGGTGCTGTTCATTGACGAAATTCACACCGTGATTGGTGCGGGCGCGACCTCTGGCGGGGCGATGGATGCGTCGAACCTGCTGAAGCCAGCGCTTCAGGGCGGCAAGCTGCGCTGCATGGGCTCGACCACCTACAAGGAATTCCGCCAGCATTTCGAAAAGGACCGCGCGCTGTCGCGCCGGTTCCAGAAAATCGATGTGGTGGAACCCACGGTAGAGGATTCGATCAAGATCCTGATGGGGTTGAAGCCCTATTTCGAGGAACATCACGACATTCGCTATACCAATGACGCGATCAAGCAGGCCGTGGAACTGGCAGCGCGCTATATCAATGACCGCAAGCTGCCCGACAAGGCGATTGACGTGATTGATGAGGCGGGTGCCGCGCAGCATCTGCTGTCGGAATCCAAGCGCCGCAAGACCATCGGGCCGAAGGAGATCGAGGCCGTGGTGGCCAAGATCGCCCGCATCCCGCCGAAAAATGTCTCGAAAGACGACAGCGAGATGCTGCGCGATCTGGAAGCCTCGCTCAAGCGGGTGGTATTCGGGCAGGATGCGGCCATCGGCGCGCTCTCCTCTGCGATCAAGCTGGCACGGGCGGGGCTTCGCGAACCTGAAAAGCCCATCGGCAACTACCTGTTCGCCGGGCCGACCGGGGTGGGCAAGACCGAAGTCGCCAAGCAACTGGCCGACACGCTGGGTGTGGAACTGCTGCGTTTCGACATGTCGGAATATATGGAGAAACACGCCGTGTCGCGGCTGATCGGGGCCCCTCCCGGCTATGTGGGGTTCGATCAGGGCGGATTGCTGACCGATGGCGTGGACCAGCACCCGCATTGTGTGTTGCTTCTTGACGAAATCGAGAAGGCGCATCCGGATGTCTATAATATCCTGCTGCAGGTCATGGATCATGGGAAACTGACCGACCATAATGGCCGGACGGTGAATTTCCGCAATGTGATCCTGATCATGACCTCGAATGCGGGCGCGGCTGAGCAGGCGAAAGCCGCCATCGGTTTCGGGCGCGACCGGCGCGAGGGCGAGGATACGGCGGCCATCGAGCGCACCTTCACGCCGGAGTTCCGCAACCGTCTGGATGCGGTCATCAGTTTCTCGCCGCTGCCGCGCGAGGTGATCATGATGGTGGTCGAGAAATTCGTGCTGCAACTGGAAGCGCAGCTGATGGATCGCAACGTCACCATCGACCTGAGCGAAGACGCCGCAGCCTGGCTGGCCGAGAAAGGCTATGACGACAAGATGGGCGCGCGTCCGCTCGCCCGCGTCATTCAGGAGCATATCAAGAAGCCGCTGGCCGAGGAGCTTCTGTTCGGCAAGCTGGCCAAGGGCGGTGTGGTGCATGTGCGCCTGCGCGACGGGGCGATTGTACTGATCACCGAAGGGCCGGATGCCAAGCAGATCACGGGCAACAATCCGCCCTTGCTGACGGCGGATTGATCCGGCTCTTGCTGGAAACCAACGCGGCGTCCGGTGTTCCGGGCGCCGTTTTCTTCTGAGAGTCCGCCCATGCTGATCCCCATTCGCGACCACAACCCGTCGGACAAGCGCCCCTATGTCACCTGGGGGCTGCTGGCGGCGAATGTGGTGATCTTCGCGCTCTACCTGCCGCTGTTCAATGATGACTATGCGCTGATGCGCTTCTTCATGGACTGGGGCATGCTGCCAGCGCGACTGAGCGCAGGGCAAGGATACGAGACGCTGGTTTCGCATCAGTTCCTGCATGGCGACCTGCTGCACCTGGGCGCCAACATGCTGTTTTTGTGGATTTTCGGCGATAATCTGGAAGAGGTCTGGGGGCATTGGAAGTTCCTGGGCTTCTATCTGATCTGCGGTCTTGCGGCGGCGGGGCTGCAATATGCGACCGAGCCCAACTCGATGATCCCGATGGTGGGCGCGTCAGGCGCGATTGCCGGGGTCTTGGGAGGCTATTTCCTGTTCTACCCGCGCGCGCGGGTCGATATGTTCCTGTTCCTGATCGTGATTTTTCGCATCATCCCGATTCCCGCCTGGCTGGTGCTGGGAAGCTGGTTCGTGCTGCAGCTTCTGGGCGGGATCGGTGGGGCCATCGAAGGGGACGGGGTGGCCTATTGGGCGCATGCGGGCGGGTTTATCGCAGGTGTGCTCTTGTGCCTGCCGCTTTGGTTGCGCATGGGCGGGCCCGCCTATTGGGAGAAATGCCTTGGCTGCCCCCCGCATCAGGAAGCGCAATATCGCTTCGTGAAAAGCAGTATCCCCGTCGCGGGCAAGAAAAGCAGTGACAGGTTCAATCCGTGGCGCAAGGATCGCTAGGGGGGCTGCGCTACGCCTTTGACAGGCGGTGTTCGCGCCAGATGATGAACAGGCCAGAGGCCGTGATGATGGTGATCCCGGCCCAGCTTGTCAGATTGGGCCAGTCGCGGAAGAACAGCCAGCCAAAGGCTGCAGCACTGATGATTTCCAGATAATGCAAGGGCGCGAGCGTGGCAGACGGGGCGAAGCGCAGCGCGTAGGAGATGAACAGATGCGCGACTGTGGCCGCCAACGCCACGCAGAAAAGCTGCAGCCAGACAACCGGCGCGGGCATGGACAGCGCCAGCAACGGCAGGTCCGTGGCTGCGCCCAGTGTCAAAACCGGCAGCATCAGCAGGACAGCCATCCATCCGGTATGAAAATTCATCGCCACAGGCGGCAGATCGCGTGACAGATGGCGCGTGACCAGAATGTAGAAGGCAAAGGCGACGGCTGTCACCAGCGGCCAGAGCGCCACAGCGCCGAAAATGGCGAAATTCGGCTGGATGACAAGCAGCGCGCCTGCAAAGCCGACAAGGCTTGCGATGATCCGGCGGGGGCCGACCTGTTCGCCGAATAACAGAAAGCCCAGACCAAGCAGGATGAACGGTTCGACAAAGACAATGGCCAGCGCATCGGCGATCGGCATTGTCTGGACTGCTGCCACAAAGCTGTAGGTCGAGACCAGCCCCACAAGGGCACGCAGCGCCAGAAACTGCATCACCCTGCGTGACATGCGCCAGACAGCGCCTGACAGAAGCATCAGCGGCAGCATCAGCAGCACCTGAAACCCGTAGCGCGCAAGGGTCACTTGCGTGACCGTGACATGCTGGGCCGCCATTTTCGCGGCCACATCGATCAGCGGCGCGGTCATGCAGAACAGCACCATGCAGAACACGCCCGGCAAGACGCGATCCGGCAGGGAATATGTCAGGGCAGGGCTGGCCACGGTGCTGGTCCATCAAATGCGTGATTGCGCGACCATCTGCCTAATTTGACGCCAAGGCAAGTGGTCAGAAATGCGTTCAATGGCGACGTCTTGGCCCTTCGTGCGCCAGCGGGCCGGTTTGGAGCATGGGTTTTGCTCTATGTGCCGCACTTTCTGCACGCAGGAAGGCCAGTTTGTTGGCAACCATGGCTTTGCTGCCGACCGCATGAGGACGCGCCGCACCATTTCGTGAGAACCACAGTGTCTGCAGCCGACCAGAATCACACGGTCCGGGCAATCGGTGGAGGCGCAGACGCGGGCAGTCGCGATGCGCGGTTGTTGTAATACTTGCGCAACATGCGCCTGCAAGCTTGTGATGACGACTGGGGTTGGCTGCGTGAATGTGCTACTTTGCGCTTATCCTATATCGATTGTCCGATCGCGTATTTCTCCTGCAACTTTACATATTTTCTGGGAACCCCGTCATGATCTTGCGATTTGCTCTGGTGTTTTTCCTTGGCCTTGTTGGTGCAGCCGCTGCGGATCCACCCCGTCTGACCGGAAGTCTGGGTCAACAGATGTCCACCAACGACCCTGAGGCCTATCTGCGTTACATTGGCACGCCGCTTCTCTATGGCATGCAGCCTGTGCTGGGGGTGTCGGTTGCCGCGAATGGCGCGGCCTGGGTCGGGGCAGGTGGGGCCTATACCTTCCGTTCGTCTGACCAAGGACTGTTCTTGCGCGTCAGTTCCATGGCGGGGCTCTACATCAAGGGGTCGGGCAAGGATCTGCACGGTCCGATCCAGTTTCGCACTGCGCTGGATCTGGGGATCACGCAGCCCAACGGCATGGAGTATGGTATCGGCGCGGACCATCGCTCAAGCGCGCGGATCTACAGGCCCAATCCGGGGCTGAATTCGGTCTATCTGTTCGCTTCGGTGCCACTGCCCTGACCTGTGCCTCAGCCCAGCGGCACGACGCAATCGCAGATGCGCAGCCGCACCCGCGCGCCCACGTCGATCATGGCACCCGCACCGGAAATGACCAGCATGCAGCGTTCGCCCTCCTGCACCCAGTAAAGCTGGTCATGGCCACGGAATTCGCGCCCCACGACCGAGGCCGGACCATCCGGGTCGGGTTCCAACATGATCTGTTCGGGCCGCACCGAAAGCGAAACTGCGCCATTGGCCGCGCGTGACAGGGGCAGGGTGCCGAACTCGGTTCTGACCTCCATCCCCGAGGCCGTGCCGGTCAGGATGTTCGAGCGCCCCATGAAAGAGGCGACGAAGGCCGAAACCGGGTTGCGGTAAATCTCGTCCGGGGTGCCGATCTGCAAGACGCGGCCCTTTTCCATCACCGCGATCCGGTCGGCGACGGCCATGGCCTCTTCCTGATCATGGGTGACGAGGATCGCAGCCGATCCGGCCGCTTTCAGCAGCTTGCGCACTTCCTGACGGGTTTCGACCCGCATGGCGGCGTCTAGGTTCGAAAACGGCTCGTCCAGCAGCACCAGCGGCGGGGCTACAGCCAGCGTGCGGGCAAGCGCCACGCGCTGTTGCTGGCCGCCTGACAGTTCATGCGGTTTGCGTGCGCCAAGCGCCTCCAGCCCGACCAGCGCCAGCATGTCGCGCGCGCGGGCCTCGGCCTCGCGGCGGGGCAGTTTGCGCAGGCCGAATTTCACATTGTCGAGGACGTTGAGATGCGGAAACAGCGCATAGTCCTGAAACACGAAGCCGATGCCGCGCGCTTCAGGGGGCAGATAGGTGATGTCGCGCCCGCGGAGCGTGATGCTGCCCTCGTCCGGGGTCTCGAACCCGCCGATCATGCGCAGCGTCGTTGTCTTGCCGCAGCCGGAAGGACCGAGCAGCGCCAGCATCTCGCCTTCGCCCAGATCGATGCTCACACGCTCGACCGCCGCGGCTTCGCCTTTGGCAAAGGATTTGCGCAGGCGCTGCACGCTCAGAAGCGTCTTTTTCGGTTTGACCCGGTAGCCCAGTGGCGAGGCTTCGGCGGGCATCTTGAAAGACAGGGTCTTGGGCAGGCTGGTCATGTCATCCTTCATGGGGCGTTCTATCCGCCCTTTTTGTCATGGCGCAAAACGAAGCCCACGAAAAGGGCGGAAAAGGCCATGATCGCGGCGGCATAGGGGGCGGCCTCCATCAACATGCCCTCGGATGTGCGCGAAAACATCGTGATCGAGAGTGGCCGGAAGCCCGTCGGCGCAAGCAGGAAGGCGATGGGCAATTCCTTCATCGCGATGATGAACACCAGCACCATGCCGGCTACCACACCGGGGCGGATCGTGGGCAGGGTGACGCGGGCAAAGACCGAAAGCGGGCCGTGACCCAATGCGCGGGCGGCTTCCTCGACGGAAGGCCGCGCCTGATAGAGCGCCGAGCGGATCGGGCCGAGCGCCAGCGCAAGGAAGCTGAGCGCATAGACCGTCACAAGCAGGAATTGCGTCTGATAGAGGAAGCGCGCGGCATTGAGCGAGAAGAACACGAAGGCCAGCGCAAAGGCCAGCGCGGGCACAGCATAGCCGACAAAGGCCAACCGGTTGATGAAGGTCGACAGCCGCGATGGGTAGCGCACAGCCAGAACGGCGACCGGCAGCGCCATCGCAGCGGCCATCAGCGCCGAGGGCACGGCCACGGACAGTGATTGCGAGAAGGCACGCACCAATGCGGGCAGCACGGCAGGCAGATCGTCCAGCCGCACCATCCAGAAAGTGAGCACGGCAATCGGCAGGCCGATTGCGGCCAGCACGACCAGCCCCGTGAACCCCCAGCCAAGGGCCTGTGCAAGCGGTGGCAGGTGCAGGCGGCGGCGACCGGTTCCGGTGCCGGACCCGGTGCGCGCGAAATGCGCGCCCTCGCGCAAGCGGCTTTCCCACCAGACCACGGACAGGGCGATGGCAATCAGCATCAGCGCCAGCCAGGCGGCATAGACCCGGTCGAACATGGCCGAATATTGCAGATAGATCGCGTAGCTGAACACCTCGTAGCGCATCAGCGCCACAGCGCCGAAATCGCCGATGACATAGAGGCCCACCACCAGCCAGCCCGCCATCAGCGCAGGCATCAGATGGGGCAGGGTGACGCGAAAGAACACTTCGCGCGGGGTGGCACCAAGGGCGCGGGCGGCTTCTTCAAGCGACTGGTCCAGCCCGGCAAAGGCTGCGCGCAGATTGAGATAGATATAGGGGAAGGTGTAAAGCGACAGCGCAAGCGTCGCGCCCCACAACCCCTGCAAGCGCGGGATGGTGAAGCCGAATACCTGATTCATGAAACCGAAATTGCCCGACAGCCCGATCAGCGCATAGGCCATCACATAGCCCGGCGTGGCCAGCGGGATCACAGCGAGGATATTGATCAGCCTGCGCCCGCGCAGATCGGTGCGGCTGACCAACCACGCGAGCGGCAGCGCCATGGCCGTGGCCAGCGCCAGCGTGCAGATGACCAGCAGAAACGTATTGATCAGCAGTTGCAGCGTTCTGGGGCGGGTAAAGATGTCGATCACCTGCGCCATGTCGGCTTGTGCCGCGCGCATCACCAGCCAGATCAGCGGCAGAATCATCAGGCCCCCGATCGTCAGACCGAGGGCCGAAAAGATCACGCGGGCCCGTGGCATGCGCCACAGGCTCGGTGTCGTTATTGTGGTGCTCAGGCTCAAAGCAGCCCTGCTTCGCGGACCATTTCCAGCGTGCCTTCCAGATCGCCAATCGTGTTCAGATCGACTTCTGGCGCAACCCGGATCACATCGTCAAGGTTGATATCCTGACGGGTGACAATCGTGCCGGGGATGATCGGGAATTCCGACACTTCGCCGGTGAAGAATTGCTGTGCCACGGGCGAAAGCAGGAATTCGATGAAAGCCTGCGCCTCTTCCTTGTGGTTCGAGCTGTTCAGCACACCCATGCCCGCGACCAGCAGCAGGTTTCCGATATCGCCTTCATTGGCGAAAAGGGTCTGGGTGACGGGGAAATCGGCGTCGCGCTGCAGGAAGCGGACCAGATAGTAATTGTTGGTGACGGCGATATCAGCTTCACCATCGCCGATGGCCTGAATGGCAGCAGTGTTGTTGCGCACGGCGACGGGCTCATTGGCGGCAATCCCTGCCAGCCAGTCGCGCGCTGCGTCGTCACCATTGATAACGCGCATCGCGGTGACATGGGCCAGGAACGAGCCGTTGGTGGCAGGCAGCGCGATACGGCCTTTCCATTTCGGATCGGTCAGATCGAAGATCGAGGCGGGAAGGTCGGCCTCGTCCACGCGCTCGGTCGAATAGGCGACAACACGGCCCCGGCCTGACGTCGCGACCCAGCGGTTTTCACTGTCGCGGTAAGCGGCGGGCACATTTGCCACCAGCTCTTCGGGCAGCGGGGCGAAGAGATCGACCACGGCACCAAGGGCTGCGGCATCCTGCGCCCAATACAGGTCTGCGGGCGAGGCATCGCCTTCTTCCTGCAGCAGGACAGCCAGTTCAGCGGTCCCGGCATAGCGGACATTGACGTTGATCCCGGTCTGGGCAGTGAACGCCTCGATAATCGGCGCAACCAGCGTTTCGCCGCGGCCGGAATAGAGGGTCAGATCTGCCAGTGTCGGCGTCGCGGCGAAGGCGGCCAGTGCAAAGACAGAGTTGCGAAGAAAGCTCATGGTGTCACCCCTTGGGACAGTTTCAGATCCATGCAGGAACAGGATCCCGGTACTGCGCGGCCGCGCTTCCCTTTCGCAGTTGGCTGCTCAATTCCTACTGATATGGTCAGTTATTATACCCGAGTGGTTTCGTCAACAACATTTCCAGCGGAAATGCCGTGTGGTTGGGGATTGCCGATGCGGCTCGGGTTCGCGCATAGTGCCGCTGCAAGAGGTGAGGCAAGGCATGACACATCCCCGCAATCCCGGCGCAGTGCTCGACACGAGCAGTTTCGTGCGCGTCAACCGGCCTGCAAGCGACCGCCGGGCGGCCTCGCTTGTGGCGCGGCGCTCGCTCAAGGGCGCACATCAGGCGGCGTGGCTGTTGAACGCCATTGCCTGCATGGACCTGACCACGCTTGCGGGCGATGACACGCCCGACCGCGTGCGCCGCCTGTGTTCCAAGGCGCGGCGGCCCTTGTCTGAGGGGATCGTCACGGGGCTGGGACTGAGCGAGATGCCCAAAACCGGTGCGGTCTGCGTCTATCCGACGCTGGTCGCGCCTGCGGTCAAGGCGTTGCAGGGGGCAGGGATTCCGGTGGCGTCGGTCGCGACAGGGTTTCCGGCGGGGCTGATGCCGCTGGATCTGCGGCTGGCAGAGATTCGCTATGCCGTGGATCAGGGCGCGGATGAAATCGACATCGTGATCACCCGCGCGCATGTGTTGGGCGGCGACTGGGCGGCGCTTTATGACGAAGTGGCTGCGATGCGTGAGGCTTGTGGCGACGCCCATCTGAAGGCGATTCTGGCCACGGGCGATCTGGTCACGCTGACGAATGTCTATGCCGCGTCCATGGTCGCGATGCAGGCCGGGGCGGATTTCATCAAGACCTCGACTGGCAAGGAAGGGGTGAACGCGACCTTGCCTGTGGGGCTGACCATGTGCCGCGCGATCCGTGACTACCGCGCGGCGACGGGCCATATCGTAGGCTTCAAACCGGCAGGGGGGATGAAAACTGCCAAGGACGCATTGAACTGGCAGGTGCTGATGCGCGAAGAATTGGGGCGCGACTGGCTGCGCCCCGATCTGTTCCGGCTGGGCGCGTCGTCGATGCTGGCCGATATCGAGCGGCAATTGTCGCATCATGTGACTGGGCGCTATGCGGCGCATCACCGCCACGCGCTGGCCTGAGGAAAGACAGATGCCGAGTATCACGGAGATCCTAGCGACCATGGAATACGGCCCCGCACCCGAAAGCGAGACACTGGCGCGCGACTGGCTGAAGCGCGGGCCGTTCGGGCAGTTTATCGCGGGCAGCTTCACGAAACCCGGCACCCTGTTCGAAACGCGCAACCCCGCGCGTGACGAGGTGTTGGCCGAAGTCTCGCAAGGGTCTGCGGCGGATATTGACGCGGCCGTAAAGGCCGCGCGCAAGGCGTATCCCGCATGGGCGAAGCTGTCGGGCCATCAGCGCGCGCGCCATCTCTACGCGATTGCGCGCCAGATCCAGAAACGTGAGCGGCTGTTTGCAGTGCTGGAAGCGCTCGACAATGGTAAACCGCTACGCGAGGCGCGCGATGTGGATGTGCCGCTGGCCGTGCGGCATTTCTATCATCACGCAGGCTGGGCGGAACTGGTGGCCGAGGAATTTCCGGGCCATGCCCCGCATGGGGTTTGCGGGCAGATCATTCCGTGGAATTTCCCGCTGCTGATGCTCGCGTGGAAGATCGCGCCTGCGCTGGCGGCGGGAAATACGGTTGTGCTGAAACCGGCGGAATACACGCCCCTGACCGCGCTTCTGTTTGCAGAAGTCTGTATCGAGGCGGGCTTGCCCAAAGGTGTGGTCAATAGCGTCACCGGGGACGGCGCGACCGGGGCTGCGCTGGTCGCGCATGACGGCGTGGACAAGATCGCCTTCACTGGCTCGACCGAAGTGGGGCGCGAGATCCGGCGCGCGACGGCCGGGACAGGCAAGGCGCTGACGCTGGAACTGGGCGGCAAATCGCCGTTTCTGGTCTTTGCCGATGCCGATCTGGATGCGGCGGTAGAGGGCGTGGTCGATGCGATCTGGTTCAATCAGGGAGAGGTCTGCTGTGCGGGATCGCGCATACTGGTCGCGGAAAGCGTGGCGGCGCGGTTCACGGACAAACTGCGCGCGCGGATGGACACGCTGCGGGTGGGAGAGCCGCTGGACAAATCGACTGACATTGGCGCGATCGTGCATCCCAGACAGGCCGCGCGCATCCGTGATCTTGTGGCGCAGGGCGTGGCGGCGGGTGGCGTGGTTCATGCAGGAACAGCACCAGAGGGGTGTTTCATCACACCTCAGGTGATGCTTGAAGTTTCACCTTCAAATCCTTGTTTTAAAGAAGAAATATTCGGTCCAGTCGCAGTGGTCTCGACCTTCCGCACGCCTGATGAGGCGATAGAACTGGCCAATAATACCCGCTACGGTCTGGCGGCTTCGATCTGGTCCGAGAATCTGACTGTTGCGATGGACATGGCCGCGCGGATCAAGGCGGGGGTGGTCTGGATCAACGCGACCAACCTGTTTGATGCGAACGCACCTTTCGGGGGGATGCGCGAAAGCGGGTTTGGGCGCGAAGGTGCGCGCGAGGGGATGGCAGCTTATCTGCGCCCCAAAGTCGCGCAGGGCAAGGCGACTGCGCCCGGCAAGATCGACGCGCTACCGCAGCATGCGGCAAGCGACGGGATCGACCGCACGCACAAGCTGTATATCGGCGGCGCACAGAAGCGGGCGGATAACGGACAAAGCTATGCGATTGTCGAAAAGGGCAAGCTGAAAGGCCATGCGCCTTTGGGCAGCCGCAAGGATATCCGCAACGCCGTCGAAGCGGCGCACAAGGCAGGCAAATGGACTGCGATGAGTGGCCATCAGCGCGCACAGGTTCTGTATTTTCTGGCCGAGAATATCAGCGCGCGGGCGCAGGACTTGCGCGCATATGCCAGTGCCAGCGAGATCGATACGGCCATCGCGCGCGCCTTCTATTATGCGGCGTGGGCAGACAAGTTCGACGCGCGCGTGCATGATACGCAAGGCGGTCATGTCACGCTGGCGATGAAGGAAGCTTACGGTGTCATGGGGCTGATCTGCGGGCAGGAGGCACCGCTGGCGGGGTTCCTGTCGCTGGTTCTGCCTGCCATCGCGATGGGCAACCGGGTTGTTGCCGTCCCTGCGCAGGCCGATCCACTGGCGGCGCTTGAATTGGCGCAGGTCCTGGCGACATCCGACATTCCCGGCGGGGTGGTCAATATCGTATCTGGCCCTGTGACCGATCTGGCGGAAACGCTGGCCGCGCATGACGATGTGGCCGCGCTCTGGTGTGCCGAACCTGCTGTGACGGCTTTGGTCGAGCGTGCCTCTGCGGGCAATCTGAAGCCGGTCTGGCCGGTGCCGGATGCGCTGACACAGGGGACGGGGTTCTTGCACGCCGCGACGCAGATCAAGACCATCTGGGTGCCTTACGGCGCTTGACGTTGCGGCGGGTTTAACAGTTCCTTAACTGCGATTTGCCTAGAGTGAACGCCTTGGCACAAGGCGGATGGAATGCAGGGCAGAGCAGCACTCAGTCAGGGGCAGATACCGCGCATGGCGCGACGTCCCTTGCTGGAACTGGTCGTGCATCGCAAGACCGATGCCGGTCGTCGGCCACTTGGCAAGATCCTGCAGGACATGGGTGTGCTGTCCGAAGAGGGTCTGGTCCGCGCATTGGAGATACAGGCCTCGCAGGCCGGGTTTCTGGGGGATATCCTGCTTGCGAATGGGTTGATCACCGAGACCGACCTGACCACTGCCCTGTCGCGCCAGTTTGGGACCAGTTTTCTGACATCCGACACCAGTTTGCCCGATCCCGGCCTGATCGAAACCCTTGGGGTGCGGCGCTGTCTGGCGCTTTACTGTCTGCCCTGGGTGCGGGCGGGGGATGTGACGGTCGTGGCCTGCGCGCGGCCTGCGCAATTCGGGCTGCACCGGGGGGAACTGGAACGCATCTTCGGGCCTGTCGCCATGGTGCTGATCAGCGAGACTGACCTGCACGCCGCCATCCTGAAGACACAGCGCACGCGGCTGAAACTCTGGGCGGAAACCTGCGTGGCCGAGACCGAAAGCTGCCGGATGCTGCAAAGCCGCCGTTTCGGGCAGGTGCTGCGCCTTGGGGTGGTGGCAATTGCCGCGTTGGTCCTGCTCGCGCCACAGGCGAGCTTGCTGGGGCTGACGCTGCTCACAACGGCGTTTCTGCTGGTCACGTCGCTGTTGAAACTTGCCGCTGCCATCGCGGTTCACCGCAAGCAATCTGAACCGCGCGAAAGTACAGGGGTCCGGCTGTTGCGCGCGCGCAGGCCCATCGTGTCGATCATGGTGCCGCTTTACAAGGAGCCGCGGGTGGTTCCGCGCCTGATCAACCGGCTGTCGCGGCTGACATGGCCGCGCGAATTGCTCGATATCCTGCTGGTGGTCGAGGAACATGACCACGCCACGCGCGCAGCGCTGGATGCCTGCACACTGCCGCGCTGGATGCGGGTGATCCCGGTCCCGGATGCGCCACTGAAAACCAAGCCGCGCGCGCTGAACTATGCCATGCTGTTTGCGCGGGGCGCGATCATCGGCGTCTATGATGCCGAGGACGCGCCCGAGCCGGACCAGATTCACCGCATTGTGCGCTGTTTTCAGGATGGGCCGCCAAATCTGGCCTGCGTGCAAGGCGTTCTTGATTTTTACAATGCCTCGACCAACTGGCTGTCGCGCTGTTTCACCATCGAATATGCGACATGGTTTCGCATTGTGCTGCCGGGGATGCAGCGGCTGGGGCTGGCGGTGCCACTGGGCGGCACGACGCTGTTTTTCCGCCGCGATATTCTGGAAAGCCTTGGCGGATGGGATGCGCATAACGTGACCGAGGATGCCGATCTGGGGATCCGTCTGGCGCGACATGGCTATTATACGCAGCTTCTGGACACAGTGACGCTGGAAGAGGCGAATTGCCGTGCGATCCCTTGGGTCAAGCAGCGCTCGCGCTGGCTGAAAGGGTACGCTGTGACGTGGCTTGTGCATATGCGCGCGCCGCGCCAGTTGTGGCGGCAGCTTGGCGCGTGGCGGTTTTTCGGGGTGCAGGTGCTGTTTCTGGGGACATTGGTGCAGTTCATGTTCGCGCCCCTGCTCTGGAGCTTCTGGCTGATCCTTGCGGGCCTGTCGCATCCGCTGCAAGAGGCCTATGGCGGTGGGGTGATGCTGGGATTCTTCGCGGTCTTTCTGCTGTCAGAGGCGGTCACGCTGAGCATCGGGTTTCTTGCCCTGCGCGGCCACAGGCACCGGCATTTGCGGAAATGGTTGCCAACGCTGCACGGGTATTTTCCGTTGGCTGTGCTGGCGGTCTACAAGGCGCTTTGGGAGTTGATCTCGGCCCCGTTCTATTGGGACAAGACCGCGCATGGCGAGCATGAGGCCGCGTGCGATTCTGTCACGGTCGCGCAGGCTGGCATCGCTGCCCGCTAGACCTGCGCGGCACATCCCGTTAGCAAAGGGGGGAAGAACAGGGGGGCGGGGATGCTGTATTTTCACAAGGCCGGACTGGTCTTTCTGGCGACCCCGAAATCGGGCAGCACGGCCATTGAACGCGCGCTGACGCCCAAGGCCGATATCGTGTTCCAGAACGACCCGAATTTCAAGCATTGCATCTTTCAGCGTTATCAGTGGCGCGTCGAGAAGATGATCAGCATGTTCACTGATCGCATGCCCGAAACCGTGGCCATGATCCGCGAACCCGAGGACTGGCTGGGAAGCTGGTTTCGCTTTCGCCACGGGGCCTGGCTGAACGACACACCGCGCAGCACGCGGGGCATGAGTTTCGATCAGTTTGTCGAGGGGTATCTGAGTGACCCGCAACCCGCCTTTGCGGCTGTGGGCAGCCAGTGGAAATTCCTGACTCATCCGCGCAATGGTACGCGCGTGCAGCATATTTTCCGCTATGATGCGATGCCTGCATTCGTGGGGTATCTGGAAGCGCGGCTGGGCTGGTCTGTCATGCTGGAGCGCGAGAATGTCTCGCCCGATTGGGAAATCTCCCTGTCCACGCCGCTGCGCGCGCAATTGCGCGACCAGTTTGCCGATGATTACGCGCTTTATGACGGGGCGCTGACAAAGGCACCGACCTGAGCCGGGTCAATGCGCCTCGGCCCAGTTGTCGCCGGTGCCTGCATCGACAACCAGCGGCACGCTCAGTTTCACCACAGGCTCTGCCGCCGCTTCCATCACCTCGCGGACGCGGGCGATGGTGTCCTCGATGGCATCCTCGGCCACCTCGAACACCAGTTCGTCATGAACCTGCAACAGCATCTTGGCGGGTAGCCCTTCGATCACATCGGGCAGGCGGATCATGGCGCGGCGGATGATGTCGGCGGCGGTCCCCTGAATGGGCGCATTGATTGCGGCGCGCTTGGCGAAACCGGCGCCGGGGCCTTTGGTGTTGATCTCTGGCGTGTGGATGCGGCGGCCGAACAGGGTTTCGACCCGGCCATGTTTCTTCGCGAATTCCACCGTGTCATCCATATAGGCACGGATGCCGGGGAAGCGTTCGAAATAGGTGTCGATAAACGCCTGTGCATCAGTGCGCGGGATGCGCAGGTTGCGCGCAAGTCCGAAGCCAGAGATGCCATAGATAACGCCGAAATTGATCGCTTTCGCGCGGCGGCGGATTTCCGGGGTCATCTCGGCCATGGGCACGCCGAACATCTCTGACGCGGTCATGGCGTGAATGTCCTGACCGTCGCGAAAGGCCGCTTTCAGGCTGTCGATCCCGGCGATATGCGCGAGGATGCGCAGCTCGATCTGGCTATAGTCCAGCGCCACAAGTTTCATGCCCCGTTCCGCGACAAAGGCCGTGCGGATGCGGCGGCCTTCCTCGGTGCGGATCGGGATATTCTGCAGGTTCGGATCGGTCGAGGCCAGCCGCCCGGTCACGGCCCCGGTGATTACATAAGAGGTGTGAACGCGGCCTGTATCCGGGTGAATATGGTCCTGCAGCGCATCCGTATAGGTGGATTTCAATTTCGAGAGTTGCCGCCAGTCCAGCACGCGGGCGGGCAGGTCATGGCCTTCGGCGGCGAGGTCTTCGAGCACATCCGCACCCGTGGCATAGGCCCCGGTCTTGCCCTTCTTGCCGCCCTGCAGGCTGAATTTGTCGAACAGGATTTCGCCCAGCTGCTTCGGGCTGCCTACATTGAAGCTCTCGCCTGCCAACTCATGAATCTCGGCCTCCAGCCCCGCCATTTTCTGCGCAAACGCGTTCGACATGCGCGAGAGTACATCGCGGTCCACCTTGATACCTGTGCGTTCCATCTGCGCCAGAACCGGCACCAGCGGGCGCTCCAGCGTTTCATAGACACGCGTTACCTGCGCGGCATGCAGGCGCGGCTTGAACATCTGCCACAGGCGCAGCGTGACATCGGCATCTTCGGCGGCGTAGCGCGTAGCCTCTTCAATCGGGACCAGATCGAAGGTGATCGCGGATTTGCCCGTGCCCAGTAGCGTCTTGATCGCGATGGGCTGGTGGTTCAGGTAACGGTCGGACAGCGCGTCCATCCCATGCCCGTGAAGCCCGCCATGCAGCGCGTAGGACATGAGCATCGTGTCATCGATGGGCGCGATATGGATACCAAGACCCGCGAAGATCTTGGCGTCATATTTCATGTTCTGCCCGATTTTCAGGATTGCCGGGTCTTCGAGAACGGGTTTCAGGGCCTTGAGCGCATGGTCCAACGGGATCTGCCCCTCGACCAGATCGGCACTGCCGAACAGATCACCACTGCCTGCGCGGTGCTGCAGCGGGATATAGGCCGCGCGACCCGGTGTGACGCAAAGCGAAATGCCCACCAGATCGGCGCGCATTTCGTCAAGCGAGGTGGTTTCGGTATCGACCGCGACATGGCCGATTTCCTCGATTTCCGCGATCCATTGCGCGAGCGTGTCCAGATCGCGGATGCAGATATACTCGGCCTGCGTGAAATCGGGTTGTTCGGGGGCAGAGGGGGTTGCGGCTGCAGGCTGGGGCGAGGCTTCGACCATTGCGGGCGGGGTGGTGCCGAAGTGATCTGCAACGCGGCGGGTCAGGGTGCGGAATTCCATATCGTTCAGGAAATCCAGCAGCGCGGTCGCATTGGGGGCGCGCACTTCCAGATCGTCGAGCGTAAATTCCAACGGGGTCTGGTCATCGAGCTGCACCAGCCGTTTGGAAATGCGGATCAGTTCGGCATTGTCGATCAGGGCCGCGCGGCGCTTGGGTTGCTTGATCTCGGCCGCGCGCTCCAAAAGCGTTTCCAGATCGCCATATTCATTGATCAAAAGGGCTGCGGTCTTGATCCCGATGCCGGGGGCGCCGGGCACATTGTCGACCGAATCGCCTGCCAAAGCCTGCACATCGACCACGCGTTCAGGCCCGACGCCGAATTTCTCGAACACTTCCTCGACGCCGATCTGCTTGTTCTTCATCGCATCAAGCATCTCGACCCCGCCGCCCACAAGCTGCATCAGATCCTTGTCCGACGAGATGATGGTCACGCGCCCGCCTGCCTCGCGCGCCTGCCGGGCGAGGGTGGCGATAATATCGTCGGCTTCATAATCCTCGATCTCTATCGTGGCGAGGTTGAAGGCGCGGGATGCATCGCGGGTCAGCGGAAATTGCGGGCGCAGGTCTTCGGGCGGATCAGGGCGGTTGGCCTTGTAGAGATCGTAGATCTCGTTGCGGAAGGTCTTGGAGGAATGGTCGAAGATGACTGCGGCATGGGTGGGCGCGTCAGAACTGGCGCCATTCTCGCCCAGATAGCGCCAGAGCATGTTGCAGAACCCTGCGACTGCTCCGACGGGCAGCCCGTCGGATTTGCGCGTCAGTGGCGGCAGGGCATGATAGGCGCGGAAGATATAGGCCGAACCGTCGATCAGATGCAGGTGATGGCCTTTGCCAAATGTCATAGTAGACTCACTTCACATTTCTCCAATTAGGCCACTGATAAAAAACCATAATTCTGCGCATCCTACGATAGCGATAGACAGTGAAAAAACCCACAAGGCGCGCTTGAACTTCTTTGCTGCTTCATCAACTACGGCGAAGTTGAAGTCAATTCGATCGTCATTTTCTTTGGCTTGGCTTATCAAAACAGTCTCAATGTCATCTCCATCGTCAATATGCCCTTGCCAATCTCGCCAGCGATGCCCTGCTATGTGGAATTTTTTGGGAACTGTGGCGAACAACGAAAACACAGCAGAAACTAAGCTAAGTAAGGCTGCCAGCACTATCACCGGTTTTGCTGCATTAGAAAATTCTGAAAACGCGATAAGCAACGTTGCATATGCAATGGCAGCAAGCGAAAGAGTTGCAGCTCTTTTGTCTGCATTGTCCGCGATCTCCGCTAGACCAAAGATATGAAGTTCGGTATGTCTAAGAGCCTCGCGAATAATAGCTAATCTTTGTTCTTTTGGGAGTTCAGTTGTCATGGCTAAGCGTCCTGCGCCTCCTCCTACCAGAGGTATAATTGGCAACTCCAGCAAACCGCCCCCCCCCCCTCGGCCGGCTCCTGCGCCTCGACCGACGCCTCCGAAGAAGTAAATGGGCTAAGTTTCACTCATATTTGCGTAATCGCGGTGGATGAAGCGCTTGTCGCAATACGGGCATTCAACCATCCCGGTGTCCTGGCTGAGTGACAGCCAGACGCGCGGATGCCCCAGAGCCCCTTCGCTACCGTCGCAACAGACGCGCATGGCTGATACGATCTCGGTTTCCGGGGCGGGATGCTGGGGCGCTTGGCTCATGGGTATGGCTCACTTCCTTGTCGACAGGTCGGGGCTGTATTACATCGCCCCTACCATACTGTGTTTGCCGCAAGGGTTACAAGTCGCGTCAATGATCTGTCGGGTTTGTCAGATCATGGGCCAGCCCTGCGACGCAGATTGCAACAAGGACTGCCAATCATGTCGGATCAGGCCATCGAAGTCAGGAACCTGCGCAAGACCTATGCGGGCGGCAAGGAGGCGCTGAAAGGCGTTGATCTGACCATCCCGGCGGGCAGTATCTTTGGCCTGCTGGGGCCGAATGGCGCGGGCAAATCGACATTGATCAATATTCTGGCGGGGCTTGTGACCAAGACCAGCGGGCAGGTGCGTATCTGGGGGTTCGATCAGGACGTGAACCCGCGCCAGTCGCGCGCGGCCATCGGGGTCATGCCGCAGGAACTGAACATGGACCCGTTTTTCACCCCGCGCGGCGCGCTTGAAGTGCAGGCGGGACTTTACGGTGTGCCGAAATCCCAGCGCCGGACGGATGCGATTCTCGACATGATCGGGCTGTCGGACAAGGCGGAAGCTTATGCGCGCACGCTCTCTGGCGGGATGCGGCGGCGCCTGCTGCTGGGCAAGGCGCTGGTGCATGGCCCGCGCGTGCTGGTGCTGGATGAGCCGACCGCGGGCGTGGATATCGAATTGCGCCAGATGCTCTGGGCGAATGTGCGCAAGCTGAATGAACAGGGCATGACGATCATCCTGACCACGCATTATCTGGAAGAAGCCGAAGAGATGTGCGACGAAATCGCCATCATCAATCACGGCGAAGTCGTGGTGCGCGACCGCACATCGGCGCTTCTGGGGCGGCTGGATGCCAAGACCCTCGTGTTGCGGCTGGACGCGCCTGTGCCGGGGCTTGTGTTGCCGGACGGCGTGAAGCAGGAGCAGCGCGCCGACGGTGCGCTTGCGCTGACCTATCTGCGCAGCGCGGTCAGTGCGGGCGCGCTTCTGGGCGCGGTGGCGCAGGCCGGGGGCGTGGTGGTCGATGTCACCAGCGAAGAGCCGGATCTGGAGGATGTGTTCCTGTCGCTGACCTCGGGGCAGGCGGTATAGGGCTCAGGGCGCAACACTGGCCCAACCACAAGCGCGCGCAATCGCGACCGGGTCGAGCGCCGTATCCACTGCCATCGATTGCCGCACATCGCGTGCCTGCCGGTTGTGCAGCCGAGCGCGCCAGAGTTGATGGCCCATGCGTGAGATCTTGATGATCGGGCTGCGCAGGGGCAAGCGGCCCGTCCATTTCTTCTGCAGATAGGCATAGGCCGCGCCGAAACCCTGATCGAGATTGTCCTTGTAGCCGTCATTATGGATCAGCGGCAGGGCGCAGGCATAGGCGCGCAGGCCCTTGGCGCGGGCCTGCGTCACGATATCGGTGCCATAGAGATGCCAGCCCGGCAGCCCCTCGTCCCATGTGATCCCGGCGCTGCGGCGCATCACGATCAGCAATTCGTCGAAACTCTGCACCGGCTCGGGGCTGAGCGCCACATGCCCCACGATCTGCCCCAGCGACGACGACCAGACCGGCCCCCAGCCGCGCGCGTGATCATCGACCCCGTACGCGCCGATCAATGCCCAGTCCGGATCGCGCGCCGCGACCTCGGCGATCCGCGCGCGCAACAGCGCGTCCCAGCCGGGCGGCAGATAGACGTCGTGATGCAGGAAAACCAGAATCTCCTCATCCGTCTGCGCCATCCCTTGCGCATAGGCTGTCGCTGCCGAAGGTGCGTTTTCGATCACACTCAGCGGCACCTCTGCCAGCAGGGGCGAACGCGCCAGATTATCCGCCAGAATGCCCGCATTGTTGCTGGCGCAGATCAGCCGCATGTCACTCATCCCTGCGCCCGATCTCGATATTGCGGATGCTCAGCCGCACGATCCGGTTGCCCTCGCGCTCCAGCACCTTGAAGCGGCAGCCGTGGAAGGAAAACACCTGCCCCTCTTCGGGGATGGATTGCGCTTCATGGATCACCAGACCCGCCACGGTGACGGCTTCTTCATCCGGCAACGACCAGTCCATTGTCCTGTTCAGGTCGCGGATGGTCATGGTGCCTTCGACGATGACTTCGCCATCGGGGCGCTCTTCGACCTCGGGGGCGGAAGTGGTGTCATATTCATCCTCGATCTCGCCCACGATTTCCTCAAGGATATCTTCCAGCGTGATCAGACCATGCAATGCGCCATATTCATCGACCACCAGCGCGAAATGGCGTCGCAGGCGCAGAAATTCCTTCATCTGCTCATCAAGCGGTGTGGTTTCGGGCACGAAATAAGGGGGGCGGGCCAGTTTCACCACATCCAGCGCGCCGATGGCGTCATAGGTTCCCCCGGCCTCGACCACCAGCCGGTGCATTTCGCGCACCAGATCGCGGGCATAGAGGATGCCGATGATATTCTCCTGCTCCTCGCGATACATGGGCAGGCGGGAATGCGAGGAATTGATGCATTGCGCGATGATATCCGCGACCGGATCATCGGCATTGACCACCTCGATCTGGCTGCGGTGGCGCATGATTTCCTCGACCGTACGTTCCGACAGATCAAGCGCCCCCAGCAGCCGGTCGCGATGTTCCTTCTCGACGGACCCGGTCGAATGGCCCAGTGCCAGCGTGCCTGCGATTTCTTCCTTCACCGACAGGATGTTGCTTTCGGGGTCAATCGTCACGCCGAACAGCGCCAGAACCCGGCGCACGATGAAGCGGACCACACTGACCACCGGCGAGAAGATTGCGACCACGATCCGCAACGGTGCGGCGACACGCAAGGCCGCGCTTTCGGGGTTGGAAATCGCATAGGTCTTGGGCAGAACTTCGGCAAAGACGAGGACCAGAACTGTCATGACCAGAGTGGCGAGTGCCACCCCGCTATCGCCAAACAGCCGCGTGAACAGCGCCGTGGCCAATGACGCGGCCAGAATATTCACCAGATTGTTGCCCAGAAGGATCGCGCCGATCATGCGCTCGCTGTCCTCGGTCAGCGACAGCGCCTTTTCAGCCCCCGGCACGCCCTTGTCGGCCTGCGCTTTCAGCTTGCCCCGGCTTGACGCGGTCAACGCGGTTTCCGACCCCGAAAAGAAGCCCGAGATGATCAGAAGCAATACGATCGCCCCGGTGGTGGTCCAGAAGGCAATATCAAGCATCGTGGCGAAATCGCCCATTTAGGTCCAAATCCTGCAACAGCGACGCGCGAAGCGCCTGATATGGTCATAAAACCTTGCAGGCGGCGCGTCCAGCATTACCCCGCCAAGACTTGACGCTGCCGCACGGATTGGCCACTAGTCCGCTTATGTTCGCCCCGGAAACCCTTGACCAGATCACCCGCCGTTTCGGCTATCTCGAAGCCCGCCTGATGGAGGGGGTGGCGCCGGAGGAGATTGCAGGCGTGACGCGGGACTATGCGGAACTGAAACCCGTCGTGACACAGATTGACGCCTATCAGCGCGCGCTTGCCGACCGGGTCGAGGCCGAGGCGATGCGCGATGACCCTGAAATGCGCGCGCTGGCCGAGGAGGAACTGGCCCGCATCGATGCGGAATTGCCCGCGCTGGAACAGGCTTTGCGGCTGGCGCTTTTGCCGAAAGATGCGGCTGACGCGCGCCCGGCACTGGTTGAGTTGCGCCCCGGCACAGGGGGCGAGGAAGCCAGTCTTTTTGCTGCGGATCTGCTGCGCATGTATCAGAAATATGCAGAAATGCGCGGCTGGCAGGTGCAGATGATCAGTTTCTCGGAGACCGAGATCGGCGGCTTGCGCGAAGCGGTGCTGCGGGTCGCGGGCGAGGGGGTCTTTGCGCGGCTGAAGTTTGAATCGGGCGTGCACCGGGTCCAGCGCGTGCCGGTCACGGAATCGGGCGGGCGGATTCACACATCGGCGGCGACAGTGGCGGTTCTGCCCGAGGCTGAGGAGGTCGATATCGACATCCCCGCGACCGATATCCGCATTGATACGATGCGGGCCTCTGGCGCGGGCGGGCAGCATGTGAACACGACCGATTCGGCGGTGCGGATCACGCATATTCCGACCGGGCTGGTGGTGACGAGTTCCGAGAAATCGCAGCATCAGAACCGCGCGATTGCGATGCAGGTCTTGCGCGCGAAGCTTTACGACATGGAACGCCAGCGCGCCGCCAATGAGCGCGCCGATGCGCGCCGTGCACAGGTGGGGTCGGGGGATCGGTCAGAACGCATCCGCACCTATAATTTTCCGCAAGGGCGCATGACGGATCACCGGATCAACCTGACGCTCTACAAGCTCGATCAGGTCATGCAGGGCGATCTGGACGAGGTGATCGACGCGCTGATCTCTGCCGATCAGGCCGCAAAACTGGCCGAGATGGACAGGTGATGCAGGCGCAGACGCTGTTGGCGCAAGGGATCGCCACATTGCGCGACGCCGGGATCGAGGGCGCTGCCCGTGATGCGCGCTGGCTGATTGCCCATGCGTTGGGGGTGGTGCCCGACCGGCTGACACTTGCGCTGCACGATCCGGTCACGCCCGCACAGGAAGCGCGGTTTCGCGCGGCGGTTGATGCGCGCGCGCGCCGCCAGCCTGTCGCGCAGATCACGGGGCGGCGGCTGTTCTGGGGGCGGCAGTTTCGTGTCACGCCCGATGTGCTGGACCCGCGACCCGAAACCGAGACGCTGATCGCCACTGCGCTGGAGCAGCCGTTTCAGCGTGTGCTCGATCTGGGCACGGGCAGCGGCGCGATTCTTGCGACCCTTCTGGCAGAGTGCCCAGAGGCAACCGGGGTTGGCGTTGACCTCTCACCTGCTGCCCTGGCTGTGGCCCAAGGCAATGCGCAGGCACTGGGCGTCGCGCCGCGTGCGGCCTTTCTGCACTCGGACTGGTGCGCGCAAGTGTCGGGGCAGTTCGACCTGATCGTGTCGAACCCGCCCTATATCGGGCAGGGCGAGGTCGAGAGCCTTGCACCCGAGACTCGCGACTGGGAACCGCGCATGGCACTCGTGCCCGAAGGCTGCGATGGCACCGGACTTGACGCCTATCGCGTGATTGCCGCGCAAGCGCCCGCGCATCTGGCACCCGGCGGGCGTTTGATCGTTGAGTTGGGGTTGGGGCAGGGCCCTGCGGTGCTGGCGCTCTTCGCGCAGGCGGGTCTGCATTCCTGTTGTCTGGTCGATGATCTGACTGGGCGCGCGCGCGTCGCACTGGCCGGCGCAAGCTGCGCGTGAGCTATGGCAAATCTGCAAGATCATACGAAAATCACAGTTTTTCGGGAGTTAGGGCTTGTCAGAGACCGCATGGCATGCCAATTGATAAGCAAGGCAAGCCAAGCAATACATGGCTCGCCCGGTCATTCCCTTTCAGCAGTCTGGTTTGTCCGAGATGTGACACTCAAGACGGGACTGCACTCTGTGCCATCGTCGGCAGGATAGAATCACGCATGAGATCACCCAATAAACGCTCGCGTTCGAAATCGAACCGCCCCAAGACGCTTGGCAATATCGTCAATCGTGTGTTCGACAGTTCCGGCCCCGAAGGCAAGGTGCGCGGGACACCGCAACAGATCATCGAGAAATATCAGGTTCTCGCGCGCGATGCGCAACTGTCGAATGACCGTGTGGCTGCCGAGAATTTCCAGCAGCATGCCGAGCATTACACGCGGATGCTGGCGCAGGCGCAGCGCGAATTGCAGGCCGAACAGGACGCGCGCCGTCAGAACAACGATGAGCGCAATCGCCAACCCTATGAAGAGCGCGGTCAGGATCGCGTGCATGACAGGGGCGGCGAGCGTGGTCAGGATCGGGGGCAGGATCGCGGGCAAGAGCGGGGTCAAGGCCAGAACGCGGCGCAGAATGGCGGGCGTCGCAACGAGCCACGCCGCCATTATGACGAGGCCGGGTCTCACAGTGCGACGCCGCGCGAAACGGTCGCGCAGGACGCGTTTTCAGTGCAAGATACGACCAGCGCAGCGGATGAAGGCACTTTGGTCGAGACGCCTGAGAGCAAGACCTTGACCGAGACGCAGCGCGCCCCGGCATCAGACAATGTTCCGCCAGTCGCCGCAGCGCCCGCTGTCGAGAGTGCAGCACCACAGAGCGCAGAGTCACAGGGCACAGAGCCGCAGAGCGCGCGCAAGCCGCGTGCGCCCCGCGCGCCGCGTGCACCCCGCCAACCTGCTGCGGCAACTTCTGCCGCCGTGAGCGAGGCAGATGAAGCGGCGAAGCCGCGCCGCAACATCCGCAAGCCGCGCAAGCCTGCCGGGACGCCCTCGGACGAGGTGACATCTTCGGCGGCTGAATAGGTTTTGGCGGCACAGAATCGGAAACGCCCGTGACACGATGTGTCACGGGCGTTTTGCATTTCCGGTCACTGTCGCTGTCATGGGCGCGGGGGCCGTTCGGGTCAGTTCAGCACCCTTGCATGGGCAGGTCTGGCCTTGCGATAGGCAGAGGGTGGCTCGCCGATATGCTGGGCAAAGGCGCGTGCGAAATAGCCTGCAGTCGAAAACCCCAGCGAGCGCGCGATGTCCTGCACGGCGATATCGGTTTCCAGAAGCAATCTGCGCGCCTCATACAATCGCCGCGCTTGCATCATTTCCAGCGCGGTCCGCCCGCAGCTTGCCCGGCAGGCGCGTGTCAGATGCGTTGCGGTCACACCAAGTGCTGTCGCATAGTCGCTGACGTTGAGCGAAGATCCGAATTCACGTTCCAGAAGGGCCGCATAACGCGCTGTCAGACGTTCATTGGCATTGAGTTGCGGGCTGGCCTGTGCGCCATCCTCGAGCATGTCCTGACTGCGGCGATCCAGCCAGATCGAGAGCAAGCCAAGCTGGTGGTAGGCCGCTTTCTGGGCGAGGGGGCGGCCTCCGTCCAGTTCGCGCTGAACCGAATCGACCAGATGCGCGACTTCGGCATGCTGCGACGCTTCGCGCAGTCGCAGATGCAGGGGCAGGTTCGGCAGATCAAGCCCGTGATCATGGCCGAAATAGACGGCTGTGCCCTGAACCCGCGTCATGGCCTGAAACCCGTGCAGGGTGCCTGCGGGAATGAAAATAGCGTTATGCGGGTGAAAGCCGCGCGTGCTGCCGCCCAGATTGATGCGCCCCTGTCCCTGTGTGATCCACAAGAACAGCGGTTCGCGCAGGGCGCGCATTGTCTCAAGCTGCCATTTCGGGGCTGCTGCCAGTTTCGAGATCGGCACAAGGCGCAGCCGGGACATCGGTTCGGGTATCTTGTTCATGGTGCTCGTATCCCCCCGGATAGGGGCAAGATTAGGACCTGAGCGCGACGAAGAAAGACTTTTCGGTCACGCGGCCGTGAAATTCCGTGACCCGCGCGAAGGGCGTGGCAAAACGGTGACTCTTTAGGCAGGGCCTGCGCAGATATCCTGCCAGTCCTTCATGCGGTTGCGAAACCAGGTCCGCTGGCGTTTGGCATATTGCCGCGTGGCAAGTGTAGCGGCTTCGGTGGCATCGTGCCACGACATCTGGCCTTGCAGATGGGCGATCAGTTCGGGCGCACCGATCGCTTTGGCCCATGGGGCGCGCGGATCCCAGACGGGAAGTGCGGCGCGGACCTCATCCAGTGCCCCTTGCGTCATCATCTCTTGGAACCGCCGGGTGATTCGCGCATCCAGCCAGTCAACCTGCGGGCGCAGCACATAGGCCGTGGTCGCGGAGAGCGACAGCAGCGGGGGCGGGGTCTGGTCCTGCCAGGCGGCAAGCCCCTGACCTGTCGCCTGCAGCACTTCCCACGCACGTTGGACGCGCGCCGGATTGGCGCAGTCGATGCGCGCGCGGGTTTCGGGGTCGAGGTCGGCCAGCAGCGCCTGTAGCCCGTGCTGTTCCAGCCTTGCATCGGCAAGCTGGCGGATCTGTTTCGGGGTCGGCGGTATCTCGACCAGCCCTTCGGTCAGCGCACGGAAATAAAGCCCCGTGCCGCCCACGATCACCGGATTGGCGTGGTCTTTCAGCACGCTCGCAACCGCGCGCAGCCAATGTCCTGTCGACCAGTCCTCATCCTGACCTACATGGCCATAGAGAAGATGCAATGCGCGTGCGCAATCCGCCTGATCGGGCCGCGCCGAGAGAACCCGCCACATTGCATAGACTTGCAGCGCATCTGCATTGACGATCACGCGCCCCTGCGCTCGCGCCAGATGCAGGGCCAGCGCCGATTTCCCGCTGGCAGTTGGACCTGCCAGCAACACTGGCCGCGCCGGATCGGGTGGCGCGGTTTCCAGCCTTGCGAGAGCCATGTCCAGAGGGTGGGCGATTTTCGCCATCTGCGCCTGCTTTGCGATTGAACCTGCGCGCGTTTTCCGACATTTTGCGGGGCGATGAAAGCACCGGGTCTGCATTTTGTGCGCAAGGCCCCTGCGCGCTGGAAAAAGGACCGCCCGATGACCGATACCCCCCAGACCACCTATGGCCGCGTCATGCTCAAGATATCGGGCGAGGCGCTGATGGGGGATCAGGGCTTCGGGCTGCACCCTCCGACAGTTCAGCGTATCGCGCGCGAAGTGAAATCGGTGCATGATATGGGCGTCGAGATCTGCATGGTGATCGGGGGCGGAAATATCTTCCGGGGCTTGCAGGGCTCGGCGCAGGGGATGGAGCGCACACAGGCCGATTACATGGGCATGCTCGCCACAGTGATGAACGCGCTGGGCATGCAGACCGCGCTGGAGGATCTGGGCGTCTATACCCGTGTGATCAGCGCGATTCCGATGGATCAGATCTGCGAGCCCTATATTCGCCGCCGCGCCGTGCGCCATCTGGAGAAAAAGCGCGTCTGCATTTTTGCAGCGGGCACCGGGAACCCTTATTTCACGACCGATACCGCTGCCGCGCTGCGCGCCTCCGAGATGGCCTGCGAGGCGATCTTCATGGGCAAGCAGGTGGACGGGATCTACGACAGTGATCCTAAAACGAACCCGGACGCGAAACGCTATGACGAGATCAGCTATGATGAGGTTCTGCGCGCGAATCTCAAGGTGATGGATGCCTCGGCCATTGCGCTGTGTCGCGACAACAAGATGCCGCTGATCGTGTTTTCGCTGGACGAGCCGGGCGGTTTCAGCGGTATCCTGCGGGGCGAGGGCACCTACACGCGCGTTCATGCCTGAGCAGGGGAGCGTATCAAGGCTTACAAAATCGCGACAAGCGCGCTAAAACGCGCGAAAGCCCGAAACGGGCTGATCGCTTAGGACGGGGAAGAGCACCATGTCAGATGATCTTGAAATCGATCTTGATGATCTCAAGCGCCGGATGGATGGCGCCATGTCCGCGCTGCGCACGGAATTTGCCTCGCTGCGCACCGGGCGCGGATCGGCCTCTATGCTCGATCCGGTGATGGTCGAGGCTTACGGCCAGATGACGCCGATCAACCAGGTGGGGACTGTCAATGTGCCAGAGCCGCGCATGGTCACGATCAATGTCTGGGACAAATCCATGGTCGGCAAGGTCGAGAAGGCCATTCGCGAAAGCGGGCTGGGGATCAACCCGCAACTGAACGGCACGATCATCATGCTGCCGATCCCCGAGTTGAACGAGGAGCGCCGTCGCGAATTGACGCGGGTCGCGGCGCAATATGCCGAACATGCCCGCGTTGCGGTGCGCAACCTGCGCCGTGACGGGATGGATCAGGTCAAGAAGGCCAAGGCCGCAGGCATGAGCGAGGACGAGCAAAAGCTCTGGTCCGAAGAGATTCAGGAATTGACGGATAAGTATATTGGGCTTGTGGATCAGACGCTTGAGGCCAAGCAGGCCGAAATCATGCAGGTCTGATGCGTTTGCCGCGCAAGGGATAGCGATATGAAAATGGACCAGCCCCGACCGGGCCAAGGTGAACCGGAAGAGAGCAGGCTGCATGTGGCCGTCATCATGGATGGCAACGGGCGCTGGGCCAAGAACCGGGGTTGGCCACGTCTGGTAGGGCATCGCAAGGGGGCCGAGCGTGCGCGTGAGCTGGTCGAGGCCTGTCCGCGTCTGGGTATTCGCTACCTGACGATCTATGCGTTCTCGACCGAGAACTGGACCCGCACGACTGAAGAAGTGCTGGGTCTGATGTCGCTCTTTGGCCGTTATATCAAGCGCGAGGCGAACCGGATCAAGAAAGAAGGTGTGCGGATGCGGTTCATCGGGGATCGCTCGCCACTTGACCCGAAGCTGCAGGCGCTGTTCGAATGGATCGAAACCGAGACCGCGCATAACGACCGCGTGCATCTGACAGTTGCTATCAATTACGGCGGGCGTGACGAAATCCGGCGCGCGACGCAATCGGTCGTGCGGGCCGTGCAGGCCGGTGATCTGGACGTGGATGCGATCACCGACCAGACACTGAGCGCGCATATGGACACAGCCGGATTGCCGGACCCGGATCTGGTGGTCCGCACGTCCGGCGAAACGCGAGTGTCGAACTACCTGCTGTGGCAGGCGGCCTATGCCGAGTATATCTTCACGCCTGTTCTCTGGCCCGATTTCACCCCGGATCTGATGGCGACCTTTCTCGACACGTTTCAGCAGCGCGAGCGCCGCTACGGGGCAGCGCCGGTATGAGCCTGAACGCCGCCAGCTTCACCGACCTGCGTGCCCGCGCGCTGTCGGGGGTGGTCATGGCTGCAATCGGCATTGGTGCTGTCTGGGCGGGCGGTCTGGTCTTTGACCTGCTGGTATCCGCACTGGTGGGGCTGATGGTCTGGGAACTGACCCGGATGCTGGACCGCGACGCGGCATTCGGGAAGGCGGAAGCACAGGGCATTACAGCCGCTGTCGCCATTCTGGTATTCTGGTTGCAACTGGCCGGTGGGTTTCTCCTGGGGGCCGTTGTGCTGACCATTGCGCTCTTGGCCTGGCGCTTCCCCAAGGACCGCGCCATCGCTGCGGGCTATCTGGCGCTGATCCTGTTTGCCGGGCTGGGGCTCATGGGGTTGCGCAGCGATTTCGGCATGGTCTGGGTGCTATGGCTGGTGTTGCTGGTCATCGGCTCGGATGTTGCAGGGTATTTCGCAGGCCGGATCATCGGCGGGCCAAAACTCTGGCCGCGCGTCAGCCCCAAGAAAACATGGTCCGGCACAGTCGCGGGCTGGGTGCTGGCGGCGCTGATTGCTTTTGCGTTCATGGGGCCGCTTGGTGCCAGTGCGGGGTTGATCCTCGCGTCAGTGCTGGTCGCGATGGCCGGGCAGGCGGGCGATATCGCGGAAAGCGCGATCAAGCGCCATGCGGGCGTCAAGGACAGCTCGAACCTGATCCCCGGACATGGGGGCGTGCTGGACCGGTTCGATGCGATGATCGCGGCGGCGCTGATGGTGCTGATCCTCGCCTCGCTCGGGCTTCTGGGCTGAAGGGCGGGTCATGCGCGTATCCGTATTCGGTGCCACAGGCTCGATCGGCGAGAGCACCTTCGATCTGCTGCGCCGCCGCGACGATCTGACGACAGTCGCCCTGACCGGCGGGCGCAATATCGCGCGACTGGCCGAACAGGCGCGGGCCTTGCGCGCTGAACTGGCGGTCACGGCGCATGAGGACTGCTACGGCGACCTGAAAGACGCGCTTGCCGGCAGCGGGGTCGGGGTGGCCGCAGGCACCGACGCGCTGATCGCTGCTGCCGAACGCCCTGCCGATTGGGTCATGTCCGCGATTGTGGGCGCCGCAGGGCTGACACCGGGCTTCCGCGCGCTGGCTCAGGGCGCAACATTGGCGCTGGCGAACAAGGAATCGCTGGTGACGGCTGGTCCTCTACTGATGCGCGAGGCCGCGCGCCACAGCGCGCGCATCCTGCCGGTGGATAGTGAACATTCGGCGGTGTTTCAGGCGCTGGTGGGCGAGGACATGGCCGCAGTCGAGCGCGTGATCATCACCGCGTCTGGCGGGCCGTTCCGCGACTGGACCAAGGACCAACTGGCCCAGGCGACACTCGCGCAGGCACAGAAACACCCCAATTGGGACATGGGCCAGCGCATCACCATCGATTCCGCCACCTTGTTCAACAAGGCACTGGAATTGATTGAAACGCGGGAATATTTCGGGCTGGAGCCTGCGCAGATCGAAGCCGTGGTGCATCCGCAATCCATCATTCATGCGCTGGTGGGGTTTCGTGACGGCGCGCTGATGGCGCATATGGGTGCGCCCGACATGCGCCATGCCATCGGCTACGCGCTGAACTGGCCCGACCGCGCGGAATTGCCCGTGGCGCGGCTGGATCTGGCCCAGCTTGGTCAGTTGACGTTTGAAGCGCCCGACCCCGACCGCTTCCCCGCGCTGCGCCTTGCGCGCGAGGTGATGGAGATGCGTGGTCATGCGGGCGCGGCCTTCAACGCCGCCAAGGAAGTTGCGCTGGACCAGTTCATCGCGGGCCGGATCGGGTTTCTGGACATGGCGGCGCTGGTCGAACGCACGATTGACAGTCTTTTGTCCGACTCTGGCCTTACTTCGCCGGTAACATCGCTTGAATCCGTCATGGCCATGAACCAAATGGCCAGAGAGGTCGCCACCGGCCATGCCGCCGCGATGGCCTGACCTGAAAGACGACATAAAGGGGAATGGGTTTGGATCTGGTCGGGCTGCTGCCGAGTTTCGGGAATTTCTTTCTGACGATTGCCGCGTTTATCGTGGTCTTGTCGATCATCGTCGCGGTGCATGAATACGGCCATTACATCATCGGGCGGCTGTCGGGGATACATGCCGATGTGTTCTCGCTGGGCTTCGGCCCGGTACTGGCCAAGGGCACGGACAAGCATGGCACGGTCTGGCAGGTCGCGGCGATCCCGCTGGGCGGCTATGTGAAATTCGCGGGCGATGCGTCTGCCGTATCCTCCAAGGACGAGGACGGCATGGCGCGCATGTCCGATGCTGAACGCCGCCGCACCATGCATGGCGCGCCGCTCTGGGCGCGGTCGGCGACTGTGGCAGCGGGGCCGGTGTTCAACTTCATCTTTGCCTTTTTCATCTTTGCCGGGCTGATGATGTATGAGGGGCTTGCGATTGATGAGCCAGTGGTGGGCGAGATCAGAGCATTGCCCGCGCAACCCTTTGATCTGGCACCTGGCGACCGGATTCTGGCTGTTGAAGGCGTGGAAACCGCGACACTGGCGGATTTCGTCAACAGCGCCGAACAGCTGCCCGCGCAATCCGTGCTGACCTATACGGTCGAGCGTGATGGCCGCGTGATCGATGTGTCGGGGCCACATCCACAGCCTGCGCTGGCTGGCAGTGTGGCACTGAAATCGGCGGCGCGCGACGCGCAGATGCAGCCCGGCGATGTCATCACGGCCATCAACGACACTGAAATTGCGACATTCAGAGAGTTGCGCGACATGGTTGCGGCGTCTGGTGGCAACCCGCTGGAATTGCGGGTCTGGCGGGACGGGCGCGAGTTGGAGCTGACCATGCAACCGCGCAGCACGGATCTGCCCTTGCCGGGGGGCGGCTTCGAGACGCGCTATCTGATCGGGCTGACCTCGGGGGCTGTTTTCGAGTACAGCACGCGCACACCGGGCGTGCTGGAAGCTGCAGGCATCGCCGCAGATCAGGTCTGGCGGGTCATTCGCACCTCGCTCGAGGGGCTGTATTACATGATCGTGGGGCAGATCAGCACCTGCAACCTGTCCAGTCCCATCGGTATTGCTGAAGCCTCTGTTGCCAAGGCCAGCGACGGGTTGATCGAGTTTGTCTGGTTCATCGCCGTCTTGTCGGTTGCCATCGGGCTTTTGAACCTGTTTCCGATCCCGCCGCTGGACGGGGGGCATCTGGTGTTTCACGCCTATGAGGCCGTGATGCGCCGCCCGGCGCCCGATCAGGCGGTGCGTATCCTGATCACCTTGGGACTGGCACTGGTGCTGACATTGTTCCTGTTTGCCTTGTTCAACGATCTGACCTGCTGACGGACTTGCGCCGCGCCGCGCAAATTCCATGCCTTTGCCGCAATCTTGCCTGATTTGGCGGGGAATGTGAGTGAAAGGAGATCAGTATGGCTTACATCGACGCAGAACTTCACAATGCCCGCCTGTTCTGGGCGACCATCCGGGACAGGGTCTTTACCGTGGGCCTGATTGTGATGGCAATGGGTCTGGCCAGCGTGATCGCCGCGCAGTTCGGCCATGTTCCCTACACGCTCTGAATCGCGTGTAGCCCTACAGCCGGCGAAAGTCGGGTGATATCCTGCCTTGTAGCGCCGCAGTCCTTGCGGCGCTGTTTCGTTCCAGGGCCGACAGCAAGCTTATCGCGACTGCACCCCGCCACTTGCATGCTGCCTTGGCTGCCTTTTCCCCCCGATTGCTTTGACAAGGCAGGCGAGACTCGCTAGGCAGAGAGCAATAAAAATGCGGTAAGGTGGGGCCCGTCATGCGCGGAGATAATGAAATTTTGCCGTCGCGCAAGAAAGGGGTGGCGTGGGGACGCCACATCTTCTCAGCGGCGATTTTTTGTGCATTTACAGCGACTAATGTCGGGTTCGTCAGTTTTGCCGAGGCCCAGACTTATCGTTTCAACACGATCGCAATCGAAGGCAATATCCGCGTCGATGATTCTACGCTCTTCGGTATTGCGGGAATCGGTCGCGGCCAGCCCGTGTCGGCCGGGCAGTTGAATCAGGCTTATGCCAATCTTGCCGCTTCTGGCTTGTTCGAGACCGTGGAGCTTGTGCCGCAGGGCAACACGTTGATGATCGTCGTGCGTGAATACCCGGTCATCGGTATCGTGAATTTCGAAGGCAATCGCCGGATCAACAATGACGCAATCTCCGAAGTGGTCCAGACCCGTGGCGGGCGCGTGCTGTCCCCTTCGGCGGTCGAAGCCGATGCGCGCGCGATTGCTGCACTTTACGCGCGCCGGGGCCGGACCGCGGCGGAGGTCACGCCCAAGATCATTCCACGCGGCAATAACCGTGTCGATCTGGCGTTTGAGATCCGCGAAGGCAATGTGGTCGAGATTGAGCGCATTTCCTTTGTCGGCAACCGCGCCTTCTCGAATTACCGCTTGCGGCAGGTGCTCAACACCAAACAGGCCGGTGCGCTGCGCTGGCTGATCCAGCGCGACACCTTCGTGGCAGAACGCATCGCACTGGACCGTCAATTGCTGACTGATTTCTACCTGTCGCGCGGCTATGTCGATTTCGAGGTGCTCTCGGCCACATCCGAGATCGCGCGTGAACGTGACCGGTTCTTCCTGACCTTCAATGTCCGCGAAGGCCTGCAATACCGTTTCGGCAATATCAGCGTCGTCAGTGAGGTCGAGGGTATCAGTGCCGCCGATTACGAGCGCGAGTTGCGCCTGCGTCCGGGCACGATCTTCTCGCCGAATGTGCTGGAACAGAATATCGCCCGTATGGAGCGTCTGGCCGAACAGCGCGGATTGCGCTTCATCCGGGCCGAGCCGCGTTTCACCCGCAACAATCGTGATCAGACGATCGATGTGGAATTCGCCATTGTTCGCGGCGAACGGATTTTTGTCGAGCGGATCGACATTCAGGGCAACACCACAACCCTTGACCGCGTGGTCCGGCGTCAGTTCGATACGGCCGAGGGCGACCCGCTGAACCCGCGCGAAATCCGCGAGGCGGCTGAGCGCATCCGTGCGCTGGGCTATTTCTCGGATGTCTCGGTCGAGCCACGTCAGGGCAGTGCCCCGGATCAGGCGATTGTCGATGTCGAAGTCGAAGAGACCACCACGGGGTCGCTGGGCTTTTCTGTCAGCTATGGCGCATCGCAGGGGATTGGTTTCGGGATCAACTTCTCCGAGCAGAATTTCCTTGGCCGTGGTCAGCAGGTCGCGCTTGCCTTCAACACGGTAAAGGGCTCGCGGGATCTGTCGGTGAATTTCGTGGAACCAGCGCTCTTCGGGCGCGACCTGTCCTATTCGCTGGGGGTGGGGTATCGCGAAACGAAGACCTTCTTCTCGGATTTCGACACGCGCGAGGCGTTCTTCAACAATTCGATCGGGTTCCGGGTCAGCGAATTTGGCAGGTTGCAACTGCGTCAGGGGCTGGTCTTGGACCGGTTGCGCGGGTTGCAGGATCCGGGAGGCCCGATTTTCGATCCGGCCGATCCTGCCTACGATCCGACCGCGGTGAGACCCTCGTCCCGCCTGTTCGCCGATCAGGCGGCAGGAACCGCCGTCACCGGCTCGCTGGGCTACAGCTACACGTTTGACACGCGCAATGTCGGGATTGACCCGACCCAAGGCTATGTCCTGAGCTTCAGTCAGGATTTTGGTGTCGGCAACAACAGCCGCCGCTTCGTCAAATCCGAAGCGCGTGTCGGCTACGAGATGAAGGTCTTCAACGAAGACGTGACGCTGCGTGGGGATGCGCGCGCGGGCATGCTGCACATGATCAGTGGCCAGTCGCGCAATCGCGAGCGGTATCAGCTTGCCAGTGTGATGCGTGGTTTCGCACCAGGTGGCTCGGGGCCGCGCGATTTCGGGTCGACAAATGCGGATGTTCTGGGCGGCAACCGCTATTTCGCCGTTCAGGCCGAAATGCAGTTTCCACTGGGCACGCCCGAGGAATATGGGCTGAGCGGCGGCATCTTCGCTGATGTGGGTTCGGTCTGGGGTGTGGATGCCGCGCCCGCGGGCATGAGTGATGGCCTTGTCGACTACAACAAGATGCATGTCCGCGCCACTGTCGGGGTTTCGCTGTTCTGGGACAGCCCGCTTGGGCCGCTGCGGTTTGATCTGTCGCGCGCCGTGCGCAAGCTCGACCGTGACCGGACGCAGAACTTTGACTTTTCGATCGTGTCGCGATTCTGATGCGACTGACCGCTGGAGTGGCGGTGATCTTGGGGGCGGCAGGTGTGACACTTGCCGCCCCCTTGCATGCGCAATCGGCACTCGAATTCTCATTGGGCGAGCGCGCGGATACTCTGGCAGCACAGCGCCTGTTGCTGCGCACTGTCGATGATGAACGGCTGTTTCGCGCGTCGCAATTCGGCGCGCGCGTCGCTGCCGAGATAGAGGCAGCGTCACGCGCGCTGGAGGCAGAGAATGAGCGGCTTCTGAACGAATTGACGGCGCGCGAGGAGGAATTGACCGAATTGCGCCCGAACCTGAGTATCGAAGCCTTTCGCGCCGCCGCCGCCGCTTTCGATCTACAGGCCGAAACTGTGCGGCGCGATCAGGCCGAGAAGCGGCAGCGCCTTGCGCAATTCGAAGACTCCGAGCGTCGCCGGTTCTTCGGCCAGTCTGCGCCTGTCCTGCAAGATGTTCTGAGCCGCTCTGGCGGGTTGGTGCTGATCGATGCGCGCGCCGTCATCATCGGCGTGCCGGGGCTGGACATGACGGATGAGGCCATTGCGGCGATGGATGCCGCGATCGGCGACGGGGGGGCACCGCCTTTTCCGCTGTCGGTGCCCTGAGGGGATGCCAGAGCTTGCCAGCCCCAGCCTGCCTTGCTAGATCAGGCGCGCTTGCCTGTTGCGCCGCGCGCGCGTGGCCCAGACTGTCGAAAGGACCAAGATGACCGACCCTGTTCCCACCACGGCGGATCTCGCCACGATCATGCGCATCATTCCGCATCGGTATCCGTTCCT
>JAFIEL010000171.1 GCA_020832585.1 Natronohydrobacter sp. | reverse complement strand
GGGGGGGGGGGGGGCGCGCCCCCCCCACCCCCGGGATATTTGGGCAAGAATGAAAAGGATGGGGGTGTGCGCGGCCTTGGCGCAGCCGTTCAGTCTGTCTCGACGACGAAGGCCGCTGGGCGCGGATCAGGCGTGGGGCCGGCCAGACCGCCTGTCGTATGCGCCCAGGACAGGGCGACGATGATGAGCGGAAGCGCTGCGCCAAACACGAAGCCAAGTGGCTGATGGGGGTGGCGTTGCAGATTGGCGACGGCGCGTTTGGTGCGGGTGAAACGTGGGCTTTGCATGATGACTCCTCGGTGTTCCGTGAGGCGCAATCTATGAGCTCTGCGCCGAAAGTCATCCTTGTTGCCGCGCGTTCTGGCGAAAAATGAGCAAGATCCTGCATCAGTGTGCCACCCCCGCTGCCACGCTTTCATCAATGAAGCGGCCTTCACGGAAGCGGGTCATCGAGAATTCCGCGGCCAGCGGCCCCGGCTCGCCCTTGGCGATCAGTTCCGCCATCGCCCAGCCGGAACCGGGGATCGCCTTGAACCCGCCGGTGCCCCAGCCGCAATTGATGAAGCAGTTGCCCAGCGGCGTTTTCGAGATGATGGGCGAGCGGTCCCCGGTCATGTCCACGATGCCCCCCCATTGGCGCAGCATCTTGAGGCGCGAGATCATCGGGAAGGTCTCGATGAGCGCGCGCACGGTTTCCTCGATATGGTGCCAGGAACCGCGCTGGGTGTAGTTGTTGAACTGGTCCGCGCCGCCGCCGATGACCATTTCGCCCTTGTCGGATTGCGACATGTAGCCGTGCACGGTGTTGGCCATGACCACGACATCCATGCAGGGCTTGATCGGCTCGGATACCAGCGCTTGCAGCGCCACCGATTCGACCGGCAGCCGGAAACCCGCCATATCGGCCAGCGCCCCGGAATGGCCCGCAACCACGATCCCGAGTTTCTTGCAGGCGATCCGGCCCCTGGTGGTGTTGACCGCGCGCACTTGGCCGCCCTCGGATTCGACGCCGGTCACAGCGCATTGCTCGATCACATGCATTCCCATGTCGGAACAGGCCCGCGCATAGCCCCAGGCGACCGCATCATGGCGCGCAGTGCCGCCGCGCGCCTGCCAGAGCGCGCCCAGAACCGGGTAGCGCGGCCCGTCAAGATTGATGATCGGCACCAGACGCTTGACCTCTGCAGGCTGGATGAAGCGCGTTTCCACGCCTTGCAGCGCATTGGCGCGTTCGGTGCGCAGATAGCCGCGCTTTTCGTGTTCGGTCTGCGCCAGCATCATCACGCCACGGGGCGAGAACATGATATTGTAATTGAGATCCTGCGACAGCGTTTCATACAGGCTGCGCGATTTCTCGTAGATCGCAGCTGACGGGTCTTGCAGGTAGTTCGAGCGGATGATGGTCGTGTTGCGCCCGGTATTGCCGCCGCCCAGCCAGCCCTTTTCGATGATCGCGACATTGGTAATGCCGAAACGCTTGCCCAGATAATAGGCCGTGGCCAGCCCGTGCCCGCCTGCGCCCACGATGATGACATCATATGCGTCGCGCGGCTCGGGGCTTTTCCAGGCTTCCTGCCAGCCTTTGTGCTGACGAAAGGCTTCTCGCGCGATGGCAAAGGCGGAATAGCGGGTCATGGCGTGGCTGGCTCCTTCATCGGCGACATGGCTGCTGTCTGGCTTACTCCAGTCGCGGGGGGTTTGCCAGAAACGGCATGATCGTGGCGAAAACCGAAATCGGGTCCGGGTGTGACAGGCCGTCGCGGCTTGCGGGAATGTGACGTGACCTCGGGCATTTGCGCTTTTTGTTGCGCGTCATTCACGCTAGAGCATGACGCGACTGCAGGAGGAACCATGTCGGGCTGGATCGAAATCGCTGGTTTTTTCATTATCGCCATGATGGTCGCGGTGGTGCTGACGCGGGCAATGCTGCGTGCGCGACGCGTGGCAGCGGCTGACGGGGCAGAGCGCGCCATGTCAGTCTATCGCGACCAGCTTGCCGAAGTGGACCGCGATCTTGCGCGTGGAACCCTGGGCACGGAAGAAGCGGAACGCCTGCGGCTGGAAATTTCGCGCCGTATCCTTGATCTGGATCGTGGACCGGGCGCGCGCCGCGTTGGCGGACCCGCACCCGAGGCGATGCGCTGGGTCGCGCTGGTGGCGCTGCTTGTCGCGGTTCTTGGCAGCGGGGCGCTTTATCTCAGAATCGGCGCACCGGGCTATCCCGACATGCCGCTCGTCGAACGCCATGCCCAGGCGGCCGAGGCGCGCGTCAACCGTCCGCGCCAGGCAGAGCTGGAGGCCGAATTCGCCGCGCGTTTCCCGCAGGGCGAGGATTTTCCCGGTCGGGCCGAACTGGAACCGATGGTCGAGCAGTTGCGCGCCGCGATGGTGGAACGCCCGCTTGATGTGACGGGCTTCACGCTTCTGGCGCAGAACGAGGCGCGGCTTGGCAATTACCGCGCCGCGATCGAGGCGCAGATCCGCGTGATCGAACTGAGGGGCGGCGAAGAGGCCCCGGTGTCGGATTTGGCCTATCTGCTTGATCTTATGGTGATCGCGACTGGCGGCTTTGTCTCGCCAGAGGCTGAATCAGTGATCGAACAGATACTGCGCCGCGATGCACAGGACCCGGTGGCGCTGTATTATTCGGGCCGCCTCTATGCCCAGACCGGACGACCTGATCTGACCTTCCGCATCTGGCGCAGGTTGCATGACCTGAGCGCGGGCGATGATCCCTGGATGGATGAGATTCGCGGCGCGCTGCCGGAATTGTCCCGCATCTCGGGCGAGCCGCGCTATACGCTTCCGCCCCGTCCCGCACCCGCGGGCGCGCGCGGACCGACGGCAGAAGATATCGAGGCCGCGCAAGACATGAGCCCCGAAGACCGCGCGGCGATGATCGAGGGCATGGTGGACGGGATGCTGGCGCGCCTTGCCAATGATGGCGGCTCTGCGCAGGACTGGGCGCAGCTGTTGCGCGCCCTTGCGGTGCTGGAGCGGCGCGATCAGGCGCTTGATATCCTGCAGGAAGCGCGCACGGTTTTTGCTGCAAGGCCAGAGGATCTGGCGTTGATCAACGCGGTCGCCGCCGAAACCGGCCTGAGTGCGCCTGCGCCCTGATGGCCGTGATCGAGGATATTGCCGAATTTGCCGCGGCCTTGCCGCCTGCGCGGGGGCTGGCGGGGCTGGACCTTGGCACGAAAACCATCGGGGTCGCCGTGTCCGACCGGTTGTTGTCCGTGGCCTCGCCCTTGCAGACGATCCGGCGGGTGAAATTCGGGCAGGATGCTGCGGCGCTGCTTGAGATCGCCGGCGCGCGCGAGATCGGCGGGCTGGTGCTGGGGCTGCCGCGCAACATGGATGGGTCCGAGGGGCCGCGCTGCCAGTCCACGCGGGCTTTCGCGCGCAATCTGGCGGCGCTGACCGATCTGCCGATCACCTTCTGGGACGAACGGCTCTCGACCGTCGCTGCCGAGCGCGCGCTTCTGGAAGCCGACACCTCGCGGCGCAAGCGTGCCGAGGTGATTGATCATGTCGCGGCAGGGGTGATCTTGCAGGGCGCGCTTGACCGTCTGACTGTCCTGCGGCGCGAAAAAGCCTGACTGTGTCGCTTTGCGCACTGGTCTGGGCTGCGCTACAGGCTTAAATGGGCACAACAGCAACCGAGCAGGCTCCATGACCGACACTCTCTGGACGCGCGACGAGATCGAAAGCCCTTGCGTGAAGATCTGCGTCATCCACCCTGAGTCGCGGCTGTGCACCGGCTGCCTGCGCACGATTGATGAAATCACGCAATGGTCGCGGATGAGCGTCGATGCGCGTCGTCAGATCATGGCCGACCTGCCCGCACGCGCGCCGCAACTTGCCCAGCGCCGGGGCGGTCGTGCGGGACGCCTGAACCGGCCCTGATCTCATCTTGCAATAAATATTCACGGGAATTTTCAAGGGGCGCGCGCGCCTTGAAACGGGGGCGCCATAGTCGTGCCGTTGGTCCGACAGACAATGGCGACGAGGGGCGGTAGCCCCTCAAGCCTCCATCACAGATCAATCCCGCCCATCTTGCAGATGATCGCCCATTCCTCAGCCGTGACCGGTTGCACCGACAGCCGCGACGTCTTGACGAGCGCCATCTCGCTCAGCCGGGGATCGTCCTTGCATTGCGCGAGCGTCACCGGTCGGGGCAGGGGTGCCACAGCTTTCACATCCACGCAGTCCCAGCGCGGATCCTCGGTGGTGCTGTCGGGATGCGCCACAGCGATCACCTCGCAAATCCCCACCACTGCCTTGTCCGACTGGCTGTGATAGAAAAACGCCCGGTCCCCCAGCGCCATGTCGCGCATGTTGTTGCGCGCCTGATAGTTGCGCACGCCGTCCCATTCCTCGCCCTGATCGCCCCTGGCCACCAGATCACCCCAGGAAAACGCGTCGGGTTCGGATTTCATCAGCCAGAAGCGCATCAGCCGATGACCTTTTTCCATTCCTGCAAGCGCACGCTCTCGAACAATCCCGCCAGCGCGTAGGGGTCTTGCGCGCCCCATGATGTCGCGGCGTCCAGATCGGGCAGGTCAAGCACGATCAGCGAGCCAGCCATCTGGCCAGCCGCATCCAGCAGCGGTCCGGCCTGCACCACGCAGCCGGTTTGCGCGATATAGGCAAGATGCGCCTCGCGGGTGGATTTGCGCAATTCCAGCGCACCCGGCTTGTCGGTGCAGACCATCATGTAAAGCGGCATGGGGGGTTCCTTTCATTCCTCTGTAAGCGGTCGGGCGAGAAGCGCGTCGCGCGCATCCTGCAATGTGATCGCGCCCGCGGCAAGGGCTGCAACCATGCGCGTGATCGGCATGTCCAGGCCCCGTGCGATGGCCAGCCGTGCAACCGCACGCGCGGTCGCGGCACCTTCGACTGTGGTGCTGGTATCGAATGTCTCGCCGCGCCCAAGCGCCAGCCCGTAGCGGAAATTGCGCGATTTCTGCGATCCGCAGGTCAGGATCAGATCGCCCAAGCCCGACAGCCCCGCCAATGTTTCGGGCTGCGCCCCCATCGACAGCGCCAGCCGCTGCATTTCGGCATAGCCGCGCGCCATCAGCGCCGCGCGCGCCGATTCGCCCAGTCCCGCCCCAATCGTCACGCCAGCGGCAATCGCGATCACATTCTTCAATGCGCCCCCCAGTTCCGCGCCGATCACATCCGCGTTGCGATAAAGCCGCAGATTGGGCGTCGAGAGCTGGTCCTGAAGCGCGCGCCCCAACCCCGCATCGGCACAAGCCAGCGTCAGCGCGGTCGGCAGGCCGCGCGCGATATCCTCGGCGAAACTCGGGCCGGTCAGCAGGGCCGTGCGCGCATCAGGCAGGGTCGCGCGGATCACGCCCACCGGGCCAATCATCAGATCAAGATCCACCCCTTTCGAGCAGGCCACCAGCACCCGACCGGTCAGCCAGTCACGATTCGCCACCACAAACCCGCGCGTTTGCTGCATGGGAATGGCCAGTAACAAGGTCTCAGCCGTGACCTCTGCCAGATCAGCGGTGACACGCACCCCATCGGGCAGCGCGACACCGGGCAGGCGGGTCGCGTTTTCGCGCGTTTTCGTCATTGCCTGCGCCTGCGCGCTGTCGCGGCACCACAGCACCGCATCCCCCAGCGCACAGGCGAGCGCCGTGCCGAAGGCACCTGCGCCAAGGACCG
>JAFIEL010000170.1 GCA_020832585.1 Natronohydrobacter sp. | reverse complement strand
CGTCTCCTGCAATCTACTCTACCGCGCGCCGTTATTCAGCCCCTGCTCCGACAGAGAATTGTGGATAAGATATTGATATAATATAAGAAAATGAATTTCCTAAAGCTCCTCGGCTCACACATCTCCTCTTCTGTCAACCAAATATCTGTCCGAAAAACCCACTTATCCCCTGAAAAATGGTCCGGAAACCGCCCCAAAGGCACCGATCTCTCCCCAAAATCAGCCTTGGTACCCGAATTACAGCGGATGGCGGGCGGCCGGGGGCTGGTTTCCCCACCTTCTTCGCCCCCCGCCCCGAGTGGAAAAAATATGTCCGGGAATTGCTGAAGCCCCTGATTTGGAGCTTCGAAGCGGAGCGATGAGGAGGAAATCGGGCTCCGGAACGGCGTGTTGCGCCGCTCCACGCAGGGGGCTGCAACTGCGCCCTCTGCCCGGAGTGGGTCCCGATCACAGATGCACGCGCGCGCTGGTCGGGTCCGAGCTCGCGCCCTCGGTGGTGTCGGAATTCGCCGCCGGGCTCTGGCTGGTGCCCGGTGCTGTGTCCACGCTCAGGCGTCCGGCGCTGTCGCGCTCTGCGACATCTTCAGCGGGGACCATCGGCGCGGAGGTCGCCGTGTCACCTCCCACTTCCGGGATGACGGCGCTCAGCAACTGATCCAGCGCGTCGCCTTTTAGGATGCCTTCCGTGTCCAGCGCTGTCGCAAGCGCGATCAACTGCGTCCGGTTGCCCTCCAGAATCCGCGTTGCCCGTGCATTGCCGCGCGACAGATGCCCCTCAACAATCTTGCGGTGAGGTGCGTCGAAGCGCAATCGGTCAGTGGCGCGGTCATCGGGGCTGAAATAGATAAGCGTTTCCCCAAGCCCGAGGCTGTCTTCGAGTGCCGAGGCAATCCGCGTGACTTTTGCCAGATCGCTGTCCTCATCCCCACCCGCCCCGCCGGAGGGCGCACCAAGGATCAGCACCTCTGCTGCCCGACCCGCCAGCCCGATGGCGATCCGCGTTTCCAGCGCCGCCCGCGTGTTCATTGTCTCGGCAAGCCGGGCGCGCATGCCGCCGCCACTGCTTTCAATCGACAGCATACTGGGCCGTGCGCCGGAGGTGGCCGTCGCGACGATGGCATGTCCTGCCTCATGGACCGCGACCCGCCAGCGAAGCGCCGGGGCGAGCGGCGGGCGCAGCGCGGTGATCGCGTCCATAAGGTCAGCCTCACACATCGGGCGGCGTTGCGCCCGCGCCGCCGCTCGGGCCGAGCGGACAAGTGCCGCGATATCCGCGCCGGAAAGCCCGAAGGCCGCCTTTGCGATGGCGCTCAGATCAGCATCCGGCAGGTCCGGCCCAAGCTGCCACCGCAGGGCTTGGGGCATCATCTCATGCGTTGGATGGCTCAGGTGGAGAACCGTGTCAAACCGCCCCGGACGGCGGATCGCCGCGTCGATCTTCCAGATGTGATTGGTCGCGCCCATGATCACCACGCCCTCGCGCCCCTCAAACCCGTCCATCAAATCGAGCAGCGCGGTCACGATGAAATCCGTGTATGCGGTGTTCTGGTCGGGCGCGCGCGTCCGGTCCCCGAACGCATCAAGCTCATCAATGAACAGGATCGCGGGCGCCTGTTCCGCAGCTTGCGTGAACGCCCCGCGCATCGCTTTGATCATTTCGCTGCTGCGAGAACTCTCGGCAGACCACTGGCCCACGGACCCGGCGATGACAGACAGCCCCGCCTCGCGCCCGATCAGCCGCGCGAGCTCCGTCTTGCCGCAGCCCGGAGGACCCGCCAGCAACAGGCCGCGCGTCACATCGGACCATGGCAGCGCGCCATCGGACCATGCCCGCAGGTCCGTAATCATCTGATCCACTGTCTTGCGCACTTCCGCAGGCAGCGGGAAATCCGCAAGCGTCCCGACGCTCGTGCGGGCAGGGGACAGCGCAGCACGGATATCCGCAACCGCCCCCCCGGCATCCGGCGCGCGCAGAGCCAGCATCAGGTCATCGACGGACAGCCGCGACAGATAGTGCAGGCCCGACAGCTCGAGCCCTGCGACACTGGTTTCGTCGTCATACCTCAACGCCAGCAGCGCGCGCAGGATGTCCGCGTCAAGCGGCGCGAGTGTCACCACGTCAGGCCGCAGATTACGCAGGGCCTTGGGCAGCAGTGCGCCCACCGGCGCGATGATGACCAGCGCCCCGCCCTCCAGCACCGCATCGCGCGCGCTGTCTGACAGGCCCGCAAGCGGGCGGTAGCGCTTCAATGTGTCACTCCCGACCGCGCTGTTTGCGCGCAGGATCGTCGGCAGGTCCGGCATGTGCGCAACGAAGGCCCTGCTCCGGAGCGCCGTGTTCATCATCTGCTCCACCGTCTCATCCAGCGCGATCTGCCCCGTCTGCAGCAGGACGATCCGTCCCGGGGTCGTCAGACGCGTCAGGAACGCGTCCACATCACCGAAGGTTCGCGCCAGCCGCAGCGCGGCCAGCAGCGTCCACGGATATGGGCGCCAGATCGCAGCGGGCGGCTCTGCACTGTCCAGATCGTCAAATACGTCCATATCGTGGATCGCGTCCATTGCATCCCGGATAGGCGCAGACTCCTCGTCGCCATGGGCGGCGCGGCTCACCTCATCAAGGATCGTGTCCAGATCGTGGCCCGCCGCATCCGGCTTGGGCGTCGCAGCTTTGGCCTTGCCGCTCTTCAAGCCCGCGCTGTGGCCCGCCGCACCTTTGACCTTGATCCATGCCCCCGCGCCGATCGCAAAACCCGGCGCATCACACGGATACTCCATCCGCCCCGACCATTCCGCCGACCGGCACAGATCAAGCAGCGTCAGCGCCAAAGGCAACCATGCGTCGGGGGAGGCGGCCTCAGCCGGGGCAACCTTGGGCGCTTGGGACGCATCCAAGACAGACGGCTTCTCCGTGCCATCGCCCGACAGCACCGTCGTGCTGCGAAGGGTCATTGCGGGGGAGGACAGGGAAGAATTCGAAAGGGTCATTTTATGGATCATTTGGAAGCTCCAAGACAAAGAGGGAAAGCCGGTCCGCAACAGCAGCGGGCCGAGGGGCAGACAGGCGCGCGTGAGGATCACAGCCGCGCAGAGTGTCGGGGTTGTGGGGGAGGGAAGGGGGTGGGCCGCCGGGGCCGCAATCACGCCGCGTGGTGAGGAGGGCAGACCCATGCCGCCCGACCTGACCAACACGCAACCGTCAGAGCATATCGGACACAGCGCCGCAGTCTGGGTCCAGATCGAGCGTCACGCCCAGATCCCGCAGTGCCGCGATCAGGCTCTCGCCCGGCCGCGCGCGCAGGCCGGCTATCTCGCTGCGGCGAATGACATGGTGTTCCGACCAGCGCGCTGTGAATTTCACCACATTCTCCGGCAGGGCCACCAGTGCCAGCAAATCGAAATCCCCCGGCTCGTAGGACTTCGTCCCGGTCGGACCCCGCTGATAGCCCTTGCGGACATCAAACCGGTAATCCCCGCGCGCGTCGCTCCTGTTGCGACCTTTGATCTGCAAGCGGAAACAAAACTGCTGGATCCACAGGACACGGTCAAACGGGGAATGCTCGCCGAAGGCCGCAGACTTGACCCCCAACCGCGCCGTGGTGCTGTCCACCTGCAATTCCGCCGCCTGACCCAGTTCTTTCGCCCGCGCGCACAGCACCTCCGCTGTCACATCGGGATACCGCAACAGCGCCGTCGCTTGCGACACCCGCGCCGCTGCCCCAGTCATTAAAGGCGCTCGCAACCCACCAAGAACCGGCTCGCGCCGCACAAAACCCGGAAACTCAAGCTGATGCGTCATCGGCATCTCCATCCATTCTCAAAGACATCTGTCCCGCAGCGGGCGCGCATCGCCCAAGCGCTGGTCTTTAGGGGCCCATTCGGGATGGTCTGTGTCACATAACCCGAAGGACCAAGGGTCAGGGGCTCGGTCCGAGCACCCGACGCGGTCTGACCGACAGGAGAGGGCCGGGATGGCCGAAGGGCGGTCTATCCCCCCCGGGCCATCCACACGGCGCATCTCATCAGAAATCAGGCCCCAGCTCTGCGTCCTGCGGATCCGGTGCAAACGCATCCTCGATCGCAAGCCATTCCTCGAACGCATCGAGCGCCGCCGTGATCTGACCATTCACCCAAACAGCGCGCGCATCACACGCGGGAACACAGTAGGCCCACCGGCGCAGCCTGGCATCCTCGCGCAACCGCGCGACTTCCTCCGGGCAGCGCGATCCAATAACCTTGAAATACAGATCCGCGACCCGCTTCAGCGCCTGCCCCGCTTGACCACCCGCCGGCGCGCGCAGCACCGCAACACAAGCCGCTTTCGTTCGCGCAAGCGACTGCTCGGCAGCCCGAAACCACGGGTCAATCGCCGGGTCCCAACCGGGATGGCCAGACATATCGCGCTCATCCGAAATCATCTGCGGCAAGGTCGCCAGAAGCCCAGCAAACAAAACCAAAATCGACGCACCCGGCTCAAAGGGGGGTTCTTGCCCCATGTGTGACGTGGTAGACAAAAAATTAGCCATCAGATCCTCCTACATAGGGATGGTGGTTAGGGCCTTGGTGAGGGTGGCCGCCCTTGCCTTGGCTCGATTAACTAAATATATCCGGATATCCGGAAATCAAGAGGTTTTGTGGTGACAGATCGAAAATCTGCTGATGGGCGCGCTGATCCTGTTTTGGTGCGACTTCCTGATGACCTGATGGAAGGTCTTGATGCGCTGCGTCGGGCAGAGGCGCACCCGCCCACTCGCCCGGAAATGATCAGACGAATTCTGCGCGCTTGGATCGATCAGCATCCTGGTAGCAAATGAGCGTCCTGAACGATTCAATCAGGACGCTAAACGTTACGAGAAAACGGTAAACCGGTGCTTGTGGATTAAACTGATGGCGGTTTGCGGTATTCAGGGCTCCTTAAGAAGGCTTGCGGACCCATCAGGCAGGGTGCAGGATGTGTCGGATGATCGACGTGGGGGGCGGAAAGCTGACCGATGCAACTGCGACATGGCCCGCGCAGCATGCAGTGGGAGCGGACCTTGATCCCGACCAACAGTCAGGCCACAGGGTGCTGTCACGAAGGACGGGATAGCGGGCCGTTACGCGCACGTGCTGGCGTGGAAAACGCGGAAATTCACTGGATTTCTTTGAGCGCGACTGTGAGTATCCGCTCAGCCGCCACCGGAGGGATACATGCATCACATTTCAGAGGTTCGAATTCAGAACTTTAAGTCTATTTCTGACGGAGTGTTCCCGCTCTCGCATTATACGCCCATGGTTGGTTACAATAATGCTGGCAAGACGAACATCATTCGGGCTATTGGCTGGATTATAAAGCGAGTCAGTCTCCCCGCAGAGGACTTTCATCGAGCAGATCAGCCAATCGTCGTCGAGGCTGAAATATCCGGGATCACGGGCGACGTCCTCGATGCCATCGGGGCTGCGCACCGAGGGCGCATCGAACCGCTGGTGGTCGATGGACGCATACGTATTAGGCGAACTCAAACGACACCGGGGCAGACGGTCACGGCAATACGCTTTGAGGTGCTCAGGCGTGAAATCGACCAGGACAACTGGGTTTTGAACCCAGCCGGCATCGACTCTGCAATCGGGGCCTTGTTTCCGGATCCCATCTTCATCGGGGCGATGGAGAACGCTACAGAGGACGTAGCGAAATTCGGCAGCGGCACTACAATCGGCAAACTTTTGAAAGAGATAATGACGCCAGTCATAGACAGACATTCGCCGGTCGTTGCTGCGGCACTCTTGGATGTTGGAAGAAGGCTATCCGCGAATGCTGCCGACAAAGACGAAACCCTAGTCGATCTAGTGTTCGGCGCCTGACATAGGATTCCCAAGACCGCTCTGTCGTGCCATATTC
>JAFIEL010000169.1 GCA_020832585.1 Natronohydrobacter sp. | reverse complement strand
GCGCCCCGTCCGTTTGCGGTCATGGACCGTATAGAACAGCCCCGTCCCCGGCAGGCCCGCTGTCGCGCGATTGCCGCGCGGGCTGATCGTGTATTTCGCACCGCGCGGGCCGAAGGACAGAGATGCAGTCGATTTCGACAGGTTCAGCGTGACACCGGGGGCCAGACGAACGCGACGCCAGAAACGGAAGGACATATCTCTTCTTTCTGCAGGTCATTGTGCCCGCAACGCTATATATCCCTGCAACACAGGATGCTGCGCAAGAGCTTCTGTTGCCAATAATCCCGCACCCGCCCCGAAATCCAATGACGTCACCCATGACGCCTGCGCGGTGGGAAGCGTGCTGACCGGACGATCCCTGCGCAAGGGGTTGCGGACAGTCGACCGCCGGGCATTGGGACAAGGGCGTGGAGCTCGTCGTCAAGGGCTGGAGTCACCACATGAAACGGACCGACATGGAACTCAACCTGTCGTCCTGAAGATGACGCATGCATTTCCCGTCAGAAGAAACGCATCTTCCGCCGTGTATTCCACTGACTGCGCCAGCAAGATGTCGCGGGCTGCGCATGGCGGATGTTTGACAACTGTCGGCGCTGGTCCAAGATTGAACATGCAGACCAGATCTGGCCCCCGGCGCATTGCGAGGATGTTTTCGGGCATATCGAGAAATGCGGTCTCGAGACTGTTGAGCGCGGGTGTTGCGCGGCGCAAGGCGATCATCTGGCGGTAGAATTGCAGCACCGTATTGCGGTCCCCGTCTTGCAGATCGCAGGCAAGGGCCAGATGCGCAGGCGTGACGGGTAGCCAGGTCCTTGGCGCGTCCGAAAACCCGCCATGCAGCGCAGATGCGGCCCAGACCATCGGCGTGCGCGCGCCATCGCGACCGGGATTGTCGGGCCAGAAGACCAGCCCCTCGGGGTCGACCAGTTCGTGATACGCAAGTTGCGCCTGCGGCAAGCCCAGTTCCTCGCCCTGGTAGATGCAGACCGATCCGGGCAAACACAGAAGCAGCGCCGCCGTCATGCGCGCGAAGCGATCCTCATCCACTGCATGCAATGCCCAGCGGGTGACATGGCGCATGGTATCGTGGTTGCTGAAGGCCCAGGACGGCCAGCCGCCGCGCGGGTCATGCACGATCGCGCTGATTTCGCGGATGAAATGTTCGGGGGAAAACTCGGGCGTCATCAGCGCGGTGTTATAGGCCATGTGCAGGCGCTGGCCCGAGGTGTATTGGATCAGCACATCGGCAGGGTGATGAGCCTCGCCGATCTCGCCGATAAAGGCGCGGTCGTCATATTCCTCCAGCACCGCGCGCAGCCGCTCCATGACGGCCAGGGCTTCGGGCTGGTTCTTGCTGTGGATCGGGTATTGCATGTCATAGGTCTTGATGTCCGGGCCTGATTTGGGGCGGATATCGACCGGATTGTCGCGCAGGCTGCGGTCGTGGCAGATGTGGTTGATGGCATCCAGGCGAAAGCCATCGACACCGCGATCCAGCCAGAAGCGCAGCACCGAAATGATCCAGTCCTGAACCTGCGGATTGTGCAGGTTCAGGTCGGGCTGTTCGCGCAGGAAGTTATGGAAATAATACTGCCGGCGGCGCGCGTCCCATTCCCAGGCCGAGCCGCCGAAAATGGCCTGCCAGTTGTTGGGCGGTGTCCCGTCAGCTTTGCAATCGGCCCAGACATACCAGTCCGCCTTGGGATTGTCGCGCGAGGATCTGCTTTCGCGGAAATGCGGGTGCTGGTCGGAACTGTGCGAATAGACCTGATCGAGGATCACTTTCAGGCCAAGCGCATGCGCCCGCGCCACCAGTGCGTCGAAATCGGCAAGCGTGCCGAAACTGGGGTCGATGTCGCAATAATCGGACACGTCATAGCCCATATCCGCCATCGGTGAGGTGAAGATGGGCGAGAGCCAGATCGCATCCACCCCCAGACTGGCCACATGATCCAGCCTGCGGATGATCCCGCGCAGATCACCCACGCCGTCTGCGTTGTCATCCTGAAACGAGCGGGGATAGATTTGGTAGATGACGGCATGGCGCCACCAGTCGGTCTTCTGCGTCATGGATATGGTCCTCGAATCATGAACCGAAACGTTTCGGACAGCATTAACCGATTGGAACTGGCCTGTCCAATCCTGTATGGCCGATGCAGAGGAAAAGGGCTGACATGGCGACATTGCGGGATTTGAGCAAGCATCTGGGTATTTCGGTCACGCAGGTGAGCCGGGCGCTGAACGGGTATGACGATGTCAGCGAGGCAACGAGGCAGCGCGTCATGGACGCAGCGCGCGAGCTTGGCTACAGCGCGAATATCTCGGCGCGGATGCTGAAATCGGGGCGCTCCGGCATCGTTGCGATGGTCGTGGATGTGGCTGCAGAACGCGATGTGCCGGATGTGCTGATGGCCGGGGTTTTCGGGCTGTCCACAGGGTTTGCGCGCCGCGACATGCAGTTGATCCTGCATGCCATGCCCGAAGGCACCGACCCGGTCGAGACTCATGCGAAGCTTGCGCGCAGCGGGCTGATTGACGGGTTCGTCATCGTCAATCCGCAATTCCCGCAGGATCCGAGGATCACCTTTCTGGAAGGCGAAAACGTGCCTTTCGTGGTGCATGGGCGCGACCGGATCACGCCGGATTATCCCTATGTCGATATCGACAACCAGAGGGTTGGGTATGAGTTGACGCGATATCTGCTGGGGCTCGGGCATCGCAGGATCGCAATGCTGGATGGCGCCGAAGGGGCCGCGTTCAGCACAGCGCGGCTGGCGGGCCATATCGCGGCGCTGGCGGAAGCCGGGCTTGAACCCGATATGTCGCTGGTGCGGCAGGCCCCGATGACCGAGGTGATCGGGCGCAATTCGATGGATGCGGTGCTGCAGCTTGCAGACCGGCCAACAGCGGTCATTGCCGGAAATACCATGCTGGCCGCCGGGATTTATTCCGCGATTTCGGAACATGGGCTTGAGGTTGGCCATGACATCTCGGTGGTGGCGCATGATGACCGCTTGCCGCGCCTGCCCGCCGAAGATTTCACGCCTGCGCTGACAGTGACGGAATCCGCGATCTCTGCCTCGGTCGAGCCGCTGGTCGAGTTGCTGATTGCCCGGATCGCGGCCAAGCGGACAAGGCCCGAGTCGCGCCTGCTGCCTGTCACTTTTGTCGAGCGTGCTTCGGCACAACGGCGCTGACCACCCTGCCCTTTGCAAAAGCGGTTTGACGGAATCGCTCTGATATGGCACTTATCCGAAACGTTTCGGATTCGTCCATGCATGAGGAGGAGGAAAAATCATGCCTCGATCAACACAGTTTGCCCACCCTTCGCAAATCCCGGTCCTGTGCCTGACGGCCCTTCTGCTCGGCAGCGCGGCGCAGGCGAATGACCTGCTTTTCACGCCCGGTGAAGGGCCATTCAGCTGGGACGCCTATGAGGCATTCGCCGCAGCGCATGACTTTTCAGGGCAGGCATTGCGCATCGGCGGGGCGTCGACAGGCGAGGACAAGGGCAAGCTTGACAACATGATCGCCTATTTCAACGCGGCAACCGGGGCCAATGCGGTGCTGTCGGGGTCGGAAAGCTTCGAGCAGGATATCGTGATCGGGTTTCAGGCCAATTCCGCCCCGGATATCGCGATGTTCCCGCAACCCGGTCTTGCGCGCGACATGGCGGCCGCGGGCAACCTGACGGCCTTGCCCGAGGACACGGCCGACTGGTATCGCGCGACTTTTGCCGCCGGGCAAAGCTGGGCAGATCTGGCCACGTTCACCGGGGCGGACGGAAATGAAGCGGTCTTTGGCATCTTCTTCGGTGTCGATGTGAAATCGCTGGTCTGGTATGTGCCGGAGAATTTTGAAGAAAACGGCTATGAAATTCCGCAGACCATGGAAGCGCTGCAGGCGCTGACGCAGCAGATCGCCGATGACGGGCTGACGCCCTGGTGCATCGGCTTCGCCTCTGGTGCCGCGACAGGCTGGCCCGGCACCGACTGGATCGAGGATATGATGCTGCGCCTGCATCCGGTCGAGGTCTATGACGACTGGGTCAGCAACGAGATGCCCTTTGATGATCCGCGCGTGATCGAGGCTTTCGAGGCATTCGGCTGGTTTGCGCTGAATGACGCCTTCGTGGCGGGTGGTCCTTCAGGCGTGGCGTCCACCGACTTCCGCGACAGTCCGAACGGGATGTTCAATTTCCCGCCCGATTGCCTGATGCACAAGCAGGCGTCATTCATCCCGACTTTCTTCAATGCTGGCGTTACCGTCGGCGAGGATGTCGATTTCTTCTATTTCCCGGCCTATGAGAGCCGCGATCTGGGCACGCCGATCATGGGGTCCGGCGGGTTGGTCGCGGCGACCAATGATCGTGATGTGACGTTGGGCTTTCTGGAATTCCTGAAAACCCCCTTCGCGCATGAAGTGGCAATCGCGCAGGCTCAATTCCTGACAGCGCATCTGGGTGCAAATCCCGATGCCTATGCTTCGGCTCCGCAACGGGCTTTGGGCGAAATCCTGACGGAAGCGACCACCTTTCGCTTCGACGGGTCAGACCTGATGCCGGGCGAGATCGGCACATCCGCTTTCTGGACCGGGATGGTCGATTTCGTGACCGGAACCCCGGCAGAGACAGTCGCCCGGAACATTCAGGCGCGCTGGAGCCAGATCAGGTAACGCAAGCCACAGCCTGGCAGTCGGCGTTCTGGAGCGCGCCGACTGTTCTGCTGCGCGACATTGCGCAAGGGAATGGCAGCTTTGCGCGCCTGTGCAGATAACAGCACTCGACCTCTCGATCCGCACGACGCCCTGCCGGTCGATCATCCCACCCGGCCAGCCCCGGCAGAACGCCACCATCGAGGTGACTGCCAGGGAGCGTGCCATGAACTCTCTTAATTGTTGCGCATTACGCTATCAAAGGGCGGCACCAGACCGCGACAGGTCCACTGTTCCAAAGAGCGAAAGCGAGTCGCTGCCCCCCCGGAATGGGCACAAATGCACACCTGACCTGCTGCCAGATCAGCCGCGCGACGCCGGACAGGAGGTGGGATCACGGCGCTCTGGCAGACTTGGTTGCCCGCTTGGCATATTCTTATCGGCGCGCCTCTGCCTATTGCTGTCGGATGACCAGCGACGCGGCAGTCACAGAAGCGCCGTCGATGCTTGCTGCGGCCTTTCCTCAGGCGAAATGTCCTGCTCTGGCGCAGATTTGACCGGAGATCAACTTTGCAGACCCCAGCAGCACTTCGACAGAATCCGCCTGATCCGGTCGACGCAGTCCCATTGTTTTACTGGGCAATTCATGGAGAGCGACAAAGGTTTTGCCCATGCAGTACCCGGCAGGTCGAATTCGCACATGGGTTTGATATGCATCATGGCACACGCAATCCATCAAGGGTTATCGTTTCCCGCGCCGAAGCCGTCGCCATTTCGGGGATGTGCCAACCTCCAGTCTGCGCAATCGTTGGTCCGGGCGTGGCAACCTGCAGTAGAGTTTCCGGTGTGGGCATCAGGAGTTGACTTATGAAGGATACTGTATCGGAGCCGCCGGTCGGCTCTGTTTTCCTGTTCTTCTTCCTGAGCTTTGCCATCGCCTGGGGTGGCATGGGACTGGTGTTTGTTTTTCAGGACGCGGTCGAGGCAGCCCTTGGCCCCATGGGTCCCACGCATCCGCTGTTCATTCTTGCCGTCTGGGCACCTGCGATTTCGGCAATTCTGCTTGTGCTGTGGTATGGGGGGCTGCCCGGTCTGCGCCGCTATCTGTCGCGTCTGCTTCTGTGGCGCGCCTCTGTCGGGTGGTATCTGTTTTTGATCCTCGGCATTCCGGCGGTCTATTATTTCGCTGCAATTATTACCGGGACGCTGACACGCGAGTCCTTTGCCCAACCGCCGCTGGGGGAACTTCTGCCGCTGGTCGCTTTC
>JAFIEL010000168.1 GCA_020832585.1 Natronohydrobacter sp. | reverse complement strand
GGGTAAACGATGAGACAAGGGTAGTCCGATCACGCGCCCATGTCAGGCGTGAACTGCCTCGGGTAGTGACGCGCGCCGCTCTGAACCAGTCACGCGCAGAAAAAGGGGGGATTTCAGGGTCGTCATGCGCAGAAATCAGGTGCGTCAGTTTTGTCTTGGGGGTTTCTCTTGGTTTGGGGTGTCCTGAGATTGCATGGGTGCCCCTGAGGGGGAACTGTGTCTGCCCGGATGTATCGGTGGGTTCCCCGGGATGCTTCAGTCACGCGGTACGACACTGGGCCGCGTCACCGGCAGTGGCCTTGGCTGTCGCAGCATCACCGACATACGGGGCGAAGAGCGTAGTTTAACGTTGCGTCGTTGCGGTTACAGCATCCAACTGAAACAGGCGGCCGATCCAAGGATGGCCTCCTGATTTGATCTTCGCCTTACTAAGCTGAGGAGGGCACCCCAAGGACGTCCTGCAATAAAAAAACTTATCCCCGGCGCCCCTCAGGCGGCCTTGACTTCTCGGCGCATTCCTCTTCGATAAGGTTGTCAGATGAAGAGCTGTATCCACAATGACAAAATCCGATTTGAAGCTTTGCATTCTGGGAACCGTCCTTGCCGTTATTTGCAGTTTGGTTCTTTGGCGCCTTGCCTTCTTTTCGACTGATCTTGCTTGTCTGGCGCTTCTACCGCTAGCGGTTATGGTCGCGATTGGAGCATACAGGAACGCAATCGACCGGCGGCGCGCTCTTTTGTCCGTTACCCTTAAAAGCACTTCACTGCTTCGACCCTTTACGCGGGGCAGGTTGTTTTCTGCGTTCACCGCGACATCTGTTGCTGTCTTCTGCATCACGACATTAGGGTACAAATCACTCTTTGCTGGTCTTGAAGAGCTTCTGGCCGCAATCGCGATTACAATTATCAGCGCTGCCACCTATGGCCTTGGCCTAAGGTGGTTTGCACGCGATGTTGCCGAAACCTCTCTATCTTGGTTCAGTGCAAAGTTCGCGTTTTTTGTCACCTGCATTGTTTCCATTCTCCCATACATTTGGATTGAAATTGCTTTCGTCACGCGACTCGGTGGGATTGACGCGGACTTCAACGAAGCCATCAGTGAGTCACTTGCTCGCCTTCCAGCCCGAGACAGTCTGCTGGACGAATTTGTTTCCATCATCATCTTCCTAGATGCTGTTCGGCTCTGGGTCGTCGCTAAGCTCGATAACGCCGCCATCTGGATCGTCTATGGTATGTATGCGGCCTTGGTCTGCGCGGTCATTGCGACAACTGCAATTTCGGTAGCGACCCTCTATTATTCCCATGTCGCATTCCCGCGCAAAAGTAACTCAGACCCAGATGGAGAAGCAGAGTGACCGACCCTGAAAAAACCACGCGGATATTATTCAAATCCTTTTGGGCGACAATCGTGGTTATCGCTGGCGGAACACTTGCGCTTCTTGGTGCAGCGCTTGTGCAAACACGGGATGTTTCCAAAGCGCCTAGGCAAGTTGTCGAAACACCTTCGTTTGATCCCCAGATCCCCGACGAGATCGAGATTCCGGGAACAGTTCTTCAGCGGATTTTTGTACGCGCATCAAGCCAAGCCTCAGAAATAACAATTGAAATGCTGGATCGTATTCTGGATAGTGTCTTTGATCCCGTATATGAAGCAGTCCCGGCATATGTGAACTTCCATTATTCAGTTCGTGGGCAATATACTGAGCTTTTTGGGGCGTCTGGGATTATTGAGAGTGCGATCAAGAGGCGCGTATTTGACGGTTTTGACGAGCGACTGGACGCTGCGATGAATGAAATCGACCTGATATTCTCGCAAGCGTTTAATCGCAGTGTGCAAGACCAACTGGCTGCAGAAATTCCGGTTGCGTGGAGGGGTGCCCGTATGTCTGAAGCCACACAAGCAGTGATCCGGGATGCGCAGTACAGAATGCGCTATACTTTACCTGTCGGAAGTTTTGTCGCAGCAACAGGTGGGTTTGCATCGGCAAAACTGGCTGCCGCGATTGCCGCAAAAGTCGCCACTAAAGTCATCGCGAAAACCGCTGTAGGAGTGGCCGTGAAGGGGACAGGGATTGGTGGCGGTGCAGCGACAGGCGCAGCTATTGGAGCTTTTTTGGGGCCGGTTGGTGCTGGTGTTGGCGGGGTAGTCGGAGGCGCAGTTGCGTGGTTTGCTGTGGACTCGGCCATAGTTCTGATAGATGACCTATGGAATCGTGAGGAGTTTGAGAATGATCTCCGCGGCATGATCGATGAGGAACGCCATATCTTGCGCGACATCCTTGGTGCTGCCACGCACCAAAAGGTTGAAGCTGCGAAGAATTTCACCATTTCGGAGCGTCTTGAGCAATAGTCACATTAGGTGCCTGAATGGTGTTGGATGAGAAAGTTGGTGCGGCCTCTGTGCTGCGCAGGAATCTCGCGGATATGCTCCTCCTTGCCATATTCGGGCGGCGCCCCCATCGCGAGATTTCATTGAGTGGGTTTATGCTTGCGATATTGGGTGGCGGTAAGGTTCAGGCTTTTCCGGGTCAAGTACAGGGGTTTCCCAGTTTGACTTATGCCGGGTTGACCTTACCTGACTATGGTATCCACGTGCCGCATCATGCTCGTAATCGATTTGGTGGCTCAATGCGATACCGGGTCATTTTTGAGAAATAGTGTCCAAATCCTGTCCCCGAAACAATATCTGAAACATATAAATGGCTGAAATGCCGATCGTTTCACTCGTGGACACGCGCGCGCAAAACGACTCAACACCAACTCGACATATTGCGAGTTCCCCTGAAAAAGAGGGGGCTTTCCGCGTTTGGGGGTGGTGATACACTGCGTCGAAACCGCATGGCATGACGGCACTGCCATGTCGCGAGATAGCCGGATGCAATAACCGGCATGCTACGAGCGCCGCCGATCAAGCGAAATTGGCTTGCCGCCTCTCACTGTTTTCTTGCGTGCTTTTGATCGATGCTGGTTTCCCTCCGGTTAAGATGCGCCCTATCATTCGATGACTTTGCTCAACGCCCGGCCCGAAGGCCCAGAAGCGGCCAGATGCCCTGCGACTGCAATTTCTGCTGAATCAGCGCCATTTCGCCCAGTGACGGGCGCGGGTCTTGCGCAAGCCACCAGCGCACCAGCCCGAGATTCATCGCGGTCGAGGCGGCAATCAATGCCTGCACTGGGATCTCCGGCTTCAGGTCGCCGGGCCATTCGCGCAAGCGGGCTTCGGCCCATGACGTGAACAAGGCCGCGACCTCGCCCTCGAACTGCGCCAATTCGCCGCTGACCAGTACAGCAGAATAGAAGGCCTCATGCGCTGCGACATGGGTAAACCAGCGCAGCGCGTTGGGGTGGGGTTTTTGCGGGTCGAAGCGTGCCATACTTTCGGGTGTGGGCTGTTCCTGCCGTGCCCGCAATTCGCGCAACAGCCGTGCCAGTTCCGCGCGCACGACCGCGTGCTTGTCTGGGAAATGCGCATAGAAGGTCGAGCGATTTATCCCCGCGCGCCTTGCGATCTGCGCCACGCTCACGGCATGAAACCCCTCCGCGCGGGTCAGATCCAGCAACGCCTGCCAGATCGACCGGCGGGTACGCGCAACGCGGGGATCAATCGCGATACCGTCAGTTTTTGCCGACGGAATGCCCGTATCTGTCGGGTTTCCAGCATCCGGCAGCGATGTGTCGTTTGTCGGTTCCATCGCAACAGAATAAGAGTTTTGCAGCAATCGGTCGAGCCGCGACACGCATTTGAGGCAGGTCAAGGCAGAGATCCGGGGCCTGTGCAAGGCTGCCACATTTCGAAGAGCGACCGATGTTCCGGCATGCAGGCGATGATGCCCCTTTGCCCGCGCCATAGTTGATCTGGAGGTTCCTGATATGGCCATTTCGCCGCGCGATCTGACTGCAAACCTGACCGCCATCGGCAGCGCCGATCTGGCACTTGCGGGCGGCAAGGGCGCGAGCCTTGGCGCGATGCTGGGGGCGGGGTTGCCGGTGCCCGAAGGCTTTGCGGTGCTCACGCAGGCCTACCGCGATTTTGTCGATCACAACGGTTTTGCCGAAGCTGTGCGCCATCTGGTCAAGAATGTGCCCGGCGATGACCCCGAAGCGCTGGCAAAGGCCGCGCAAGCGTTGAAGGAACGGTTTCTGGCAGGCGCCATCCCGGCGCATGTGGCAGAGGCCATCGACGCTGCCTATGCCGATATCGGCGCGGGGCTGGTGGTGGTGCGGTCTTCTGCCACCGCCGAGGATCTGCCGGGTGCCAGCTTCGCAGGCCAGCATGACAGCTTCCTGAATGTCGAGGGGCCGGAGGCTGTCGCCGAGGCCGTGCGCGGTTGTTGGGCCTCGCTGTGGAACCCCCGCGCGGTGAGTTACCGCAAGCGAGTGGGGCTCGACACGGTCGAGATCGGCATTGCCGTGGTGGTGCAGCGGATGGTCGATGCCGAACGTTCCGGCGTGCTGTTCACCGCCAACCCGCTGGACCATCGCCGCGACCGGATGCTGCTCTCGGCCTCTTTCGGGCTGGGCGAGGCGGTGGTGGGCGGCGATGTCAGCCCCGACAACTGGGTGCTGGACGCGTCCGGCAAAGTGCTGGACCATCACCTGTCCGACAAGCAGGTGATCACGCTGCGCGAGGGCAGGGGCACCGTGAACCGCCCGATGCCCGAGGAAAAGCGCCGCGCGGTCAGCCTGAGTGATACGGAAGTGGCGGAACTGGCAAGGCTGGGCGCAAAGGCGCAGGCCTATTTCGGCACCCCGCAGGATCTGGAATGGGCGATTCACGGCGCGCGCATCTATCTGGTGCAGTCCCGCCCGATCACCTCGCTGTTCCCACTGCCTGAGCCTCTTCCCGCGCCCGAGGACGGCTTGCGGCTCTATCTGAGCTTCAATGTCCATGCCCAGCAGATGCTGGAACCCTTCACCCCTGCCGGGATCGACTGGTGGCGCGCCATCGTTGGCGGCTTCGCCCATGCCGCCACCGGGCGGCCGGAGCGAGAGCTGCCGTGGCTGAAGGAGGGCGCCGGGCGTCTGTTCGCCGACATCACGCCGCTTCTGCGCAAGCCCGCCCGCTGGCCGCAACTGGCCGAGGCCGCATCGGACAAGGATCCGATCACCGGGCAGGCGCTTCTGGCCTTTGGCCAGCGCGAGGGGCGGCGCATCATCGGGCGCAAGGGCGGCATCGGCTTCTGGTGGCGGCTGGGGCCGCTGCTGGCACGGCTGGGCTGGCGGGGGCTGATGGCCTCGCTCAACCCAAAAAAGGCGCGGCTGCGCGTGCTGGCCGAGACCGACACCGCGATCCGGCAGATCGAAAAGGAAGCGCGGGGCCTGTCCAGCATGCGCGCGCGGGTGGATTTCATCCGCGATGTGCTGGGACAGCGCGGCGCAATCATCTGGATCATCCCCGTCGCCGTGATGAACCCCGGCCTGATGGCCGAAGGGGCCTTGCGGCGAAAGGTCAGGGAGTGGCTGGGCGACGAGGCGCTCATCACCCCAGTGCAACGCGCCCTGCCGCACAACATCACCACCGAGATGGGACTGACGCTGTGGCGGCTGGCGCGGCAGTTCCGGGCCGAGGGGGTGGAACCCCGCGCCGATCATCCTGGTGTCAGGGCTTTCCTCGACCGCTTCGGCCATCGTGCGTTGTGGGAAATCGACCCCGGCATCGCCCGCTGGTCCGAAGACCCCGCCTATGTGCTGGACCTGATCCGCAGCTACATGGGCGCGCCTGAGGATGCCGATCAGGAGGCGCAATTCGCCCGGCAGAAGACCGAGGCCGAGGCGGCAGCCACAGATCTGGTGGCGCGGGTGCGGGCGGCCAAGGGCGGTCTGCGCGCGCGCGTCTTCACCTGGCAGATACGCGGCTACCGCGAACTCGCAGGCCTGCGCGAACAGCCGAAATTCGAGGGCGCGCGGATGATCGCGCTGGCGCGCCGCATCTGGCTG
>JAFIEL010000167.1 GCA_020832585.1 Natronohydrobacter sp. | reverse complement strand
TCTGGCCCGACAGCTTTATTTCGACATAGACGACCGTGGGCCGCCCGATACGCTTTAGGTCGAGAAGCGCAACATAATCGGCGATGATCCCTTCCGCTTCAAGCCGCTGCACGCGCCGGTGACAGGCCGAGGGCGAGAGATGCACCTGTTCGGCAAGTTCGGCATTCGTCACCCGGCCCTGCTTTTGCAGGACACGCAGGATACGGCGGTCTGTCGCGTCTAGCTGCATTGCAGCGCAACCTTTCTGCTTAAAATCTGGAATATCGCGCAGAATCTTCACCAAGACCCGCAATTCTCGCACATAGTATCAAGGATTTCGCGCAGGCTTTGCAATATCTTCTTATACAAGCATAACGGAGGATATCATGCTGATCGGTTGCCCCAAGGAAATCAAGCCACAGGAATTTCGCGTGGGCCTGACGCCCAATGCCGCGTTGGAGGCCATCGCGCATGGCCATAAGGTCATTGTCGAGACAGGAGCCGGTGCCGGGTCCGGTTTCGCAGATGAGGATTACGCGAAGATCGGTGTAGAACTTGTTGATACTGCAGAGGAAGTCTTTGCGCGCGCCGAGATGGTGGTGAAGGTCAAGGAACCGCAGGCCGTCGAGCGGCGGCAGTTGCGCGAGGGTCAGTTGCTGTTCACCTATCTGCATCTGGCCCCCGACCCCACCCAGACGCGCGATTTGCTGGATTCGGGCGTGACCGCGATTGCCTATGAGACTGTGACCGACCGCAATGGCGGCCTGCCGCTGCTTGCACCCATGTCCGAAGTGGCGGGCCGTCTTGCGCCGCAGATGGGGGCCTGGGCGCTGCAAAAGGCCAATGGCGGGCGTGGTGTGCTGATGGGCGGGGTGCCGGGTGTGCGGCCTGCGAATGTCACGATCATCGGTGGCGGGGTCGTGGGCACGGCAGCGGCACGAGTCGCTGTGGGCATGGGGGCGAATGTGACGATTCTGGATCGGTCCATCCCGCGCCTGTCCTATCTGGATGATATTTTCCACGGGCGGCTGACAACGCAGTTTTCCGACGGGGCCGCGATTGCGGATCTGATCACGCGCGCCGATATGGTCATCGGTGCGGTGCTGATCCCCGGTGCGGCGGCCCCCAAGCTGGTCCGGCGTGACCAGCTAGCGTCCATGCAGCCCGGCGCGGTGCTGGTCGATGTGGCGATCGATCAGGGCGGGTGTTTCGAGACATCGCGCGCCACGACCCATGCCGATCCGGTTTACGAGGTCGATGGTGTGATGCATTATTGCGTGGCCAATATGCCCGGCGCTGTGGCGCGCACCTCGACCCTTGCGCTGGGCAATGCGACCATGCCTTTCATGCTGGCACTGGCCAACAAGGGCTGGCGCAAGGCCTGCGAGGATGACCCGCATCTGCTGGAAGGGCTGAACACCCATGCGGGCCATCTGACCCATTATGCGGTCGGGCGGGCGTTGGAAATCGATGTGGTTTCACCCTCCAAAGCATTGAAAATGTAGTTTTAATTTTCCCGGTGTCGTCTGTGAGACAGGCGGCACCGGGTCTTTGCCGATTTTTTACATTCAAATCTTGCAATATGTTAGAAAGAGGTTATATTGCGCTCAACAGACAGAAATGGAGACGCAACATGACCCCTGAAGTCACAGCCTTTTTCGATGAAGAGACCTTCACCGTCACTTATGTCGTCCGCGACCCCAACAGCCAGAAATGCGCGATTGTCGATTCGGTTCTGGATTTCGACTATGCCTCGGGGCGCACGGATACGCGCTCGGCGGATATGGTCATCGCCTTCGTCAAGGACAAAGGTTATGAGGTCGAATGGCTGCTGGAAACCCATGTCCATGCGGATCACCTGTCGGCGGCCCCCTATCTGCAGCGCGAGCTGGGCGGCAAGATTGCCATTGGCGAGAATATCCGCATCGTGCAGGACACATTCGGCAAGGTCTTCAATGAGGGCACCGAATTCCAGCGCGATGGCAGCCAGTTTGATGCGCTATTCAAGCATGGCGACAGCTTCCACATCGGCCAGATGCGCGGCGATGTGCTGCACACGCCCGGCCACACGCCCGCCTGCCTGACCTATGTGATCGGCGACGCGGCTTTTGTGGGTGACACGCTGTTCATGCCCGATTTCGGCACGGCGCGCTGCGATTTCCCCGGTGGATCGGCCGAAAAGATGTGGGATTCGGTGCAGAAAATCCTGTCACTACCGGAAGAAACCCGGATTTTCGTGGGCCATGACTACAAGGCCGAAGGCCGCGACACCTATGCCTGGGAAACCACTGTGGGCGATCAGAAGCGGATGAACAAGCATGTGGGCGAAGGGAAATCGAAAGAAGATTTTGTCGCCGCCCGCAACGAACGTGACGGCCAACTGGGGATGCCGCGGCTGATCGTGCCGTCCTTGCAGGTGAACATGCGCGCAGGCCAGATGCCCAAGCCCGAAGACAATGGCACCACCTATCTGAAAGTGCCGGTCAACACGCTCTGATCTGGGCCATGACATCAACACGAGGCGCGGCATTGTCCTGCCGCGCCGTTTTGCGAACAGGATAAGAGAATGATTGACACTGACTGGATCTGGGGCCTTGTCGGGGGTCTGATGATCGGCACCTCGGCTGCGATTTTCCTGCTGGGCAATGGCCGGATCATGGGCGCGAGCGGCATCATCGGCGGGCTGGTGGACCGCTCGGGCTTGGGCAACTGGGCCGAACGCGTGGCGTTTCTGGCCGCGCTTGTGGTCGTGCCCGCGCTGATGCTGCCGCTGTTTTCGGTCGAGGTTTCGACCAATATCACGTCCAATCTGGCCGTGATCGTGGCGGGTGGCCTGCTGGTGGGAATCGGCACGCGACTGGCCAATGGCTGCACGTCGGGCCACGGGGTCTGCGGGATTTCGCGCTTTTCGCTGCGCGGGATCGTGGCGACCGTGTTCTATCTGCTGGCAGGTGGCATCGCGATGGTGCTGTTTCGCCATGTTCTGGGGGTGATCTGATGCAACGTATCGTTATTGCGGCGCTGTCTGGCGGGCTTTTCGGCGCGGGGCTTCTGGTCTCGGGCATGACCGACACGACCAAGGTGCAGGGCTGGCTGGATATTTTCGGCGCCTGGGATCCGACACTGGCTTTCGTGCTGGGCGGCGCGATCCTGCCCATGCTGCTGGCCTGGCATCTGACCACGAAACGCGCCATGTCGCTGGTGGGCACGCCCTTTCCCGCAAAGCCTGATCCGCGTCTGGGACATAATCTGGTCATTGGCTCGGTCCTGTTCGGGGCGGGTTGGGGGCTGGTAGGGCTGTGCCCCGGTCCGGCGATTGCCTCGCTCAGTTGGGGGGGCACAGGCGGGATCGTCTTTATCCTTGCGATGATCGGCGGTATGCTGGTGGCCCAACCTATCCGGCTGCAGATCGACCGTCTCGCAGCTGCCTGAGCGGAGCCACGCATGGATATTCGACCCTTGACTGACAGTTACGCTGTCTCGCCCCAGATCGCGCCCGAAGATGTGGCCGCGATTGCCGAGGCAGGCTATGCGACCGTGGTCTGCAACCGCCCGGACGGGGAAATCCCGCCAGAATTGCGCGCGGAAGAAATCCGCAAGGCAGTAGAGGCTGCAGGGCTGCGCTTTGTGCTGAACCCGGTGATCGGCGGCGCGATCACGATGGAGAATGTGCAGGCGCAAGGGGCCGCAATGCAAGACAGCGACGGGCCGGTTCTGGCCTATTGCGCCTCCGGCAACCGCTCGTCGATTGTCTGGGCACTGTCACAGGCGGGCAAACGGCCCACGGATGAACTGGTCGCGGTGCCCGCACGCTATGGCTATGCGCTGGAGCCTTTCCGGGTCACGATCGACCAACTGGCACAGCACTGAGAGCCACCCCCCGGCTCTTTGGTCGGGGGGTGGTTTTGAGGTCAAGCTTAGCGCGGTTGACGCTCGCCCCTGTGCCTGACAGCGCATGTTTGGCGGTTTCTGACATCAGCTTTGCTGCACTCCTGAAAATGGTCCAGCTTCGGGTCTATCAGGCGCATCTGGCACAAAGGCGGCTTTGGGCGGCACAAAAGGCGTGATCTGCGCCGGCAGCGCAATGCGCGGCGCAGTCGCACCGGTCGCGTCGGTCAGCACACCGGGATCCGCGGTCAGACGCACGGCGCGCTGCCCGCGTGCCTGTCCCAGCCGTCCAATGCCGATGGCGTCGCGGTTGATGGTTTCCACAGTCAGTGTTTCCAGCGCGCTTTCAGGCAGGCGCAGGATGTCACCGGGGCGCAGGCGCAGCGCATCCGTGAGCGTGATCCGCACCCGCCCGAGCATCGCATTCAGGACCACCTCGCTGCTGCTGATTGCGGTTTCGATCCGGGCCTGCCAGTCGCGTTCCGCATTGATATCGGGGGCCGCATCCTTGCCTTTGGGGGTTTGCGCCGGGGTATCAGGCAGGATCAGGAACACATCCCCTTCCTTCGCGCCGAAGCCAAGACTGATACGCAGATGCAGGATGTGATACATCCCGTCATCCAGCACAATTCCAAGCGGGCGCGGATCGTCCAGATATGACCCGTAGACATAGCCAGTGACCATATCAGCCTGGGGCAGATCAGCGCAGCGTAGGTCAATCTGGCGCAGGAATGCGTCGATCAGCGGCGCGATCAGCGCGGCATCGGTGCGTGTGGGCTTGCGGCGGGCGGGCATGGCCGTGTCAACACGGCCCGTGGTCTGCGCCTCTATCATGCCGGCCATCAGCATCGGACAGGCAGTTAAAAGCCCGATCCCGTCGCCCTGCCCTTCAAGCAGCGCCAGAAACACGCCGCTTTCCATCAGGTCCAGCACTTCGGCCAATGCACCCTGCCGGATATCCACCTTCTGCACGACCGCATCCAGCCCCGGACAGTCTGCCGCCATCCTGCCAAAGGCCACGCGCAGACAGGCGCCGAGTTGCGCGCGGTCCTGCGCTGCCGCGCGTTGATGCCGTGTCGCCATCTGGCGCAGCGCATCGACGCGCGCATCATCGCGTGCCGGTTCCGTTTCCTCTGCGCTCTGTTCCGTCTGCGTCATTGCCTTGCCACCCGCCTTGCCGCCCAATCTGGCGCAAAAGGGTTAGCAAAGGCTGAACGGTTTGGGAAAAATCCTTGCGCCTCAGCCCTGACAGACTGGCAGGGCACGGGTGAAGGCGGCGATGTCCTCGCGCTTGCGGGCATCGCGTAATGGCGGCCAGTCGCGCGCCACACCGCCCCAGCGACCGGCACTGCCGACGACGACCTGATCGCGTGCAACCGCCTGAGCCGCGATGCGCGAGGCGCAACGCAGATTTGTCGGTCCGTCATACAGCCCGTTCGGATGCGAAACATCGCAACCGTAATTGCGCGCCGAGGTCGGCCAGATCTGCAACAACCCCCGGTAGCGCCCGCCTGCGCCCGCAGCCTCTGGCCGCCAGGTGCTTTCATAGCCTGCCAGACCGGAAAACAGCGCCGTCCAGAAGGCTTTGCGCCCTTGCGTATCCGCTTTGGCATAGCCCGGACAGAAAGCGTCAATGTCGCGCGGCACTGTGGTCACAAGGGCGCGGCCCTCATCGTCCATCGCATTGAACTTTGCCGCCGTCCAGAGCTGGGCCTCGGGCCGATGGTCCCAACGTGTCGAGACTTCGATGGCACGCGAGGATTTTGACTTCGGCTCGGGGGCGGACATCGTGCACCCTGCGGTCACGGCGAGAATGGCAGCGGCCAGCAAAGGCGCAACAGGCAGCGAAAGTGTCATCGGTTTTCCGAAAGTGGCACAGCACCCAAATTGTGCTGCAGCGGTGGCATGCGCCCGAATCAGCAGATTTGGCAAACCAGCCCCTGCCGAAGTCTCGTTTTTCGGCGGTGAATCGCCGAAACCGGCCCTTGCTGCGCTGGCACGGCTTGGCTAGAAGTCACGCAATGCGATTGGCCAAAGGACGCGCAAGATGCTCGATCTGACATATGAGACCCCCAAGCCCAAGGTGATTTCCGGCGCGACGGGCGATTGGGAACTGG
>JAFIEL010000010.1 GCA_020832585.1 Natronohydrobacter sp. | reverse complement strand
TGCATTGGCTCTACAAGTTCCACATCTTCCTTGGCATGGTGATCGTGGCGCTCTTTCCCTTCACCCGTCTGGTGCACATGCTGTCGGTTCCGATCCGCTTTCTGTGGCGGCCTGGCTATCAGATCGTGCGCTCGCGCGATGGGGCGAAACCAGTGCGGACGGGCCTGAAGCCCTTTGCCCGCGACAAGCGTGCGCTGAAAGCGGCGGGGCTGGCCCCGAAGCCCAAAGCCCCAACCCCTGCCGAATAAGGAACCAGCCCCATGAAACCGCTTCTGCCGCCTGTTTTTGTCAACGGCGTTGAGATTTCGGCCGAACGCATTGCGGCCGAAGCCCAGAACCATCCAGCCCCGAAAGAAAAACCGGGGCTGGCCTGGAAAGCCGCCGCGCGCGCGCTCGCCATCCGCGAATTGATGCTGCAAGAGGCCCGCACGCGTGGCCTGTCCCCTGATCCGGTGGAAATTGCACCGGGGCAGGTGGAAACCGATGATGAAGCGCTGATCCGCCAACTCAGCGAGCAGGCGATCACGCCCGTCCCTGCGAACGACGCCGAGTTGCGCCGCGTCTATGACGCCCATCCCGACCGGTTCCGCGCGCCCTCGCTCTATGAGGCCGCGCATATCCTCTTCCCCCGTCAGGATGATATGGCGGCCTTGCGCGCCCATGCTGATGGTGTCCTGTCAGAGTTGCGCACCAACCCGCGGCGCTTTGCCGAACTGGCGCGCACCCATTCGGCCTGTTCGTCCAAGGACAATGGCGGGCTGCTTGGCCAGTTGGGGCAGGGCGACACGGTGCCGGAATTCGAGGCCGCGCTCGAGGCGCTGGAGGAGGGCCAGATCAGCGATCCGGTGGAAACTCGCTTCGGGTTGCATCTGATCCGGCTGGATGCTCGCGCGCGCGGCGATGTTCTGCCATTCGAGACAGTGTTGCCACGGTTGCGCGATGCTCATGCCAAGGCGGCATGGGCACGTGCGGCTGCCAGCTTCACGGCCGATCTTGTCGCGCAAGCGCAGATTGAGGGCGTTATGCTGCAAGCCGCCTGAGCATGAAAGGGGTCGGCCATGTCCGGCACGACGGCAAATCACGAAAGTCTTCTTGGCCACGACACCGGCTCGATCCGGTAACAGCTTTTGTGTCGTGGCAGTTGGTGGGGGACGTGTTTGCAGGGCATATGGCGGGGCAATGATGCCGACTCAGGCAGAGCATATGGCGCGCGCCGAACTGGTCGAGGTGCTGGCGTTCCGAACTGACCGCTATCCTGGATTCATGGGCGGAACAGATCGGTGGTGAGGGAATAGTTGATTAAAATCAAACCAAAAATCGTATCTTGTCTAAGAAACCATAAAGGCATCAAAATTAAGCCTATATGTTTTGGATTTACATTTGATTTAAATCAATGATCTTGGATGTAGCAGACCCCAGAAAGGGGTGAATCTTCGCACAAAGGACGCAAGTCATGAGATTGGGATATATCAGCCCGCCCGGACGCGGAGAGAGTGATCGGTTTCTGACGCAAGTGGTGGCAGGTCTGGAAGGTCGCTTGCGGCTGTGCGGAACCGTGCAGGCCAATACAGCCCGCGCAGATCGGCGCAAATGCGATATGGATCTGCGGCTGCTGGCAACAGGTGAGGTATTGCGCATCAGCGAGGATCGTGGAGCTTTCGCGCGGGGGTGCACGCTTGACATCGGCGTTCTTGTGCAAGCCGTCGCCGCCACCGAGGCCGCCTTGTCGGATGCAGAACTTCTGGTTGTCAATAAATTCGGCAAGACAGAAGCCGAGGGTGCAGGGTTTGCGCCCCTTATTGGCGAGGCTCTTTGCCGTGGGCTGCCGGTGCTTGTGGGTGTGAATGGCCTGAACCTGCGCGCTTTCGAGAGTTTTGCCAGTGGGATGGCCGAAGCGCTGCCTGCGGATGTGGTTCATGTGACCGGTTGGTGTCTGCAGGCGGGGTTACAGAATGCTGCGTGACGCTGTGCGTATTGCCATCCTGACCGTGTCAGACCGCGCATCTCGTGGAGAATATGTGGATCAGGGCGGCCCCTCGGCCGAGGCTTGGGTGAGAAGGACGATCTCCTCGCCCATCGAGGTATCGCGCCGTATTGTTCCGGACGGTCGCGAGGTTGTGGCCAGCACATTGCTAAGCTTTGCGGAGGATGGCGTTGATCTGGTGTTGATTACCGGCGGAACCGGCCCCGCCCCGCGCGACCGCACACCAGAGGCATTGGCGGATATCATCGATTTCGATTTGCCCGGCTTCGGCGAGGAAATGCGCCGTGCCTCGATGCGTGAGGTACCGACTGCGATCCTGTCGCGTCAGGGCGCAGGCGTGCGTGGGAAGACATTGTTCATAACCCTTCCGGGCAAGCCTGCTGCGATTGCGACCTGTCTGGGCGCTGTTTTCGCAGCTGTCCCTTATTGTCTGGACTTGATTGGGGCAGGTCGAATTGAAACAGACCCTGCGTGTTGTCAGGCGTTTCGACCTGCCAATGTCTAATGGGATAATTCGCTAGCTGCTTTAGCGCCCTTCAGGGCACCCGAACAGGTTTACCATTTCAGAATCCGTGGCCCAAGCAAGGCGCCTGCAAGCATCACGGTTCCGATCGCTGTGGCGTAGGCAGGCAGCACGAAGAGCATCATATCCTTGTCGCAATAGAGCGAGTATATGGCTGCAGCGACTCCGCCCGCCACCAATCCGGCGGTTGCACCTGTCAGCCTTGGGCGCGTCGAGGCCCCGGATGACAGCCCCCAGATCGCTGCGGCCAGAAGCGGCATCGCAAGGGCCGGGATGGACAGCAGGCAGGTGACAAGGCTGGGTGTCGAAAGCGCGCTGACCAGTCCGACCTGACCTTCGCGCGCAAGTGCGATCATGAATGTCAGTGCCGCCAGCGCGATCAAGGCGCCAAGCGCCGTCCCACGTCGTTTATGTGGAAACCCCGGATGAACCATCGCGAGTGCAAACGCCAATGCCAGCAACACAAACGCCAAGGGCACGAGGGTTTTCAACACTGCGAATGAGCCAAGCGCTGCCCAGATATCCGGCCTTGGTCCCCAGAATACTGCGAAAGCGGCCAATGATACGCCGATGGCTACCAGCAAGGCACTGCCCAGCTGCTGGCCGACAGGCGCGCGCGGCATTGTATCCGCGGCAAGTGCCGAAATCAGATCTTCGGTTTTCATTCGATCATCCTTTCGCGCAATCGGGCGATGGATTTCAGCGCCCGGTGCAAGGCGACACGGACCGCGCCCTCGGACATGTCCAGTCGCGCGGCAGTTTCGGCGGTCGTCTCGCCGTTCAGGCCGAAGGCGCGAACAATCTCTGCTGCGCGAGGTTCAAGTTTGCTCAGCACCTTCTCCATATCGCGCCCCTCTGCCGGATCAGAGCCCGCTGCCGCGGCAAGCCCCTCTGCAAAGTCATCAATCGACACTTCGACCCGCCGGCCGCGCGCCCGAAACGCATCCACGACCTTGTGGCGTGCGATGGCGTATAGCCACGGGCGCAGCGGCGCGTCCTCGTGCCATGTGTGCCGCTTGCTGTGGATCGCCAGCAGAACGTCTTGCAAGACATCCTCGCAGCCCTCGGGGCCCAAAGCTGCACCGCGCGCACGCACAACCTTGCGAAGGACAGGGGTTATCGCCATCAGCAAGCGGTGATAGGCCATCGTGTCTCCACGATTGGCAGCGCGCATGAGATCCTCCAGAGCATCGAGGTCTTCCAAATCCGGTCGAGTCCTCTGTTCGGGGGGCGCACGCGCGTTGTTACATAGCAAGGCGAGAAGTTTTCCTGAAACGATTATTTCAGAAACACCGGATCACGTCCGCGTGACCTGTGTAATGCCTGTACTTGTCGTCGCGTAACGCTTTCCGGGACTGCACATAAGCGCCCATCAACAGGAGAGCAAATTCATGACGACGAGAACCCTCGCCCTGCCGCTCGCGGCTTCCTTGGCAACGGCACTTACACTGGCTGGCGGATATGCTCATGCGCAATCCGCAACCATGGAAAAATGCTTTGGCATCTCGCTGGCAGGTGCGAATGACTGCGCTGCGGGCCCCGGCACGACCTGCTCGGGCACCTCGACCGTGGATTATCAGGGCAACGCCTGGACACTGGTTGCGGCGGGCACTTGCGCCGAAATCGAACTGCCCGCAATGGCCGACGGAACGGCCCGCATGGGATCGCTGGAAGAGCTGGCCCGCGACCTGCCGCCAGCATGACAAACGGCGGGGCGCGGCCTCGGCCTCGCCCCGTGTCATTTCCCGGAGAGTATCATGCCTCAGCTTCCCCGCACGACAGGACTGGGCTTCAAGCCCGAGCATTTCCGCGACATCATGGCCGAACCGGGTGTTATCGGATTTTTCGAAATACATGCCGAGAATTACATGGGCGATGGTGGCGCGCCGCATGCGATGCTTGCTGCCTTGCGCGCTGATCACGCCTTGTCGATCCATGGCGTCGGGCTGTCCATTGGCGGCGCGGGCAAGCTGAATGCAGATCATCTGACGCGGTTGCGCAAGCTGATCGATCGCTACCAACCAGAAAGCTTTTCCGAGCATCTCGCCTGGTCCAGCCATGGGGCTGCGTGGCTGAATGATTTGCTGCCATTGCCCTATACGCAACAGACACTCACCACGATCTGCGCCCATATCGATCAGGTGCAGGACAGGCTTGGCTGCCGGATGCTGCTGGAAAACCCGGCCACCTATGTCACATTCACGCAGTCTACATGGTCAGAGACAGATTTCCTGACAGAGATCACCCGCCGCACGGGTTGCGGGTTGCTGCTGGATATCAACAATGTCTTCGTTTCGGCCACCAATCATCGTTTTGACGCGCGCGCCTATCTGGCGGCATTTCCGCTTGCGGCTGTCGGCGAGATTCACCTTGCCGGGCATGACACCGAAGAACTGCCTTCTGGCCCTCTGCTGATCGACAGTCACGGGGCACCGGTCGCGGATCCGGTCTGGGCGCTTTATGCCGAAGTTCTGGGCCAGATCGGCCCTGTGCCAACGCTGATCGAATGGGATACGGATGTGCCGGGCTATCCGGTCCTGCTGGCAGAGGCCGCGCATGCGCAAGCCTTGCTGCAGAGTGTGAAGCCGGGCCAGTCCCATGCTGCATGATCTGTCCCATGCCGAAACCGAACGCGCCTTTCACAAAGCTATCTGGGGAATAGAGCCTCCGGCGGGGGTAACTGCCCCGGACCGCGCAGATGTGGCGCAGCGGTTCAAGGTCTATCGCAACAATGTCCAGCACAGTCTGACCCGCGCTCTTGCGGCGCGTTTTCCCGTCATTGAACAGCTGGTCGGCGCAGAGTTCTTCACCGCGATGGCGCGCGTATTCATCGCAAACGCGCCCCCCCGCGACCCGGTGTTGCTGCGTTGGGGCGATTGTTTCGCCACGTTTCTGGCGGGTTTCCCGCCGGTTTCGCACTTGCCTTATCTGGCCGATGTTGCGCGGCTGGAATACGCGCGCGGCTGCGCCTGTCATGCAGCGGATGCGGACCCTGTGGCACCCGAGGCCCTGACGGTTCCCGATCCGGGTGCCTTGCGGCTGGTTCTGCATCCATCTGTTGCGCTCTTCACCTCGCAGATGCCAGCGGTGCAAATCTGGCAGTCCCATCAGCCGGGCAGCACGCGCAGGCCATTCGCGCGGGGCCCGGATCATGCGCTGATCGCGCGCCAGCCGGATTTCACGGTGATTGTGGAACGCATCATGCCCGACACATTGGCCGTGCTCGCAGAACTGCGCGACGGCGCAACCCTTGGCCATGCCGCCACCAAGGCCGACCCGACCCCGGCGCTGACCTTGTTGCTGCGCCACGGACTGATCATTGACACGGATAGAGGAGCGGTCGCATGACCCATTCAACCGATACATCCCCCGCCCAAGGCAGTGTTTCGCGTGGGCGCGAACTGGTCCGCCGTCTGAACAGCATGGCAAACTACATGCCGCAAGATGTGGTTGCTCTGGTGGCGCGGGTCTTCCCGGCGATGATCTTCTGGCAATCCGCCCGCACCAAGGTCGATGGGTTCTCAATCAAGGACTCGACCTATTTTCTGTTCGAGCATGTTTATGCCCTGCCGCTCATACCATCCGCGCCCGCCGCAGTCCTTGCCACAGTCGCAGAGCATGTCCTGCCGGTTCTGCTGATCCTTGGACTGTTCGCGCGCGTCTCGGCGTTCGGGCTGCTGATCATGACCGCGGTTATCCAGATCTTCGTCTTTCCAGATGCCTGGGTGACGCATGGTCTTTGGGCGGCAGCGCTGCTGGTGGTCGTGGCACATGGTCCGGGGCGCGTGTCGCTTGATCATCTGCTGAAGCTGGATGCCAGCAGGTCGAAACCGTGAGCGTGCAACAAAGCGTCACGCATTTCCCGTTGTATCTGCCGGGGATCGAAGTTTGGGCGAAAGAACCCCAGCGACCTGCGACTGTCGGGCCCCACCCATCCTCACGGCAGACCGCTTCTGGTCATAGCCCGATTGTGACCAGCATCGCGACAACACCGCCCGCGCAGAGAATATAGACCAGCACCGGAACGAGGGTGTATGACAGAACCTCGCCATCGCGACCGCTCAGGCCGACTGTGGCCGTGCCTGCGATGATGTTGTGCGGTGCGATGGCGTTTCCGATTGCCGCGCCCACGCCCTGCGCCGCGATCATCAGAGCCAGTGGCAGGTCCAGGCTGCGCGCAGTTGCGGCCTGAAATTCGGTGAAAAGGATGTTTGAGGCCGTGGCAGACCCGCTGACGAATGTGCCCAGAGCGCCCACAAGCGGGGCGAGAGGCGGCCAGAATGCTCCTGCCTGCGCCGCTGCTTCGGCGGCCTGCGCGATCAGCCCGCCATGGACCATCAACCGCGCCAGTGTCAGCATCACGAAAAGCGCCAGCGCTACCGGCGCAAGCCTGCGCAGGGCAGCGCCTGCTGCGGGGGCCAGTTCGGTGCCACGCCCGGTCATTGTCGCAGCAAGGACCAATCCCAGCACGAGCAGACTGCCGGGGTGATAGAGCGGCGCAATCCCGCCAGAGTAGCTGCCCCAGTTCCAGCCCAGCCACAAACCTGACAGGGACGCCTGCAGCGGGGCGACAAGACGCGTGACCAGCACCAGCGCAAGGATCAGCAGATAGGGCATGAGGTCGGCGATTGGCCAGGATGTCTGACCCTGTGCACCCCTCTGCCGGACAAGAGCCGCGAAGACCGCCCCGCCGACCAGTGCCCCGCCCAGGGTTGGCAATTCTGGCCCGATCAGCCATGCAAGCGCGGTCGCGGGCAATATGAAACAGGCCGCTGCCAGAACTGCAAGCCGGATCTGCGCGCGTGTCAGCGCGGCGTCCTGCGCAAGCCGCATCACGGCAAGTGCAAGCAAGGTCATCGGCAGCATGTGCAGCACCATCGTCCAGCCCGCAACTGCGGTCGCGGGCAGGTCCAGCAATTCGACCTGTGTCAGAGCAGGGGTGCCGATGGCACCGAAGGAAACACCGCCCGCATGACCCAGAAGTGCCAGTGCGACAGCCCGAACCGGCCCGAAGCCAAGACCCATGAGCAGCGGTGCAGCAAGCGCAACAGGTGTGCCAAAACCCGCCGCCCCTTCCATGAACAGGCCGAAAAACCATGCAATCAGCAGCGCCTGCACGGCTCTGTCATCGCTGATCCGGGCAAGCGCATGGCGCAAGCGCTCCATCGCGCCCACCCGAGACTGCAATTCAAAGATCGCGAGCGCGGGCAAGATGATCCAGAGGATCGTGGCAGTACTGCTTGCCGCCTCCAGGGCAACCCCGACCAGCAATGTGCCATCCAGTCCGCCAAAGCTGAAGACGACAGCCACGGCAACGCCAAGCCCCGCCGCCCCGGCAAACGCCGCACGCCACTGCAACAAGGCCATCGCCGCAAGCACGACCAGAAGCGGTAAACCAGCCAGCAGCGCCTGCATGTCAGTCAGGCAGGCTGACAGGGTGCAGCGCGGCGCCTGTGCGTTGAAACTGCGTGAGATTGGCAATGGTGGTCGCGGCGATCGCGCGCAGCGCCTCTCGTGTGAAAAAGCCCTGATGCCCGGTGATCAGCACATTCGGGAATGTCAGCAGGCGGGCAAACACATCGTCCGGGATGTAGCTTTGCGACAGATCCTCGAAGAAAAGATCCGCCTCTTCCTCGTAGACATCCAGCCCAAGCGCGCCGATCTGGCCTGACTTCAGCCCGCGAATGACAGCGCGCGTATCGATCACTGCGCCGCGAGATGTGTTGACCAGCATCACGCCCGGTTTCATACGGGCGATCGCGCTATCATCGATCAGATGATGCGTGCCGGGTGTCAACGGGCATTGCAGCGTGATGATGTCGGCGCGACCCAAAAGCTCGTCCATCTCGACATAATGCACACCCATCGCTTCGCATTCGGCGCTGGGATAGGGGTCGCTTGCCAGGATTTCGCAACCGAAGCCGGACAGGATGCGCGCCAGCACGGTGCCGATCAGCCCAGTGCCGACAATCCCTGCGACCTTGCCGTGCATGTCAAAGCCCATCAGCCCGTCGAGTGCGAAATTCCCTTCGCGGACCCGGTTGAAGGCGCGATGTGTCTTGCGGTTGAGTGTCAGGATGAGCGCAATCGTGTGTTCGGCCACCGAATGGGGTGAATAGGCGGGCACGCGGGCCACGATCAGACCGGTATCGCGGGCCGCACGCAGATCGACATGGTTGAATCCAGCCGAGCGCAGCGCGATAAGCTGCACCCCCATTGCCGACAGTGCCGCGATGACATCCCGCCCAAGGTCATCGTTGACGAAGGCACAGATCGCCTGTGCCCCTTGCGCCAGTCGCGCCGTGTCCGGGTTCAGACGTGCTTCATGAAACTGCAGGTTCAACGCCTTGCCTTGGGCTGCATCCTGCAGGAAAACAACGTCATGTGGCTTGGTGCTGAAAACATCCACGCGCATGGGGCACCTGTCCAGGGGCTAGCAGATAGTGTCCCCACGATAGGGTCACGCCGCGCGGATCGCAAGGTAAGCTGTCGTCAGTCAGTCGTCACGATCCGTCATGGCCCAGGTCGCGCGTTGATTGGTCAGTCAGGTTTTCACCCTGTGGCAGTGCCGGGGCCGCTCTTGACGCAGCACGCTTTTGCTGCGTGCATTTGTGCGCAGTCGGACCTGCAGGTCGCATCCTGTCAGCGCAGACCCTTTTTCCAGTCATCGACCCGCGCCCAGATGGCGAGGCAAATCCCGCTCAGCGCCAATACGATGAACACCCAGCGCAGCGTATCCATGTAAGGCACCAGCGGCAGAACCGCGCCTTGTGCCTCGGTCAGAGCCTCTTGCGCGACCTCGATGCCGGCGGCACCGACCGTGGCCATGCCCGCCGCCCCGGTGCCCTTTAGCGTCCGGCTATGCGCGATAGTCTCGCGCGCCTGCGGCGCTTCTACCGCGAAGGGCGTCGGCCGCTTGGGAAACGGCTCGCCCCAGTGACGTGCGGGGCCAAGATCGATATGCATGAAGCCCGAACGCGGATAGGTGCCGAAGCCCAGAAACCCGACTGCACGGGCAGCTTGTGCAAACTGCGCCGGATCGTGGTTCGACATCGCGATGTCGAACGCCGTGCCGTCCAAATGCTTGGAACGCGGTGCGCCGCCGACAGCGCGGTTGTGCTGGGGCGAGCGATAGGCAGAGCGGATGATCAGCGGCTTGCCCAGCCGGTCGCGCAGCGCCTGCAGCTTGTCCAGCGCTTCCGGGTGCAGCTTCAACTGACCAGTGCCACGACAGGCGATTTCAGCAGGCGAGAAGTTCTTCCAGCGCCAGAGATGTGCAGGCATATCGCGGAAGTGACGGAAGGTGCGGATTGTATCGGCCATTAAGGGGCTCCCTTGGGATGTGGGGTGGGCCGTTTCGACCAAGGCCCGATGCGACGGGTGGCCGGGGCAGGGTGCGGTGCTGTGGGATCGGCACTATGCCAATGGTGCGTTACGCAACGGTGGCCAGAGCGTGCGCTGGTCAGGCAGTGACGCCAGACAAGATGCTGAACACGGCTGTCATGGGCGTGGTCGCGCGACGGCAAGCAGGCAGTCCCGATGTCCTGAGCGGCATGAGATGATCCATGCAGTGACCTGCGGTGCCACAAAAATCGATGCCCGCGATCTGAGCGGACAAGGCGTCGCCCATCCGGGACAAGATATGCCACGGCTGGCCGTCAGGGGGGGTGCCCAAACGACATTCGCGGCCGGGGTGCCGTGCTGCGCGCCCTTGCGGCAGACTAAGGCACTGTCAGTTCCCCAGTATCCCCGGCAGTCGCAGCCCGTGATCCCTTGCGCATTGCAGCGCATCCGCGTAGCCCGCATCGGCATGGCGCCATACACCCGAAGCAGGATCATTCCACAACACACGCTCTAACCGCCGTGCGGCCTCGGCTGTGCCATCGGCGACGATGACGACGCCCGAATGTTGCGAGAATCCCATGCCGACCCCGCCGCCATGATGCAGACTGACCCATGTTGCGCCCGAGGCAGTGTTCATCAGCGCATTCAGAAGTGGCCAGTCCGACACCGCGTCCGACCCGTCCAGCATGGCTTCGGTCTCTCGGTTGGGGCTTGCGACCGAACCGCTGTCGAGATGGTCGCGGCCAATCACGATCGGCGCTTTCAATTCACCCGAGGCTACCATTTCGTTGAGTTTCAACCCGGCACGGTGACGATCGCCCAGTCCCAGCCAGCAGATCCGGGCAGGCAGACCCTGAAACGCAATACGCTCGCGCGCCATGTCCAGCCAGCGATGCAGGTGATCATTGTCGGGGAACAGCTCACGCATCGCCTGATCGGTCTTGTAAATATCCTCAGGGTCGCCCGACAAGGCAACCCAGCGAAACGGCCCGATGCCCTTGCAAAACAGCGGTCGGATATAGGCAGGCACAAAACCCGGAAATGCAAAGGCATTTTCCAGACCCTCTTCAAGGGCCACTTGCCTGATATTGTTGCCATAATCCAGTGTCGGCACGCCCGCATTCCAGAAATCGACCATCGCGGCGACATGGGTTTTCATGGACGCGCGCGCCGCCTTTTCGACAGCTTCGGGATCGCTTTCCTGCTGTTCGCGCCACGCGGCCACGCTCCAGCCTACCGGCAGATAGCCATGCACCGGATCATGTGCGCTGGTCTGGTCAGTGACGATATCGGGGCGGATGCCGCGCCGGTAAATCTCGGGGAACACCTCGGCAGCATTGCCGATCAGGGCCACGGATTTGGCTTCTCCGGCTTTGGTCCAGCCGGTGATCATTTCCAGCGCTTCATCAAGATCATGCGTCTTGGCGTCGCAATAGCGGGTGCGGATCCGGAAATCGGCGCGGGTTTCATCACATTCCACCGCAAGACAGCACGCGCCCGCCATCACCGCCGCCAAGGGCTGTGCGCCGCCCATGCCACCAAGGCCAGCCGTCAGAATCCAGCGCCCCTTGAGTGATCCGGCATAGTGTTGGCGTCCGGCTTCGGCAAAGGTCTCGTAGGTGCCCTGAACGATGCCCTGCGTGCCAATGTAGATCCACGAGCCTGCGGTCATCTGGCCATACATCATCAGGCCACGGCGATCGAGCTCATTGAAATGCGCCCATGTGGCCCAATGCGGCACAAGGTTCGAGTTGGCGATGAGCACGCGCGGGGCGTCTGCGTGGGTGCGGATGATGGCAACAGGCTTGCCTGACTGCACGATAAGCGTTTCATCGGCTTCAAGGTCTTTCAGACCGGCAACGATCCGATCGAAATCCTCCCAAGTGCGGGCCGCGCGGCCAATGCCGCCATAGACCACCAGCTCATGCGGGTTCTCGGCCACATCGGGGTGCAGGTTGTTCATCAGCATCCGCATCGCGGCTTCGGTCAGCCAGCTTTTGGCGGTGATGTCAGAACCGGTGGGCGGGTAGATGTCGCGCAGGTTGTGGCGTGGGTTGGTCATCTATGGCCTCCTGGAATTGGTGCGTGTGTTGATGGCGTCATGTCTGGGCCAGGGCTATGGGCCGTTAAGCAACTGTCCAACATCGCAGACCTGTGTCACATCGCCGTTGCGGATCAGGTCGGCGGCAATGCTCAGATCATCGGCCATATAGCGATCTGCGCCCAAGGGTGCCACGCGGTCGCGGGTGATCCGCAAGAGCCGCTGCAAGACGGGAGATGTTGCCAGTGGCGCGCGAAACTCTACACCCTGCGCGGCACAAAGCAGTTCGACCCCGAGAATGACGCTCAGGTTGGCATTCATCCGTGCCAGCCGCCGGGCACCATGCGCGGCCATGGATACATGATCTTCCTGATTGGCCGAAGTGGGGGTGGAGTCTGTGGAACAGGGGTTTGCCAGATGCTTGTTCTCGCTCATCACTGCAGCAGAGGTCACTTCGGCAATCATCAGGCCAGAATTCAGCCCCGGTTCCGGCGTCAGAAAGGGCGGCAGATCGTGGCTGAGTGTCGGGTCCACCATAAGCGCAATACGGCGCTGCGCAATTGCGCCGATCTCGGCGATGGCCAAGGCGATCTGGTCCGCGGCAAAGGCCACGGGTTCGGCATGGAAATTCCCGCCAGAGACGATCTTTCCCGCGTCGACCAGAACCAGCGGATTGTCTGAAACAGCGTTGGCTTCAACTTCAAGCGTGCGGCCCGCAAAGCGCAACAACTCCAGTGCTGCGCCCGTCACCTGTGGCTGACAGCGGATGCAATAGGGGTCCTGCACGCGGGCGTCGCTGTCGCGATGGCTTTCGCGGATCACGGAGTCGGCCATGATCTGGCGCATGGCACGCGCCACGTCGATCTGTCCCTTGTGCCCTCGCAACGTGTGAATCTCGGGTTCCAGCGGTGCGGTTGATCCCATGATCGCATCGGTTGACAGGCAGGAAATGGCCACCGCACTTTGCGCGTTGCGCATCGCCTCGAAATATCCCGCCAATGCACAGGCCGTGGAAAACTGGGTGCCGTTGATCAGGGCCAGTCCTTCCTTGGGGCCAAGCGTCACGGGCGTCAGGCCCGCGCGCGCCAGCGCCGCGTCCGATGGCATGCGCTCGCCGTTGAAATAGGCATCACCAGCGCCGATCAGCGTGGCAGCCATATGGGCCAGCGGTGCCAGATCGCCCGATGCTCCGACAGAGCCTTGCGCGGGAATAACGGGCGTGATGCCGTGTGTCAGAAAGTCCTGCAGCAACGCGACGGTTTCCCAGCGCAAGCCAGAAGCCCCGCGCCCGACCGATAACAACTTGAGCACGATCATCAGCCGCGTTGTCGGGATGTCCAGCGCGTCGCCCACCCCGCAGCAATGAGACAGGATCAGGTTGCGCTGCAACTGCGCGGTGTCCTGTGGCGCGATACGCACTGACGCGAGTTTGCCAAAGCCGGTATTTACCCCATAGACCGCCGCATCCCCTGCCGCAGCCTGCGCGACCAATTCGGCGGCAGCGTCAATTGCGGGGCGTGCCGCGTCAGTCAGGCGAGCATCTGTTCCGCTACGCCAGATCTCCTCCAGTTGCGCAAGGGTCGCGGTGCCGGGGGTCAGGACAATGCTCACAGTTTTCCTCCGTAAACGCGTTTCCACAGCGGATTGAACCCGATGCGATAGGATAACTCTGCCGGGTGCTCGACATTCCAGATCGCCAGATCGGCCCGCATGCCAGCAGCAATGGTGCCACGGTCACGCAGCCCAAGCGCGCGCGCCGCGTTCCGGGTGACACCTGACAGACATTCCTCGGGCGTCATGCGAAACAGGGTCGCCCCCATATTCATCGTCAGCAAAAGCGACGTCATGGGCGATGATCCAGGGTTGCAATCACTTGCCAGCGCCATCGGCACATTGTGACGGCGGAAGGCATCAATCGGCGGAACCTGTGTTTCGCGTAGCGTATAGAAGGCACCGGGCAGGATGACGGCCACGGTCCCTGATTGCGCCATAGCCGCTGCATCTGCATCGTCGGCATATTCCAGATGATCCGCCGACAAGGCGCAGAATTCGGCTGCAAGGCGCGCGCCGCCCGTGTGTGAGAGCTGTTCTGCATGCAGCTTCACCGGAAGTCCAAAGTGACGCGCGCGATCGAAAACGCGGCGCATTTGCGTGGGCGAAAAGGCAATCCCTTCGCAAAATCCGTCCACGGCATCTATCAGCCCTTCTGCATATGCGGCATCGAGCGCAGGCAGGCAGATATTGTCGATATAGGCATCAGCCGTCATCCCCGACGGCGTGGCATGGGCCCCCAGAAAGCTGGTTTGCACGCGAATTGGCCGTATTTCGGAAATCCGCCGGGCCGCGCGCAGCATCCGCAACTCCGTATCCAACTCCAGCCCGTATCCCGACTTTATTTCCAGCGTGGTCACGCCTTCGGCAATCAACGCATCGACACGCGGCAAGGCAGCGGCGACCAGCGCGTCTTCCGAGGTCGCGCGCGTTTGCAGGACGGTCGAGGCAATGCCCCCGCCAGCGCGCGCGATTTCCTCGTAGCTCGCCCCCTGCAGGCGCATCTCGAATTCGCGCGCGCGGTTGCCGCCATGGACGATATGGGTGTGGCAGTCTACCAGCCCTGGCGTGATCAGCCGACCCTCCAGATCAAGCGCGTCTTCGGCGTGATAGAGCGTTGGCAGTGACTTGGCCGGTCCGGTCCAGACGATGGTTTCACTCTGAATGGCGACAATGCCATCAGGGATCAGGCCGTAACCCCCTGTTTCGGTCACAGTGGCGATGGTCGCATTTGTCAGAAGCATGGCAGACCTTGATTAATGCGGGTATATGTCTATTATGTGCATACATAATTTCATGTCAAGAGGGTTGCTGCATGCGAACCTGTGCAGATCAAGCGCTGACCCGTCAGGGCCGTAACCGGGGGCTCCTTGCAACGACCAGTGCGCGTGGCGTGGATCCGTTGGTGCTGCACAGTTCCCATATTGACCCGATGATCAGGCAGGGCGACAAGGTTCCCGATAGCTTTGTTTTCGCAAGGGGTGATCGAATGATGCCGGATATGTGGTTGACCGGTCAGCTGCTGGACATGGCCTGTGACTGAGGAAGACCGCAAGACATGGCAAGCGGTGCAGGACGAAGTGCGTCGCTGCATCAGCCAGCGCATCTGGAAGCCGGGTGAACTGATCCCGCATGAGGCGGAACTGGCACAGCAATTTGGCTGCGCGCGCGCCACTGTGAACCGCGCATTGCGCGGCTTGGCCGAGGCGGGCCTTCTGGACCGTCGGCGCAAGGCTGGCACGCGCGTCACGCTGAACCCGGTGCGCCGCGCCGAATTCAGCATCCCGGTCATTCGCGAAGAAATCGAGGGCAAGGGCCAGCGCTACGACTACAAGATATTCCTGCGCGAGATGCGGGTGCCACCGCCAGATGTACAGGCCCGCCTTCAGCTTTCCGGCGGGATATCGATCCTGTATCTGCAGACACTCTACACCGCCGACAATCTGCCCTATGCGTTCGAGACACGCTGGATCAACTCCAATGCCGTTCCCGATGTGCTGTCTGCGGATTTCCGGTCGCTCAGCCCGAATGAATGGCTGGTCCGAGAGGTGCCTTTCGACGGGGGCGATTTCACTGTCTCGGCACTGACAGCGACAGAAAAAGAAGCCGGGGTGTTGGGCTGCAGTCAAGGCGCATCTCTGCTGGCACTGGACCGGACAACACAACATGACGGGCAGATCATCACATCGGTCCGACTGGCATTCCATCCGGGCTATCGGATGCACACGCGGCTTTGAGAGCGCCCGGAGCGGGTCGGTTCTGATGGCGCACAGATATCATTGCAAGACCATCGCCCAATGCACCAGACACGGGCCAACCCGACAGGGATTGGTCCGTGCGCCAAGCATGTGTTGCTGGTGATGTCAGGCGGCTGCGCGGGTGATTGTGTCAGCGGGGCGGATGAAAGCGCCATGCAGTGCCTTGATGGCGGCATTCAGATCTTCTCTGGGCACCAGAAACTGCACCTCGACCCGCCGTAGCCCCTGCTGCGCGGCCTGCACCTCAATCCCGGCATCTTGCAACGCCTGCAGCCCGCGCAACAGCACTTGAATCTCGCCAAGATCCGACCCGATGGCCGAGACCAGCGCCAGACTGCGCGCTGTAACCGTTGCGTTGGGATAGGTCTTTAGCACATCCGCCTCGGCCCGCTTGATCGCCTTGAGCGAGCCGCTCAGATAATGTGTGATCGTATTGGCGTTGGAATGCTTGGACACGATCCAGAGCTTGTGCCGGGTCAGGGCTTCCAGCGCGCAGGCATCATAGCCTTTCAAACCCACCATGTCCGGTTCATGCAGCTCGAACGCCTGCACTTCCAGCCCGGTGACCATCTCGACACGGCCAGGTTCGCCGCCTTTCGGTCCGATGAGCGTGCCGGGATCATGTGGCTCGAAGGCGTTGGTCACGCGCAAGGGCACATCGGCCCGGCGCAGGACCCGCGCGGCATTGGGGTGGATCGCTTCCATACCCAGATTCGAGAGCTGGTCCGCCACATCATAGCTGGTGCGCCCGATCTTGACGGTGTTTTCCACGCCGACGATCTTCGGGTCGGCGCTCGAAAGGTGAAACTCCTTGTGGATCAGTGCCTCGCGCGCGCCGGTCTGGGCCGCCAGATGGGCAAAGACCACTTCGGAATACCCCCGGTCATACTCGCGCATCAGCCCCTCGGCGCAATGGGCATAGCCGGTGACGATGGGCATTTCCGTGCTCAGATCGACCCCAGCCATGGCCTGATCCAGACGCGCGTGCAAGTCCGGGTTCTCGCTGTCGCGCCAGCCGGACAGATCGATGAACCGGGCATTGAGCTTGTGGCGCTGCAACAGAAGCGTCAGCACAAAGGCGGAATGAGCTTCGCCCAAGCCCGAGAGCAATTCGCGCACCGTGTGCATCTGCTGCGCGATGCGGAAATGCCCATAGCTGCCCAGACGCTGCAAATCCATCAGACAGGCGCGCGCGCCTTCCATCCGGTCGCGCACGAAAGCATCCGCGCGCTCGCGGTCTGCAGCATGGGTCAGGATCTCCGCGTGAATGTCGCCCATCCGGGTGGCCGTCTCGCGCAGGCTGTCTTGCCAGCCCGCGCCGCTGTCATCAGCGGCAAAACGGGCATAGACACCGGGCGAACCGGTTTTCTTGTGCTCCAGCAGCATGTTCGTGATGCCGCCAAAGGCAGAGACAACGAAGATGCGGTTGTAGAGTTCCGCCGCTTTGCGACCGCCCAGAAAAAGCGTTTCCACCAGTTCAGGGGCGCGGCTCATCGAGGTGCCGCCGATTTTCTCGACTGTATGGGTCATGGATCATGCGGCAGGTAGCTTTTCACCCCTGCCGCCCTTTGTTCAGGAATGTTCCAGCGCGTAAGAGCCATCGGCCTGATGCACTTCCTTGCCCGTCACAGGCGGATTGAAGCAGCAGGCGAAGACACATTCGGTCGTGCAGCGCAGCGTGTGCTTGTCATGCAGGTTCAGCGCATACATCACACCGGGGCGGATCTCATGCACCTCGCCGGTGGCCAGATCCTCAATCGCGCCCTCGCCCGAGATGCAATAGACGCTCTCGAAATGGTTCTTGTAGTGGAAGGTGTGCTCACTTCCAGCCGCAATGGTCGTGATGTGAAAGGAAAACCCCATCCCGTCATCGGCCAGCAACATGCGCACCGATTCCCATTGCTGGTCGGCCACACGCCGGTCAGTTGACTTGGCCTTGTGAAAGTCACGAATGATCATCTGGTTACTCCGCTGCGATTTTCTGTGTCCGGGTCTCAGCCTTCACGGCGGCCTCGACAATGTCCAGACCGCGCGCGAGTTGCGCCTGCGGGATTGTCAGCGGGGCCAGCACCTTGATCACTTCATCATGCGCGCCCGAGGTTTCGATGATCAGACCGTTGTCAAAACAGGTCGCGCAGACACTGGCGGCCATGTCGCCGGAACCAAGATCGATGCCCTGCATCATTCCACGACCCTTCAGGCTTGCACCGGGCACCAGCGCGGCAATATCGCGCAGGCGCTGGGTCAGGAAACTGGCCTTCTCCCCGGTCTGACGCTGAAAGCGGTCGTCTGACCAGAATTTTCCAAGTGCGACGCGCGCGGTCACAAAGGCATGATTGTTGCCGCGGAACGTGCCATTGTGCTCAGCCGGTTTCCAGATATCCAGATCCGGGCGGATCAGCAGCGCGGCCATCGGCAGCCCCATGCCGGACAGCGATTTTGCCAGCGGGATCAGATCCGGGGTCACACCCATCTCCTCAAAGCTGAAGAAAGGCCCTGTGCGCCCGATGCCCGCCTGAATGTCATCCATGATCACCAGTGCGCCATGCTCGCGCGCCAGCTTCTCAATCCCTTGCAGAAACTTCTTCGAGGCCGCGTTCAAACCGCCCTCACCCTGCACAGGCTCGATCAGGAATGCCGCCGGGGCGTCAATGCCGCTGGACGGGTTTTCAAGCATGGCACGGATCATGGCCAGCGAGTCCACACCGGGCAGCGCATCCTCAAAGGGCATGCGCACCACGCCGGTCAGGCTGGTTCCGGCACCCGCGCGTTTGCCGGCATTGCCGGTCGCGGCCAGCGCACCCATGGTCATGCCGTGAAACCCGTTGGTAAACGCGATGATCGTGTCACGCCCAGTCGTCTTGCGCGCAAGTTTCATCGCGGCTTCAACGGCATTTGTGCCGGTGGGTCCGGTAAACATGACCTTGTGATCCATCCCGCGCGGGGCAAGGATCAGGCGCTCGAACGCCTCAAGAAAGGCTTCCTTGGCGCTTGTGTGCATGTCCAGACCATGCGTCACGCCATCCAGGTCCAGATGCGCGATCAGCGCGGCTTTCATGTCGGGATCATTGTGCCCGTAGTTCAAAGACGAACAGCCAGCAAGGAAGTCGATGTATTCGCGACCCTGATCATCCGTCATCGTGGCATTCACCGCCTTGGTGAAGGTGACGGGGAAGGCGCGGCAGTAGCTGCGCGCCTGCGATTCGCGGCGTGTGTAAATATCAGTCATGGGGAAAACCTTTCGTATTGTCGCTCTGTCAGGCCGCGATACGCATTGCGTTGCGCGGCAGGCTGATGGTGACCAGATGTTCGGTGGCGTGTTGCCCGTCCAGATGGGCGTCACGTTCATAATGCGGAGCGTCGCTAAGCGTTCCGCCCAGGTCGCGTGCAAAGCTGCGGAACAGACCCCAGGACGCGTCATTGCTGCGCGTGATCGTCGTTTCCAGCCTGCGCAGGGTGCGGCAGGACGGGCGGTCAAGAAGCCGTTTCAACATGCGCTTGCCCAACCCCAGGCCGCGCGCATCGGCATGCACCGCGACTTGCCACACAAACAGGGTCTGCGGATTCTCTGGCGGAACATGCCCTGAAATCCATCCGACGATCCGTCCATGACGTTCCGCGATGATGCATGTGTCGGCGAAGTGATCGCACTGCACGACATTCATGTACATCGAGTTCTGATCGAGGGGCGGGCAGGCGGCTACGAGCTTCCAGACGTCAGACCCGTCCGCCTTCACCGGGCGGCGGAAGGTGATCTGGCTCGCCTCGCGCGATTTCGGAGTGGAGAAATGTTTCGACATGTGTCCCGTTTGTGCTGCTTCTTTGGTCAAGGCATGTATATAGCGATCCCTATTTGATTTTCAATACGAAGCAAAAACCAACTCCAGTTGACTATAAAAATACTAAAAAACAATAATTTAATGCGAAATCTGGATCGAAACAGCTCTAGAATCACAAAAAATACATCGAAATGCAAATTATTTATAATGATAAGCAAATCGGAAGTGGCCGCTGTCCTGACCTTGTGCTGCAACACACAAAGTTGCAAAGTTCAGTGCTTTTCCCCTTCGCGAGGCGCCTGTGATTGACCGTTCCGCCGAGACCCTGATCGCATTGCGCCGGGTCGTGCATGTCCTTGATACCAACGCCCGGTCGATGGCACGGGCCTCCAATCTGACGCAGGCGCAGTTACTGGTCCTGTTCGAAGTCGCGCGCCACGGACAGGAAATGCCGCGTGATATTGCGCGCGCCTTGGGTGTGGGGCAGGCGACGATCAGTCTGCAGATCGACAAGCTCGAAGCGCGCGGGCTGGTGCGGCGCGAGCGGCGCCAAGCGGACCGGCGCGCGATCTGGGTGATTCTGACAGATGCGGGGCGCGCGTTGCTCGATGATATCCCCGACCCGCTGCAAACCCGCTTTACGGAGCGCTTCGAGGCGCTTGCCGATTGGGAGCAGACACTGATTCTGAGTGTGACGCAGCGGCTCGGCGCGCTGTTCGATGCCGAGGACGCGCCAGCACTTCCGCAACCGGACCCGCCCGTGTCTGGCGTCTGAGCCGCGCGCGCGTCCTCAGGTGACGCGCGGGCCCATCATATGCGCAAAGGCCGGATGTGTCTGAAAACGCCATGCCCGGCGCGGGCCCGCCATGACATTAAGATAGTACATCTCGACCCCATGCGGGGCCGCGCAGGGGTGGTGGCCCTTTGGCACCAGAACCACATCGTGATCCGCCGGTGCCATGGTTTCATCCAGGCTCAGATCATCCGTGAAAACCCGCTGGAACCCGAAACAGTCTGACGGGTCCAGCCGATGGTAATAGGTCTCTTCCAGATAGGTCAGATCAGGGAAGTTGTCTTCATCATGCCGGTGCGGCGGGTAGGACGACCAATGCCCTGCCGGTGTGAACACTTCCGTCACCAGCAGGCTGTCGGCCACATCGCGCCCTTCCATGGCGATATTGTTGATATAGCGGGCATTGGTGCCCTCGCCGCGGCTTTCCAGCACAATCCCGTCAGGGCCAAGCATCTGCACGGGCCGCCCGCCGGGACTGGGGGCGCTGCACACCGCCAGCACACAGGGCGTTGTCGCGCGCGCCTGCCATGTCGTGCCGGGCGGGATATAAACGCAATGCGGGGGCGTGCGCTCGAACACGCTCATTCGCCCACCGAGTTCGCCCAGGCTCTGCCCCGCCGCAGTGAGTTCCGCACGCCCTTCTACCAGCACAAGGATCGCCTCGCGCCCCTCCAGCTTGCCCGCCGCAATCTCTTCAGGTGCCAGCCGCCACAGATCAAACCCGACATAGCCCCAGCCAGCATCCTCGGGGGTGATGGCGTGGACAAGTCCGGTCTGGCCCTTTGGTTTGCGCAGCAAGCTGCCCATCACACGGTTCCGCCAAGCGAACCTTCCAGCGCGACCAGTTCCTGCCCGCCCGCCATCAGATCCTGCAATTCTTCGGGGGTGATCTGCCCGCGCTGCGCCGTGCCCAGCGTCTTGCCCCGGTTCAACACCGTAAAGCGGTCGCCCACCGCCATGGCATGGCGCACATTGTGGGTGATGAAGACCACACCGATCCCGGTCTTGCGCACCTTGTCGATGGTCGAGAGCACATTGGCGGTCTGACGCACCCCCAGCGCCGAGGTCGGCTCATCCAGGATCAGCACCTTGGCCCCGAAATAGACGGCGCGCGCAATCGCCACCGTCTGCCGCTCGCCCCCCGACAGCGTGCCCACCGCCTGATCCGGTGATCGCAGATTGATTCCCATCTTGCGCATTTCTTCCATGGTCACGTCATTGGCCTTGGTGAAATCCATGAAACTGAAAGGGCCGACGCGCTTGACCGGTTCCCGCCCCATCCAGAAATTGCGCGTCACTGACATCAGCGGGATCATCGCCAGATCCTGATAAACCGTCGCGATCCCGGCTTCCATCGCATCGCGCGGGCTTGCGAAATCCATGCGCTTGCCCTCGAACAGGATTTCACCCTTCGTTGGTTTGTGTACCCCGGACATGGTCTTGATGAAGGTGGATTTCCCGGCGCCATTATCGCCCAGCAGGCAGTGGCATTCTCCGGGGCGGATGTCGAAACTGACCCCGTTCAGCGCGATGACCGGGCCGAAATGCTTCTCGATATTGCGCATCTCGACAATCGGGTTGTGGTCAAAACTGCTCATCTCAGCGCTCCCCTGTGATGATCCGGCGGATATAGGTGTTCAGGATCACCGCAAAGAGCAGGATCACCCCCAGAAACACCCGGAACAGGCTGGATTCGACGCCCGCAAAGAACAGCCCCTGCTGCACCACCCCGAAGATCAGCGCGCCCAGCGCCGCCCCGATCACCGACCCATAGCCCCCGGTCAGCAGCGCGCCGCCGATCACCACGGCGATGATCGCCTCGAACTCTTTCAACAGGCCGCGATCCGCGCCCGCCGATCCGAATTCCATGACCTGACAGGTTGCAAAGACCGTGGCGCAAAAAGCGGTGAACATGAACATCAGGATTTTCACCCGTGCAACTGGAACGCCCACATAGCGCGCGGCCTGTGCGTCGCCGCCTGCGGCAAAGACCCAGTTGCCGAAACGGGTGCGTGTCAGCACGATATGCGCGACAACCATCAGCCCCAGCGCCCAGACGATCAGCATCGGGATACCGTTTACAATCGGCTCTCCCATACGATTGCCGCGCTCGAAAACGGCGATCAGGCCTTGACTGGCCAGCCAGTCGAAGAAGAACCCGCCGACCTTGCCACCGAAAACAGGGGCCAGCCAGTCGCCCGCAGCGCGTTCGGCAATGCCGCCGATGATCGTGCGGCGCTCGATCAATTGCGGAAAGAAGATGGTGAAGCCGCGCAGGATGAACAGGAAGGCCAGCGTTACGATGAAGCTGGGCAGGCCCGTGCGGACAACGATCACCCCATTCAGCGCCCCGATGGCGATGCAGATGGCGAAAGTCAGCAGGATCGCAAGCCAGACCGGCCAGCCTAGCGTGACCGAGAAGATCGCAATCGACATGCCCGCAAAACCGATCATCGAGCCGACCGAAAGATCAAACTCGCCTGCGATCATCAGCATGCAGGCTCCGACCGCGATGATCACGAACTGCGCCGAGACAGTGGACCAGTTCAGCACACCTTGCGCGTTGAACATGCCGCTGTCGCCCGCGAAGATGATGAAGAACAGGAATACCGCGAAAGTGCCGACAATCGCACCCAGTTCCGGGCGGATCAGTGCCTTGCGCAGTCTCGATGTTTCCTTGATGCGTTCGTCAACGGCCGCGCCTGTGCTGGACATCGCAACTCCTCCCCCAATGTCGTGAAATCTAAGAAAAGCAAGGCGGAGCCCGCAGGCCCCGCCTTTGGCACTCAGCCCGTCAGCGGTATTCGCCCGCCAGTTCCGCCACCAGATCCAGCGCGTCGGCGGTCACGAAGCCGGGGCCGGAATTGATGTTGTTGCCCGGCAGCACGCCGAAGCGGTGGTAGTTGGTCAGCACGATCACCGGCAGATAGGCTTGCAGGAAGGGCTGCTGGTCAATGCCCCACTGAATCACGCCGTCACGGATCGCCTGCACGATATCGCCGCCCAGATCGAAGGTGCCGAAATAGATATCCCCGGCCAGACCCATCTGCTGCAGCGCCAGAATCGTCGGATCAGCCGAAGTCGGCCCAAGCGTCAGCACCGCATCCGTGTCCGGGTTGGCATTCAGATAGGCCATGACCCGGTTCTGGATCTCGCTCGGGTCTTGCCCGCTGTCGATCATCTGATTGCCCAGATCAATCCCAAGCCCATCAGCGAAGCCCTGGCACCGCTCGGTCGAGGAGGGGGATGAAATGTAGTGGTTCACGCACAGGAAGCTGGTCACGCCATCGCCCGCCGCGCGCTGACCGGCAGCAAAGCCTGCATCATATTCCGGCTGGCCCACATACATCAGCGCACCCAGCGCGCGTGCCTGATCCGGCGTGCCGGAATTGATGATGATCACGTCGATGCCCGCATCTACCGCTGCGGAAATCGGGCCGGACAGCACATCCGGATCTGCCAGTGTGGTGATGATCCCGTTCGGATTGCTTGCGGCGGCCTGTTCGATGATCCGCGCCATATCTGCAAGATCGCCTGTCGGCGGGTTGCGATATTCGACGGTGACATTCATCTGCTCGCCTGCAAGTGCAAGACCGTTCTTGATCGTATTCCACCAGCTGTCGCTATCAGGCGCGTGGCTTACCAGAACATAGCGCTCGCCCTCGGCGATCGCGGCCGTGCCGCCCATCATCGCAGAGACCGCAACAGCGCTTACCGCAAGCTTCTTCAAGGTTGCCTTCATGATGTCCTCCCAAACATGTATCGGGCGAATCCAGGCTGCTCCCGTTTCGCCCTTGCAGAACTCTAGACCCGAATCGAGCATTTTGCAACCGGTTGCAAACATCTTTCTGTTGCGGCACTATTTCTTTGATCAGGGCTTTGCGATAACGGACCTGTGTATCCAGTTGGACGGAGTGTCATGGCGGTTACGCTAAAAGAAGTGGCGGAACGGGCGGGCGTGTCACGCTCTGCAGTTTCGCGCACCTTCACGGAAGGTGCCTCTGTCTCGCCCAAGACCCGCGCCAAGGTCGAAGCTGCTGCAAATGAACTGGGATACAGCCCGAACGCCCTTGCATCGTCGCTGACCACGGGGCGCACGAAACTTATCGGGCTTGTGTCGAACAACTTTCACAACCCGCTGTTTCTGGAAGTGTTCGACCTGTTCACCCGTGGGCTGCAGGATCGTGGATTGCGCCCGCTTCTGGTCAATCTGAGCCATGAAACCGATCCCGCAAATTCGGTCAGGATGTTGCGGCAGTATTCGGTTGACGGGGTGATCGTCGCCTCCTCGACCCTTCCCCCCAGCTTTGCCGAGGCGTTCCGCGATGCCGGCGTGCCAGTGGTCCATTCCTTCGGGCGCTACACGACCAGCCCGCATGTGCATGTCGTGGGCATTGACAACATCGCCTGCGGGCGCATGGCGGCAGAGGCATTGATCGCGCGTGGCCACAAGCGCGTCGCGTTCATGGGCGGTCCAGAAGGCGCGACCTCGACCCAGGACCGCGCACGGGGGTTTTTCGATGCACTGGCCAGTCATCCCGAAATCGAGGCCAGCGTCAGCTATGCCCGCGCCTATTCTTTCGACGCAGGGCGCGAGGAAATGGCCCGCCTGTTGCAATCAGACCCGGCTGAAGCCTATTTCGGCGGGGACGACGTGCTGTCGATCGGTGCGATGTCGGCCATTGCGGACAAGGGCTTGCGTGTTCCGCAGGATGTCGGGGTCATCGGGTTGAATGACATGGCCATGGCGCGCTGGCAGAACATCAACCTGACGACAATTCGTCAGCCGGTCGCAGAGATCATAGAGGCATCCATTGATCTGGTGGTCGGCACGATCGAGCGCCCCGACCGCCACCCTGAAACCCGCCTGTTTCCTTGCCGCGTGATCGAGCGCGGAACCCTGCGCCCCTGTCCGACCTGAGCCTTTATCGAAACATCGGGGGCCGCGCATCGACCCAGGCGCCGTCAGCCTTGGCCGAAGCGACCGCAGCATAGACCGCCGCCATTGACCGCAGCCCGTCTTCCGCCAGGGGTAGCCCGTCGCGTGCCTCGCCCTTTATGGCTGCGGCCAGATCGACATAGATATTGGCAACTGCCAGCGGAAAGCCCTCGGGATGCGCAATCGCCACGCGACTCAGGCGCGCGGCCTCGCTGCTCAGCCCCGCCTCACCCTTCTCCATGATCTGCGTGCGCCCGCCGACAGGGGTGTAATAGACCTGATTGGGCTGTTCCGACGCCCAGCGCAGCCCGCCGGTTTCGCCAAACACCTGAATATCAAACCCATGCTGGCGGCCAATCGCGACCGAACTGGTCCAAAGCCGCCCCACAGTGCCGCCCGACATGCGGAAATTCACCATCGCATCATCTTCCAGAACGCGGCTGGAAATGGTCGAAGCGAAATCCGCCGATAGCGTTGCGACCTGTTCGCCAGTGATGAAACTCGCCATATGCAGCGCATGAATCCCGCAATCGGCAAACTGCCCCGATACCCCCGCCATCGCCGGATCATAACGCCAGCGCACGCGCGGATTGTCTGCATCCGTTGCATCGCCATGATGGCCATGGCTGAAATTCGTCACCACCAGCCGGATCTTGCCCAAAGCCCCGCTGCGCACCATCTCGCGCATCTCCCGCACCATCGGATAGGCAGAATAGCAATAATTCACCGCACAAATCCGCCCCGAGGCGCAGGCGATTTTCACGATCTCCTCACCCTCTTCCACGCTCATCGTCATGGGCTTTTCGCACAGCACATGAAACCCGGCTTCAAGGAATGCCTTGGTGATTTCAAAATGCGTGGCGTTCGGCGTGGCGACAGTCACCAGTTCCACCCGGTCCGCACGTCCGCGCTCGCCTGCCAGCATCTCACGCCAGTCGCCATAGGCGCGATCCGGGGCCACGCCCAGAGTTTGCGCATAGGCGCGGCCCTTGTCGGCATCGGCATCCAGCGCCGCAGCGGTCAAGGTGAACAACCCGTCAGCCTGCGCGCCCAAGCGGTGCGCAGGACCGATCTGGCTGCCCTCGCCCCCGCCGATCAATCCCCAGTTCAGCTTCATTTTGGCCCCCTCAGAACCCGATGCTTTGCAGATATTCACGATTGGCCCGCGCATCCGTCACCGGCGAGACATCGAGCGTCGGGTCGCAATCCTGCTCGACCGTGCACCAGCCTTCAAACCCGTGATCAAGCAAGAGTTGCCGCACAGCCGGGAAATCCACATCGCCCTTGCCCAGATTGCAGAAAATTCCCTGCCCGCAGGCATCATAGAACCCTGTGCCATTGGCGATCACATCCGCTTTCACCACAGGGTCGATATCCTTGAAATGCATGTAGGAAATCCGCCCCATATGGCGGCGCATGAACGCCACCGGATCAAAGCCGGCATAGGAATGATGGCCCGTGTCAAAGCAGATTTTCAGAATGTCTTCAGGCACTTCCTCCAGCAGCCGTTCCAGTTCCGGCTCAAAGTCGATGAAGCCTGCCGCATGGGCATGGATGCAGACTGTCAGCCCATACTCCTCGGCCCCCATCCGCGCGACATGGGCGATCCGGTCGCGGAATGCCGCCCATTCCTGCGCATCCATCTGTTCAGCCGCATCTGCACGCCCGGCAGTCGGTGCCCGGCGTGGCGAGATCGAATCGATCAGTACCAGATGCTGCGCCCCATGCGCGACCAGCGCCTTGCAGGTCCGCACGGCCCCATCCAGCACATTTTCCCATTGCGCCGGATCGTGAAAGGCGCGGAACACCACGCCGCCGATCAACTCCAGCCCGTTTTCGGCCAGTGCGTCTGCCAGCACGGCAGGGTCTTCAGGCATGAACCCCACCGGCCCAAGCTCGATGCCTGTATATCCGGCCTTGGCACATTCACTAAGCACCTGTCGCCAAGGCGGATTGCGCGGATCATCTGGAAATTCGACGCCCCAGCTACAGGGGGCATTGCCGATGCGGATCGTCATGCGATGTGCCTTTCACACAGAGGGAACAGGATGCCAGCGGCCATCAGCGGCAGCGGCAAAGGCGGTATCAATGACCTGCGCGACAGCCAACCCGTCGCGGAAGGTCGGCCAGACAGGCTGGCCGGTCTCGATCGCGCGCAGGAAATCGCGCGCCTCGATGATGATCTGGTCCTGATACCCGGTGCCATGTCCCGGCCCCTGACAGAAGGGCAGGTAATCGGGATGGGTTGGACCAGTCAGGATTTTCGTGAAACCGCGCTGCGCCTCAGGGCCGTCCGCACGATACAGCCAGACCGCGTTCTGGTCTTCCTGATCGAAGCGAATCGCGCCTTTTGTGCCATGTATTTCATAGGCATATCCCATCTTTCGCCCGGTCGCTGTGCGGCTGAAATAGAGATGCCCCATGACGCCAGAGGCGAAACGCACCATCATCTGCCCGTGATCGTCATTGTCCACGCGGATCGGGCCATCCGGACCGGGGCGTGTGGGATGCAGGGTTTCTATCCGGGCCGAGAGTTCAGTAATCCCGCCCATCAGCGCCAGCGCGCAGTTAATCATATGCGGGGCCAGGTCGCCCATGCAGCCATTCGCACGCCCTTCGCAACGCCAGTTGAAAGGGGTGGCCGGGTCCGCCAGAAAATCCTCGGTATGCTCGCCACGAAACCATGTGACCTGTCCGATCACGCCTTCGGACAGACATTGACGCACAAACTGTGTGGCGGGCGTTCGGACATAGTTGAAGCCGATCATATTCGGCAGATCAGCGCGCTCGGCGGCGGCAACCATGGCCTTCGCATCATCAAGCGACGCGCCAAGGGGTTTTTCGCAGAACACGGGCTTGCCCAGGGCAAAAGCGGCCTCTGCAATCGCGCGATGCGCGGTTTGCGGGGCGGCGATGACGACGGCTTCCACATTCGGGTCTGCGACGAGCGTTTGCCAGTCTTGTGCCGCGCGCGCAAACCCATAGGCAGCGCGGTATCTTTCTGCTGATTCCAGGCTGGATGCGGCGACCATTTCCAGAACAGGACGCAGCGGCATGTCAAACACCGCGCCAACTGCCGACAAGGCCACGGCATGCGCCTTGCCCATATAGCCCCCGCCGACCAGACCGATTCCGATCTTGCGCATGATTTGTCTCCCCCCTGTCGCTCAGGTCACTTGCAACCGGTTGCAAAATTGTTATCCTGACACACGCGCCGACGCAACTGGCAATTCATCGATTGCAGATGTCAGGCGAAACGAGGGAGGGAGAGATGACACAGACGGGCGACACCATCCGGCTGACAACGGCCCAAGCCATCACGCGGTATCTGTTGAACCAGTTCATCGAGATTGACGGCAAGGAAACCCGGATCTGCGGTGGCGGCTTTGGTATTTTCGGACATGGCAACGTCCCCTGTCTGGGCGAGGCTCTCTATCCCCACCATGCCGAGATGCCGCTCTATCGCGGCCAGAACGAACAGAGCATGGGCTTTGCGGCGGCGGCCTATGCGAAATACCATCTGCGCCGCCGCTTCATGTTCTGCACGGCCAGCGCCGGGCCGGGCACAGCGAATCTGCTGACTGCTGCGGCTTTGGCCCATGCCAACCGGTTGCCCATGCTGATGCTCTGCGGCGACACATTTCTAACCCGCCTGCCTGACCCGGTGCTGCAACAGCTTGAACATTTCGGAAACCCGACCCTCGGCGTCAACGACGCCTTCAAACCCGTGACCCGATTCTGGGACCGCATCACCCATCCCGCGCAGGTGATCCAGTCGCTGCCTGCCGCGTTCGCCACGATGCTCGACCCCGCTGATTGCGGTCCGGTCTTTATCGGGTTGCCGCAGGACGTGCAGGGCTGGGTTTATGACTATCCGTCGGAATTCTTCGCCCGCCGCGTGCACCGCATCCGTCGCCAGTCACCAGATAGCGCCGAGATCGCCGATGCCGCGCGCGCGCTGGCACGGGCCAAGCGCCCGATGATCATTGCGGGCGGCGGCGTGCAGTATTCCGGCGCGGTCGCGGAACTGACCGCCTTCGCCGAAGCGCATGGCATCCCTGTCGTCGAAACCATCGCAGGCCGCGCCAACATGCTGGCCAGCCATCCGCTGAACATAGGCCCGATTGGCGTGACCGGATCGGATAGCGCCAATGCGATTGCGGAAGCCGCCGATGTGATCCTTGCCGTGGGCACACGCTTGCAGGATTTCACCACCGGGTCCTGGACCGCTTTCGCCAAGGATGCGCAACTGATCGGGCTGAATGTCGGGCGGCATGACGCGATGAAACACCTGTCCCTGCCCGTGGTGGGCGATGCGAAACTGGCCTTTCCGCAGCTTGGCGCTGCCTTGGGCGAATATCGCACTCCCACCGACTGGACCGCCCGCGCGCAAGACGAGCGCCGCGCATGGGATGGCTATGTTGCGCAGAATGTCAGCCACGGAAACCGCCCCAACAGCTACGCGCAGGCCATCGGCGTGGTGAACGCACTCTGCGATCCGCGCGACCGGGTGGTGACGGCTGCGGGCGGCTTGCCCGCCGAAGTGACCGCCAACTGGCGCACGCTGGAAATCGGCACCGTCGATGTCGAATTCGGCTTTTCCTGCATGGGCTATGAAATCGCCGGCGGCTGGGGCGCGCGGATCGCGCAGGCCGAGAGCGAACCAGAGGCCGACACCATCGTTTTTGTGGGCGATGGCAGCTATCTGCTGATGAACTCGGATATCTATTCCAGTGTGCTGACGCAGAAGAAGCTGATCATCCTTGTGCTCGACAATGGCGGTTTTGCCGTCATCAACAAGCTGCAGAACAACACGGGCCAAGACAGTTTCAACAATCTGATCGCGGATTGCCCGACAGTGCCCGAGCCCTTCGTGGTCGATTTCGAAGCCCATGCCCGCGCGATGGGGGCCGATGCCGTCACCGTCGCCAACCCGGCGGAACTGGGCGAGGCGTTTACCCGCGCCAAGGCGTCCGACAAGACCACGGTCATTGTCATGCATGTGGACCCTTACGAGGGCTGGACCACGCAAGGCCATGCCTGGTGGGAAGTCGGCACGCCGCAAGTGTCCGATAATGCTAATGTCCGCGCGAAACATGCCGAGATCGAGGCCACCCGCGCCCGCCAGCGTCAGGGGGTGTGAGATGCGGCTGACCGGCAATCGCTTTGTCATCATCGGGCGCGCAGGCATGGATTTCTACCCCGACCCGCCCGGCACCAGGACCGAAGAGGCCACGCGCTTCTTCGCCTGTCTGGGCGGGTCTTCTGCCAATATCGGGGTTGCGATCTGCAAGCTGGGCGGCAGCGCTGATCTGGTGACTTGCGTCTCGGATGATGCGATCGGGCGTTTCGCGCTCAATGAGCTGGACAAATACGGCATTGGCCGCGCCCATGTGCGTTCCGTGGGGGGAGAGGCGCGCAATTCGCTGGCCGTGGTCGAGTCCCGAATCGAGGATCATCAATCCGTCATCTACCGCAACGGTGCGGCGGATTTCGAGATGACGGCGGCGGATGTCGAGGCCGTGGATTACGCCGCCTATGACGCGCTCATCACCACAGGCACGGTTTTCGCGGCGGAACCCTCGCGCACAGGCGCGTTCCGGGGGTTTGAACTGGCCAAGGCGGCGGGCCTGCCCCTGATCTTCGATATCGACTATCGCCCCTATAGCTGGCCCTCGGCGCAGGTTGCGGCAGAGGTGTATTCGCGCGCAGGTGCCATGTGTGACGTGATCGTCGGCAATGATGTGGAATTTGGTTTCATGGCAGGCGATTACACGCGCGGGCTGGACAAGGCGCGCGAACTGGTCGCGCAGGGTGCGAAGCTGGCAGTCTACAAGATGGGCGAGAAAGGCGCGATCACGGTCACACCCGAAGGCGAGATCAAGACCGGCATCTTCCCGACCAAAGCGCTCAAACCCACAGGTGCAGGCGACAGCTTCATGGGCGGGCTGGTCGCCGGGCTGGCGGATGGCTTGCCGGTGCGCGATGCCGTGCTGCAAGGCTCTGCCAATGCCGCGATGGTGGTCGCGCGGGTCGGATGCGCGCCCGCCATGCCCACGCGCGCGGAACTCGACGATTTCCTGAAACGCCATGCCGATCCAAGCGCCGCCTGAAAGGACAGATCATGCATATCGCCCCCTTCGACAATCAGAACCGGCCCATCGTGGACATGAATGACGCGCATGTGCCGCTGGTCTATTTCAACATCGTGAAGTTGAAAGCCGGTGCACATTTCGACTATCGCGTGAAAGGCTATGAAACCTGCGTCGTGCCCGCAACCGGCACGATCACGGTGGAAACCGCTGGCGAAACCTACGCCAATATCGGCCAGCGCGGCGCCGATGTCTGGGATGGAGAGCCAGAGGGCGTTTATGTGCCCAGCGATACCGGCGCGCGGATCACCGCCCTGACAGATACCGAGTGCTTCATTGCAGGCGCACAGTTTGCCGAAACCCTCAAACCCTTTGCCGTGCGTGCCGCTGATCTGGACGTGGTGCAATATGGTAGCGACGACACCAAGACCCATCGCAAGATCAAGCATATCCTTGGGGCTGCACATCACGACCGGGTCGGGCGGTTGCTGGTGTCGGAACTCTTCACCGTGGGCGCGGGCGGCTGGTCGGGCTTTCCCAGCCACAAGCATGACACAGACCGTCTGCCCGACGAAACCCGCCATGACGAATGCTACAATTTCCGCTTCAAGCCCGATTACGGTTCGGGGCTTCAAATGCTGCAACGGGTCGATAACGAACCGGGTGACGCCTATCACATCGTCAATGGCTCGACCGTGCTGATCGACAAGGGCTATCACCCCTGCTGCGTCTTGCCGGGCTATGAGATGTATTATTTCACCATCCTTGGCGGGCAGTCACAGCGCAGCCTGAAGCAGTATTTCCAGCCCACTCATGCCGCGCAACTGCACACGATCCCCGGCATCATGGATATGGTGGCCAAGTTCAAATGACCTTGGCCACGCTGTCAGACGTTCTGCAACCCGCGCTGAAAGGCGGCTATGCTGTTCCTGGCCTTGTCTGTCTGGGCTGGGAGGACATGCGCGCATATGCGCTCGCCGCGCAGGCCGAGCGCGCGCCGGTCATCCTGCAAGCCGGGCCATCGTGCCGGGCGCATACGCCGCTTCCGGTGCTTGGGGCGATGATGCGCCATCTGGCGGTCAGTGTTGATGTGCCCGTCGTTGTGCATCTTGACCACGGCTATACCTTGGCTGAATGCCGCGAGGCACTGGAGGCAGGGTTCACATCGCTGATGTTTGACGGCTCGCGCAAGCCGCTTGCGCAGAATATCGACGAGACCGCGCAAGTCGCGGAAATGGCGCATGCAGCAGGGATTTCCTGCGAGGGCGAAATTGGCTTTGTAGGCTATTCGGGCGGCGAAAACTCTGCGGGAACCGACCCGCAAGAGGCCGCATGTTTCGCGCGCGAAACATCCGTGGATGCGATGGCCATATCCGTGGGCAATATGCATCTGCAGACCGACCATGAGGGTGGCTTGGATGAAGCCCGCATCCGCGCGATCGAGGCCGTGACTGAGGTGGCGCTGGTCATTCATGGCGGATCTGGCGTGCCATATGCACAGCGCGCCGCCCTCGCCGCCGGATCGCGCATTGCGAAATTCAATATCGGGACGGAGTTGCGCATGGCCTTCGGCAAGGCGCTGCGCGAAGCGGTCAATGTAGATCCCGCGCGATTTGACAGGGTGTCGATACTGAAAGAAACGCATGATCCGGTCTTCGATGCCGCCCGCGCGGTCATTCGGGGCCTTGGTGCATCGGGAAAGGCATGAAACTCTGAGGCTGGAATTGATCGGCAAACGGGCATGCTGCGTGCCGAGAACCCGTAGAAAAGCAACATTTAAATCGCCATAGACACAGGTTTCCGGCGCAGTCCTGCTGAGCTCGTCTTTCTGGAACGCTATGAGGCCGCCTATCTGGCCGAAATGCGCGCCTTTGTGGCGGCGACAACCGGGGCGGCGCAGGCCGAACCGGGGATTATGGACGGCTTGCGCGCCCAAATGCTGGCCGATGCTGCAACGCATTCGCGCGCAACAGGCCTGCCCGTGGATTTGCCCGCCGACTAATCCGCGCCGTCAGAGCGCCAGTTCAGCACCAGATGCCACGCCAGATAGCCGCCAATCGCAGCCGACAGATAGGCCCAGAACGGATTGCCGAAACCCCATTCCAGACTTGCCCAGATGAAGGGTGCCGCAACCAGTAGGTAGCGGCGCCATTTCGGGCGGTAGAACGGATGGTCAGGATCGATCAGGCGCATATCAATGCTCTTGGGGAATGTGACGCACCTACACTAGGCTGATCATGGGCACAGCCGCAAGGGCGCGGTCCCCATTTCAGGGCAGCTGTCGCTCTGCCAGTGCGTCCAGCGCCTCGGCCAGTTCTGGCGGGGTCCATGCATCCAGCACTGCTTCGCGCAAAAGCGCCTTTTGCGTCTTGGGGGCCAGTCCGCCCACAGGTGGGTCGCGGTCCAGATTGGTGGGGAAGGAATAGCCTTCTGCTGCGGCCCCAAGGACGGCCTCTCGCGCGATTTCGGGCAGCCGTGCCGTTTCGACTGCCTTGCGCAGGTCAGGAAAAATGGCCTTGCAGATTGCCCTGCGATCCACGCTCTCCATGGCGCGTCCGAAGGCAGAAGAGATTTGCAGCAGGTTGACCATGCGGTGAATGTCAGTGCTGGAATTTGTCCCGGCGGCATGGAACAGCGCTGGATTGAAGAAAATCGCATCGCCCTTCTCAAGCGGCAGTTGAACGAAATGCGCCTCGAAATGCGCGCGAAAATCATCGCGACGCCAGGCCGCATATCCGGGGCGGTAGAGTTGCGAGAAGGGCAGAAGCTTTGTCGGACCGGACTCGATGGGCATGTCGCAATGCGCGATACCGCCCTGTAGTGTCATCAGGGGTGACAGGTCATGCACATGGGCCGGATAGGTCGCGCTGAGTTCGGCAGTCTGAAAACCAAGGTGATAATCGCGATGCGCCTGCTGCGCCTGTCCGCCGGGGTGAACAAGGTTGATCTGTGCGGTCATCTGGTAATTCGGACCAAGCCACGCCTCGCAGGCCGCATCTATCGCGGGGCTGGCAAAATAGCGCACGAAGGTCGCGGGCGATTTCAGTGCAAGCTTCTGCAGCGAATTCCAGATCCGGTCATTGCTGCCCGCAGCGGCAAAATGGTCGGCCCCGGCACTGCCTGCGCTGCGTTCCTCGGCAATGATCTGGTTATAAACCTCTGTGGCCTGATCGATCGCCGCATGGTCTGGGCAGGCCTGTTTCAGTACGAAAACCCCAGCGCCATGATGCAGGATGCGCGCCCATTCCGACATCAGCGTGCGTCGCGTTGCCGGGTCGGTCAGCTTTGCGGCAAGCGCACCCATCTTATAGACCGGCACGTTTCGCGCGGCGCTGGTCGCATGGGGGATCATGCCAGGATCGACTGTCTGCGCCGTCAAGGCTTCGAATTCGGCCAGATCACAGGTGGCTTCGTCATAAAAGCCTATCGGGGGGTGTGAAAGATCGAGGGTCATGGTCGGCACCTTTTTCAAAAGCTCTGCTTCTGTTTCTAATCCTGAAACGGCTTGCCCCGGACTGAAAAACACATCAGAAATACATCAATGGCGCATCGTTTTCCGATCAAGGAGATTGCACGTCAGGCGGGCCTGGGTACCGCCACCGTGGACCGTGTGATCAACAACCGACCCAATGCCAGCCCGCAAGCGCGCAAGCGCGTTGAACTGGCGCTGCGCGAGTTGAAAGCGCAGGAAGCGCAACTGGCCGCAACTGGCAGGCGGGTGTTTCTGGATGTGCTGGCCGAAGCGCCGAAGCGGTTCTCGCGGGAAATCCGGTTTGCGGCTGAAACTGCGCTGCGATCTTTCCCCGGAACCGCGATCCGGGTCCGGTTTCAGTTTCAGGAGATCATGTCCGAGGCCGAGACACTGGCGGCATTGGAGCGTATTGCGCATCGGGGAAGTCAGGGTCTTTGCCTGAAAGCGCGCGATACGCCTGCGATCCGTGCCATGGTCGAGCGGCTCTCAAGGGCGGGAATTCCGGTCTATACTCTGGTCACGGACCTGCCGGGCAGTGTGCGGCAAGGATATTTTGGGCTGGACAATGCACAGGCGGGACGGATCGCTGCCTATCTCATGGCGCAAAGCCTGCCTGAGCGCGGCGCAACTGTGCTGACATCGCGCAGTCAGGACAGTTTTCGGGGCGAAACAGATCGCCTGACTGCTTTTCGTGATCTGCTGACCAGCCTGAAGCCGGGGGTGCACTTCATGGACGCGACAGGTGGCGCGGGGATGACTGTGGCTACGGCCCGGTCGCTGGATGCAATCCTGGCCAGAGGGGAGGCTGTCACGGCAGTGTATTCAATGGGCGGCGGGAATGCGGCGATCCTGCGCAAACTGTCCGAATGTCGCCAGCGCCCTTTGGTCTATGTCGCCCATGATCTTGATCGAGAGAACCGGCTTTTGCTTGCGAAAAGCGCGATCAGCTATGTCCTGCACCATGATCTGTCTCAGGATATGCGGAAACTGTTCATGATGGTGCTCGAGTCGCCCCGAAAGCTGTCGCAGCATGTGCCGACACAATCGAGCGAAATTTTCATTGCGACACCCTATAATCTGCCGCCGATGCCGGTTCAGGACATGCCGGGCTGAGCTTTGTGTCGGTCGCCGTCGCGCCGTCAATTCGCCACGCGTTGCCGGATCATGCCCCATCTTTCGTGCGGCGCGCCTGCGCTGTTGCCTCTGATCCGCGATCCGCATGACATGGCCGGTCTTCTGGCTTATCAACTGACCAGAAGCGTGACATGCGGCGACGATCTGGAAAGGACAGGGGCATGACAAGACATATCGATCTGAACGCAGATATGGGCGAAAGTTTTGGCCCCTGGCCGATGGGCGCGGATGACGATCTTTTGCGGGTGATCACCTCGGCCAATATCGCTTGTGGCTTTCATGCCGGTGATCCTGACGTGATGGTGCGGGCCATGGCTCAGGCGGTGGCGCACGGGGTCGGGATCGGGGCGCATCCGGGCTTGCCTGATCTGCAGGGTTTCGGGCGGCGGCGGATGCAGCTTGCCCCCGATGAAGCGCGTCACCTTGTGGCCTATCAGCTTGGCGCGGCGCAGGCCATGGCGCGGCTGGCAGGCGGCCATGTGCGGCATCTGAAACTGCATGGTGCCTTGGCCAATATGGCCGCAGAAGATGAGGCGCTGGCCCGCGCCTGCTATGAAGGCGCGCTGGCCGTTGACCCGGAGATTATCCTGATGGTGATTTCCGGCACGGCGCAGGCGCGCGCCGCGCGCGCATTGGGTGCGCGTATGGCGCAAGAGATTTTTGCCGACCGGGGGTATTCGGAAGATGGCTTGCTGATGGATCGTCGCTTGCCCGGTGCCGTGATCCATGACGCGGATCAGGTCTGCGCCCGTATTCTGGCGATGCTCGAAGCCGGGGCGATCATCACCGCTCGGGGCACGCATCTGCCTGCGCAGATCGACACGATCTGTCTACACGGTGATACTCACGGGGCCGTAGCGCTGGCCCAGGCGCTTCATGCAAGGCTGACGACCGAGGGGATTGCGCTACGCGCGTTTGAGGGACAGCGCGCAGCGTGATCCTGTTCAGGCATCGATCTCGATCCGGCCCACCGGTTTGGAGCAGCAGGCGAGGATATACCCCGCTTCGATATCTTCGTCACTGATCCCGCCATTATGGACCATATGCACATCACCAGAGATCTTGCGGGTCTTGCAGGTGCCGCACAGGCCGAAATTGCAGCCTGATGCGACAGGCAGTCCCTGTGCACGGGCGATCTGCATGATCGTGTCGCCTTCGGTGCAGGTAACAGAAATACCCGAGCGCGCGAAGACGATTTCGGCCAGTGCCGTGTCATCGGGCACTGGATCGTCAAATTCCTTGATCTCGGCCACGGTTTCGGCCGGGGCGTGAAAGGATTCCTGATGATAGCGCGCCATGTCATAGCCCAGCGAGATCAGGATTTCGCGCACCGCCGTCATGAAAGTCTCTGGCCCGCAGCAATAGACATCGCGTTCCAGATAGTCGCTGCACATCAGGCCCAGCATCAACTGGTTGAACTGGCCACGATAGCCGGTCCAGACCTCGTAGGGTTCGGGTTGGCTGACGACGAAATGCAGCGCCAGCCCGGCCACGCGCGAGGCCATGTATTCCAGCCTGCGCCGGAAGATCAGGTCACTCGGTTTGCGCGCGCATTGGATGAAACAGATGTCCGGGTCTTCGCCGCGCTCGAACAGCGTGGTGGCCATCGACATCATCGGCGTCACGCCGGACCCTGCCGAGATGAACAGGTACTTGCCTTCGGGTTGTGGCGGTAGGTGGAACAGTCCGGCGGGGCCATAGGCGCGCAGGCGCATCCCCACTTGCAGATGGTCATGTATCCAGCGCGTCCCGACTGAATCGGGCTGCACCTTGGCGGTGATGCTGAGATAGGCCGAGGTGATGGGCGACGATGAAATCGTAAAGGTCCGCTGCACATTGCCGCCGGGGACAGGCAGATCAAGCGTCAGGAACTGGCCTGCGCGATAGACGAAGATCGACGCGGAGGGCGGGCGAAACACGAAAGTCTTGACGCCCGGCGCTTCGGGCAGGATCGCCACGCATTCCAGTTCCTCGTCATCGCGCCAGATCGGGCTGTCCTTGGTCGGCATCGGGATCATGGTGTTACTCCGCCGCGATCTGGCGCGGCCCCATCAGGGCCGTTTGCAGCGTGCGGCAATACCAGTCCACGAACTGGTTGACGCCGCCTTCCTGCACCTGACTGTAGGGGCCGGGCAGATAGCCGGGCGAGTTGATGCCGCGCTGGTTTTCCTCGACGATGCGGCGGTCCTCGTCATTGGTGCTGATCCAGACTTCGGTCAGGCGCTTCAGATCATAATCGCGCCCTTCCTCGGCATCCTTGTGGACAAGCCAAGTCGTCGTGACCTGCGTTTGCATCGGGCCGACCGGCAGCACGCGGAAAGTCAGCACCTGATCGGACAAGAAGTGGTTCCAGGTGTTGGGGTAATGGAAGAACAGGCACGATCCCGCATCATCGAACGGCACAGAGCCAATGCGTTTCGTGACCGCCGCCTTGCCGTCCAGCGTGTAGCTGACAGCCTTGTTCAGAAACGGGATGCGCACGAAGCGCCAGCGTTCGGAGGGATCAATCAGATATTTTGCGGGCAGACCGGCGGCCTCGCAACGGTCCACATGGGCGCGGCCTGCATTGCTGGTGGTGCTGTCATCGGCGCCGACGAGGTTCGGATCATCCGGGAAAGTCACGCATAGCGAGGGATGCGAGCCTGAACAGTGATAACATTCACGGTTGTTTTCCAGCACCAGTTTCCAGTTGGCCTGCTCAATGATGCTGGATTGATGCGCGACTTTGAGATTGGCCAGATCATGCGGCCCCATGTAGCGCGCGGCCTGTGCTTCCAGCGCGCTGGTGTCGGGCGCGTCCTGACCCAGACAAATGAACACCATGCCTGCGATCTCTCGGCAATGGACCAGCCCCAGCCCATGCTGCGAGGGGTCGAAATCCGCGCCCATTTCGCGCGCCCAGAGCAGTTTGCCGTCCAGATCATAGGTCCATTGGTGATAGGGACAGACCAGTTTGGGCGACGTGCCCTTTTCCGCCGCACAAATCCTGCTGCCCCGGTGACGGCAGGAATTGTGAAACGCCCGGATCACGCGATCCGCGTCGCGCACGATGATCACCGACGCCGTGCCGATTTCCAGCGTGATGTAGCTGCCGGTCTTTGGCAGTTCTGCCGAAGGGGCCGCGAAAATCCAGTCCCGCTGCCAGATTTCGCGCAGATCGGCCTGATAGATGTCTGGATCGTTGTAGAAGGGCTGCGGCAGCGAATGCCACGGCTTGCGCGACATGAGCAGGTAAAGCAGGTCAGAATTGCTGATCATCGGGGGAACCTTCGTGGCAAGAGATCAGGGAGTTCCGGATAGGATCTGGTCGTATGTGGTCTGCCGTTTTCTTGACGGCAGACCACGGATGCAGCGCGCACGGAAGCGGCGCAATTTGGTTCACTCGCGCCATGTGTGCGCACCGCGTTGTTCGGCGACCTGTGCCATTACAGGGCGCGCACAAGGCGCAGCGCATCATAGATCGCGGCATGGGTGTTGCGTGCCGCAACAGCATCGCCGATGCGGAAAAGCTGGTAGCCACCTTCGGGGTTGGTTCTGATTGTCTGGGGCGCGCTTGCGACCAGCGCCTCGTAATCGACTGCACCAAGGTTCACCGACTTGGGGCGAAGGTCGAAATAGAGCTCATCCAAGGGCCGCGTGCCGTGATTGACCACGACTTGATCCACCTCGCGCGTGCGCGTCACGCCGCCATAATCGCTGCCGATCCGGGCAACCAGCCGGTTGCCTTCGCGCGTGACGGCATCGAGTTTCCATGTGACCGTGAAGGTCACATCCTGTTTTTGCAGCTCGCGCATGGAGGGGGTGAGCGACATGGCCATGACTTCGGGCGCGAAACTGCGGTCGCGGGTCATGATCTCGACCTTGGCCCCGGTTGCTGCGATCTTTTCGGCAGCTTGCAGGGCAGGGTAATCGCCCGCATCGTCATAGATCAGGACATTTTCACCCGGCTTTGCATCGCCTGACAGAATGTCCCAGCTAGAAACCACCAGATCATTGCCCTGCTCCAGAACCTCGATATGGGGCAGGCCACCTGTGGCGATTATGACGACATCAGGGTTCTCGGCCTGCACTGTCTCGACATCGGCAAAGGAGTTGAACCGGAACACCACCCCCAGCCGTTCACATTCGGCAAACCGCCATTGGATGATCTGCATCATCTCGGCCCGGCGCGGGGTCTGGGCGGTCAGGCGGATTTGCCCACCGGGATCATTGGCCGCCTCATGCACCACCACCTCATGCCCGCGCTCGGCCGCCACCCTCGCCGCTTCCAGCCCGGCAGGGCCAGCGCCGACGATCACGACACGGCGGGGCTTGTCAGCTTGCGCAATCTCATGCGGCACCTCCAGTTCCCGCCCGGTCGAGGGGTTGTGCAGGCACAGCGCCATCCCCCCCTGATAGATGCGGTCCAGACAGTAATTCGCGCCCACGCAAGGGCGGATGCGATCTTCCTCGCCGCGCATGATCCTGGTTACGATATGCGGATCGGCCATATGCGCGCGGGTCATGCCCACCATATCCAGCTTGC
>JAFIEL010000166.1 GCA_020832585.1 Natronohydrobacter sp. | reverse complement strand
GTTGTCGCGAATGGCGCGCATCATCCGGCCCCAGGGTGAATTCAGCGCGCGTTCCGCGAGCCAGATCAGAAGCGCCAGAACCAGCGTGAAGAGCGCCGCATAGCCAAGGCCGGAAACGACCGAGGCCGTTTGCGACACGCTCCAGCCCAGGGTTTCGGCCAAAGACTGCACCCAGGGCAGGGGCTGCAACTCGATAGGACGCGCGACCGGGCGCTCGATGCCGGTGACATTGTTGACACCGCGCGCGAGCCAGCGTTCGTGTTTCAGAACCGCAATCACGATCTCTGAAATCCCCAGTGTTGCAATCGCCAGATAGTCCGAGCGCAGGCCCAGACTGACCTTGCCTACCAGCCAGGCAACGCCTGCGGCAAAGACCGCGCCCACAGGCCAGGCCAGGATCACCGGCAGACCCGCGCCACCCAGATACCCCTCGGAGGCCGGATTGACCGCCTGCACGGCCTGCTTTGCGGGCGCGAACACATGGCTGGTCACGAACCAGCCCACCACCAGCACCGCAAAGATCGCAAGCCCGCGCAATTTGCTGGGCGCCATGCGCTTGTAGACCAGCACAGCCGCCAGAATCGTCGCAACCCCCAGCATCAGCCCAAGCAGGATGCCCAAGCCCCCTGCGGCCCATGCCTCTGGCACAGGCGGTTGGGCGATCAGCACCACGGCCAGACCGCCCACGGCGGTAAAACCCATGATCCCCACATTGAACAGGCCCGCATAACCCCATTGCATGTTCACGCCCAGGGCCATGATCGCCGAAATCAGGCTCATATTCAGGATCGTGACCGCAAGCTGCGGGCTTTGGAACATGGCGACCATCGCCAGCACCGCGAACATGCCAGCGAAAAGACCCAGATCGCGCGCGGTCAGGCTCATAGCACTTTCCCCTTGAAGATACCGGTCGGGCGGAACAGGAGCACGATCACAAGGATCGCGAAGGTGACGGCGAATTTGTAATCCACCGGCAGGAGTTGCATCATCGAGCTTGGCTCCATCCCTTCGGGCGCGAGATAGGTGACAACGCGCCGCCAAGCGAATGTGATGCCCATTTCGGCAAAGGCCACAACATAGGCCCCGACAATCGCACCGATGGGCGAGCCAAGCCCGCCAAGGATGGCGGCGGCGAACATCGGCAGCAGAAGCTGGAAATAGTTGAAGGGGCGGAAGCCCTTGTCCAACCCGTAAAGCGTGCCCGCCAGAACCAGCAGGATCGCGGTGATGACCCATGTGATGACGACCACGCGCTCGGGGTTGATGCCCGACAGAAGCGCCAGATCCTCGTTGTCGGAATAGGCGCGCATCGATTTGCCCGCGCGGGTGCGGTTCAGGAACCAGAAGAGCGCCACCATCACGACCAGCGCGGTGATGATCGTGATCGCCTGTGCGGAGCGCAGCGCCATGCCTTCATCCAGCCCCGACCAGTCGCGGAACTGGCGCACGGTGAACAGGAACCGCTCGCCATCTTCAAACCGGGTTTCCCCCACGCCCATGAACAGACGCGTGATCCCGTTGGTGATGAACATGACCCCAAGGCTCGCCATCACGAAAATCATGGGCTTGGCCTTGACCTTGCGGTAGTAGCGATAGACGAAGCGATCCGCGACCAGCAGATAGCCCGTCAGCACGAGGATCCCGAAGGGCACGGCCAGCAGCGCGGTCGGCAGCGGGTCGATCCCGATGCCGCGCGCTTGCAGGAACCATGTGCCGCCAATGACCGCCGCCGTTCCCAGCGCCATAGTGTCGCCATGCGCGAAATGCGCGAAACGCAGGATCGAGAAGATCAGCGTGATCCCCAGCGCCCCCAGCGCCAACTGGCTGCCATAGGCGAAAGCGGGGATCAGCATGAAGTTTGAGACGCTGACCAGCGCGTTGAGCGGTTCCATCAGCCTTAGCCCCCCAGAAACGATTTGCGCACGTCCGGATCAGCCAGCAGCGCCTGCCCGGTATCCGTGTAGCGATTGGCACCCTGCACCAGAACATAGCCTTTATCAGCTATTTCAAGGGCTTGCCTCGCGTTCTGTTCCACCATGAGAATGGAAATCCCGGTGCGCGCGATCTCGATGATCCGGTCGAACAACTCATCCATCACGATGGGGCTGACGCCTGCGGTCGGTTCATCCAGCATCAGAACAGAGGGTTTCGTCATCAGCGCGCGCCCAACCGCGACCTGCTGGCGCTGCCCGCCTGACAACTCCCCCGCCGCCTGACGGCGCTTGTCGCGCAGGATCGGGAACAGGTCATAGATCTGTTCCATCGTCACGCGGATCTCGTCGGTGCGGATGAAGGCGCCCATTTCAAGGTTCTCTTCCACAGTCATCGATGGGAAAATGTTGTTCGTCTGCGGCACAAACCCCATGCCCTTGGCAACCCGCGCCTGCGGGGTCAGCGCGGTGATATCTTCGCCATTCAGCCGCACCTGACCTTCGCGGATTTTCAGCATCCCGAAGACGGCTTTCATCGCAGTCGATTTCCCCGCACCATTGGGGCCGACGATCACGGCGATTTCGCCCTTTTCCACGGCAATGGTGCAGCTGTGCAGGATGTCTGCGCCCCCATAGCCGCCGGTCATCGCATCGCCGATCAGGAAAGGCTCTGGCATCGCTTATTCCCCCATCAGGCGGAACAGCGCAGCGATGCGGCGCAGTTCCTGCTCTGTATCTGCTGCGTCTTCGGCTTCGTCATCCAGGGTCACGAACAGCCGCGCATCGCCCTGACCCGCGATCATGGTGACAAAGACCATCGGCTCATCTTCGGGCAGGTCTATCCGGGTGGTCAGGGTGACGGCATCCAGCGCACCTGCGCTGAACGCGCCACGATCCACGATCTCGGGCGCATCCAGCCCTTCATTGCGGGCCTGCTGTGCGAGCAGCTCGGTCAGGGCATCAAGTGCCGCGTCAAGCGAGGGGGCGGCGGCGATTTCGGCGGGCGGCTCCATCACCTCCAGCCAATAGGGCGGCAGGTCGAAGGCCACGCCATTGGTGAAGGGCACGACCTCGGCACCCGCCCATGCACTGTCGCCGGGGCAGAACTGAAAACCGCCGGGCAGGGGGGAACAGGCCTCTGATGCGGCCATGGCCGTTGTGGAGGCGAAGGCAAGGACAAGGCCAGCGCTGCAATTCCGGATGCACTCAAACATGGCCTTCCTCCTTCACCACCTTGTTTTTCAGACCGGTGCCCAGATAGGCCTCGATCACCTGTTCATTGGCCTTGATCTCGTCGAGCGAGCCTTCGGCCAACACCTTGCCCTCGGCCATGCAGATGACCGGGTTGCAGATGCGGCCGATGAAATCCATGTCATGCTCGATCACGACGAAAGTGTAGCCCTGTTCCTTGTTCAGCCGCACGATGGCATCGGCAATCGTGTTCAGAAGCGTGCGGTTCACGCCTGCGCCGACTTCATCCAGAAACACGATCTTTGCATCGGTCATCATGGTGCGGCCAAGCTCCAGCAGTTTTTTCTGCCCGCCCGAGATCTGGCCTGCCTTTTCATCCGCGATATGGCTGATGGTCAGGAATTCCAGCACCTCATCGGCGCGCGCCCGGATGCGGGATTCTTCTTCGCGCACCCGCGCGCCATGGAACCATGCCGACCACAGGTTTTCGCCCGACTGGTTCGGCGGCACCATCATCAGGTTCTCGCGCACCGTCATCGAATGAAATTCATGCGCGATCTGAAAGGTGCGCAGCAGTCCCTTGGCAAATAGCTGGTGCGGCGGCAGGCCGGTAATATCCTCGCCCTGCATCAGCACGCGCCCAGATGTCGGCGGCAAAACACCCGCGATCACATTGAACAGCGTGGTTTTGCCTGCGCCATTGGGACCGATCAGCCCGGTGATCGAGCCTTCCGCGATCTCGAGCGTCGCCCCATCCACCGCATGAAACCCGCCGAAATGCTTGTGCAGGTTCTCGACCCGGATCATCGCCATCTCTGCCCCTCGCGCGTTTGATATTCGAAAAACGGCCCGGGGACGTGATCCCCGGGCCGGATGGACCCTTTCGGACCCAGCTGTCTTAGTGGAACTGAACCGTCACATACTCGCCATTCTCGATGACATATTCGCGGTAGAAGCCAGCGGCTTCACCCGGACCAACCAGCGTGACATTGGTCGCGCCCATGTAGTTGATCTCGCCACCATTCGCGAGGATTTCCAGACCGCGCGCCAGTTCCCCCGGCAGGATCGGCTCGCCCGGCTCGTTGGCCACGTTCAGGATGTTCGCAGCGATCCCGGCGGGCGTAGCTTCGCCCGCAGCCTGTGCGGCCAGTGCCAGCAGGGCAGCGGCGTCATAGCTCTCGCGCGTGAAACTGGAACCAGCCTGCACTCCCGCTGCCTCGGCCAATGCGTTGAACGCCTCTGTACCTTCACCTTCTGCCCAAGGGATCGTGCCGATGGTGCCTTCGATGCCTTCGCCAACCGATGCGATCAGTTCATCACCGAACATGCCGTCACCGATGAAGAAAGTCTCGAATGCGCCAAGCTCATATGCCGTGCGCAGCATCGAGCCGCCCCCGTCAATATAGCCAAGAATGACCAGCGCATCACCACCGGCAGCGGCCAGTTGGCCCACTTCGGCCGAATAATCGCCACGCGCTTCTTCATGCGCCACTTTCGAGGTGATTGTCCCACCCGCCGCGAGGAAGGATTCCTCGAACGCATTGGCGAAACCTGCGCCGTAGTCGTTATTGGTGTAGGTCAGTGCGACCGTGTCAAAGCCGCGCTCCATCACGATCCCGGCCAGAATTGCACCCTGACGGGCATCCGACGGTGCCGTGCGGAAGAACAGGCCGTTCGATTCAGTCGTGGTAAAGGCAGGCGAAGTTGCAGAGGGTGAAATCATCGGCACACCTGCCGACAATGCTACGTTTTGTAGTACCGCCATGGTGACCGGAGTACAATCCGCGCCCATGATCGCGACAACACCATCCGACGAGATCAGGCGCTCTGCGGCAGTTTGCGCGGCGGAAGCGTCGAGGCAGGTGGAATCAGCGCGGACCGGGGTGATCGTTTCGCCGCCCAGAAACAGACCGCTTTCGCTGACCTCCCGGAACGCCATTTCTGCGGCATCCGCCATATGCGGGGTGACCGATTCAATCGGGCCGGTGAAGCCCAGCAGCACGCCCATTTTCACATCGGCCATTGCCATGCTTGCCGAGAACGCCAGCGCGGTGCTGGCGAGAAGCATCTTTTTCATCTGAAGTCTCCCATCGGTTTGTTATTTTTGGTGATCCGCGCAATCTGTGCAGACCCGGCGGATTTTCCGCCTTGATCCCTGCCTAGCATGACAGTTTTGCGCAGAAAAGATGTTTCAACAATGGCCCATGTTGACGCTAGGTCAGCCAGCGACGTGTCATTCCAGCTCGATCGTTCCGGGCGGTTTCGAGGTGCAGTCATAGAACACCCGGTTGATCCCGCGCACTTCGTTGATGATCCGCGTTGCGGTTTCGCCAAGGAAGTCATGGGTGAACGGGTAGTAATCCGCCGTCATGCCATCGACCGAGGTGACTGCGCGCAGGGCCAGCGCATAATCATAGGTCCGCCCGTCGCCCATCACGCCCACGGTGCGCATGGGCAGGATGGCTGCGAAAGCCTGCCAGATCTCGTCATAAAGCCCATGTTTGCGGATCTGGTCGATATAGACCGCATCAGCCTTGCGCAGAATGTCCAGTTTCTCGCGGGTGATCTCGCCGGGGCAGCGGATCGCGAGACCCGGACCGGGGAAAGGGTGGCGGCCGATGAATTGCTCGGGCAGGCCCAATTCGCGGCCCAGCGCGCGCACTTCGTCCTTGAAGAGTTCCCGCAATGGCTCGACCAGCTTCAAGCCCATCTTTTCGGGCAGCCCACCGACATTATGGTGCGATTTGATCGTCACAGACGGCCCGCCCGAGAAGCTGACCGATTCGATCACATCTGGGTAAAGCGTGCCTTGCGCCAGATACTCCGCGCCCTCGATCTGGCTCGCGTATTTCTGGAACACATCGATAAACAATCTGCCGATGATCTTGCGCTTTGTTTCCGGATCGGAAACGCCGTCGAGTT
>JAFIEL010000165.1 GCA_020832585.1 Natronohydrobacter sp. | reverse complement strand
AGATGAGCAAGACGACAGCAGGCCGGTTTTTCGAGGATTACCGGATCGGACAGGTAATCGAGCACGCAGTGCCGCGCACTGTCTCGGGGGGCGAGCGCGCGCTCTATCATGCGCTTTATCCGGCGCGGGGGGCGCTGTATTCCTCGGACGAGTTCGCGCGGGCTTGTGGGCTGGTGCAAAGCCCGGTGGATGATCTGATCGCCTTTCATATCGTTTTTGGAAAGACAGTCCCGGATGTCAGCCTGAACGCGGTCGCCAATCTGGGCTATGCCGAGGCGCGGTTCCTCGCGCCCGTATTCCCCGGCGACACGCTGCGCGCGCGCTCTGAGGTGATCGGGCTGAAGCAGAATTCGAACGGCAAGAGCGGCGTGGTCTGGGTGCGAACCGAGGGCATGAACCAGCGCAGCGAGACGGTCTTGAGCTATGTGCGCTGGGTGATGGTGCGCAAGCGCGATGAGGCTGCGGGAGTCGGGCCAACAGTCGTGCCGGAGCTTGCGCCTGTGGTCGATGCAGGTGATCTGGTGGTGCCTGTAGGGCTGGATTTCTCTGACTACGATTTCACGCTGGCGGGCGAGCCGCATCGCTGGGACGATTACACGGTGGGCGAGAGAATCGACCATGTGGATGGTGTCACGATCGAGGAAGCCGAGCATATGCTGGCGACCAGGCTGTGGCAGAACACGTCGAAAGTGCATTTCGACGATACGCAGCGGGTGGACGGGCAGCGGCTGATCTATGGCGGGCATGTGATCTCGATGGCGCGGGCGCTTTCATTCAATGGGCTGGCCAATGCGCAGATGATCGCGGCGATCAATGCAGGGAGCCATGCCAATCCGTGCTTTGCCGGGCAGACGATCCGCGCATGGTCCGAGGTGCTGGACCGGGCCGAGACGCAGGCGCCCGGTGTGGGGGCGTTACGGCTGCGGCTGGTCGCGACCAAGGGTGCGCGCGATGTGCTGAAGGAAGAGGGCGGCAAGTATCACCCGGATGTGCTGCTGGATCTGGATTACTGGGTGCTGGTGCCGGTCTGATTTCCTGCACCCCTTCGCAGGACCTGTGATATTCTCTGATGCATCGGCGTTGTGAGGCTATCATGAAACAGGGAATAGTCGCATTTCTTCTCACGATACTGGGTGTTGCTCCGGCTCTGGCGCAAGGGGCCTTGAGCTGTGGTACCGCGCCCAAGAGTTGGCCTTTGTTCGAACGGCTGAAAGGGCAATTCCTGAACGCGGAATATCGCGCCTTTCTGGAATCCTCTGGTCCGATGCTGGAACATGAGGTCGAGAATTACGATGCCTATTTCGGGATCATGGACGAGTTGTTTCCCGAAGGCTTTGACCTGTGCCAGACCGTTCTGGTGCGCGAAGAGGAACCCGCCTTTCGTCAGGAGATCGTGATGTATATGCGCGAGGACATGCGCGGGCCGATCACATTGCTGCTGATCGGGGTGATGATCCGGGGTGTGCCGCAACTGGTCTATTTCAACTACAACTCGAATTCAACAGCGGTTCTGGGCGAACTGAAATAGGCTTTGGCAGAAGTGAGTCGGATCAGCCGCAAAGAGTGATCACGCGAATCCGGATTTGTGATCACGGCGAGAAATTCCGTGATCACAAATTTGAATTTCCCTTGGATTTTATCGCAATCATTGCGGAAAAACGGTCGTGGGCCTGTGTGAAGGCGTGACATTTCCGCGAAATCCAGTATGTCAGAAGCACGAAGCGAGGCACCGCGAGGCGGCCGAGCCACAAGCAAGGGAGCCGTGCATGGCTGATGTCAATCGGGGCAATCGCCCGCTTTCCCCGCATCTGCAGATCTATCGCCTGCCACTGGCGGCGATCACCTCGATCCTGAACCGGATCACGGGTGTCGGCATGACACTGGCGGCGGTGCTGATCGTCTGGTGGTTTGCCGCAGGCGCGTTCAGCGCAGGGTATTTCGACTTTGTGGACGGGCTTTTGACCTCGATCCTGGGTCATCTGATCCTGATCGGATCGCTGGCCGCACTCTGGTATCACATGCTCAATTCGATCCGCCATCTGATCTGGGATACGGGGCGCATGATGGATGTCGCCACGGTTGAAAAGACCAGCTACGGCGTTTTCGCGGGCACGGCGGTTCTGACGCTGCTGACCATTCTGATTGTCTGAGGGGGCGGAATCATGGGTTTCAAGACAGATTACGCGCGCGTCCATGGCCATGGGTCCGCTGGTGAAGGGTCGCATCACTGGTGGAGCCAGCGTGTCACCTCGGTCGCGCTCATTCCGCTGACACTTTTGTTCGTCTTTCCCTTCGGTCGTGCGCTTGGCGGCGGCCATGAGGCTTTTGTCGCGACCTATTCGAACCTGTGGCACGCGCTGGTGGCCGTACTGTTCATGATTGCGGTTTTTGCGCATCTGCAACAGGGCTTGCAAACCGTGATCGAGGATTATGTGCCTGCCAAGGGCGTGCGCACAGCCGCCCTACTGGCCAATACGCTGCTGTGCTGGGCGCTTGGGGTGGCAGGCGTGCTGTCTGTCGCCACTGTCCTGTTCAGCGCCTGAGGAAACAAGAATGTCTGCATACAAGATCGAAGAACATTTCTACGATGTGGTCGTGGTGGGCGCCGGTGGCGCAGGGCTGCGCGCGACACTCGGCATGGCCGAACAGGGGCTGAAAACCGCCTGTGTGACCAAGGTTTTCCCGACCCGCTCGCACACTGTCGCGGCGCAGGGGGGCATAGCCGCCAGTCTGGGCAATATGGGCCCTGATAGCTGGCAATGGCATATGTATGACACGGTCAAGGGCTCTGACTGGCTGGGTGATACGGATGCGATGGAATACCTCGCCCGCGAAGCGCCCAAGGCGGTTTATGAGCTGGAACATTACGGCGTGCCGTTTTCGCGCACCGAAGAGGGCAAGATCTACCAGCGCCCCTTTGGCGGGCACACGACCGAATATGGCGAAGGCCCGCCCGTGCAGCGCACCTGTGCCGCCGCCGACCGGACCGGACATGCGATGCTGCACACGCTTTACGGACAGTCCGTCAAGCAAAAGGCTGAATTCTTCATCGAGTATTTCGCCACTGACCTGATCATGTCCGAAGATGGCGTGTGTCAGGGCGTGCTGGCGTGGAAACTGGATGACGGCACACTGCATCTGTTCAGCGCCAAGATGGTGGTGCTGGCAACGGGTGGCTATGGCCGCGCCTATTTCTCGGCGACTTCTGCGCATACCTGCACGGGTGACGGCAACGGGATGGTGGCGCGCGCGGGTCTGCCGCTGCAGGATATGGAATTCGTGCAGTTCCACCCGACCGGCATCTATGGTGCGGGCTGTCTGATCACCGAAGGGGCGCGCGGCGAAGGCGGGTATCTGACGAACTCCGAAGGCGAGCGCTTCATGGAACGCTACGCGCCGACCTACAAGGATCTGGCGTCACGCGATGTGGTCTCGCGCTGCATGACGATGGAGATCCGCGAAGGGCGCGGGGTTGGTCCCAACAAGGATCATATCCACCTGCACCTCAACCACCTGCCACCCGAGACGCTGAAACTGCGTCTGCCGGGGATATCCGAATCCGCGCGGGTCTTTGCGGGCGTCGATCTGAACAAGGAACCGATCCCGGTTCTGCCGACGGTGCATTACAACATGGGCGGGATTCCCACGAATTACTGGGGCGAGGTTCTGAACGCCGATGGCGCGAACCCGGGCCGCATCGCGCCGGGCCTGATGGCGGTGGGTGAAGCGGCCTGTGCGTCAGTGCATGGGGCGAACCGGCTGGGGTCGAACTCGCTGATTGACCTTGTGGTGTTCGGGCGCGCAGCCGCGATCCGGGCGGGGCAAGTGGTTGATCCCAAAGCGCCCAACCCGACACTGAACCGCGCGAGTGTGGACAAGGCAATCGAGCGTTTCGACCGGTTCCGCAATCTGGATGGCGGCACGCCGACAGCCGAGTTGCGGCTGGAGATGCAGAAAGCCATGCAGGCCGATGCGGCGGTGTTCCGCACCGACAAGACGCTGGCCGAAGGTGTCGAAAAGATGAAGGCGGTTGCGGGCAAGATGGGCGATCTCAAGGTCTCGGACCGGTCGCTGATCTGGAATTCGGACCTGATGGAAACTCTGGAACTGGACAATCTGATGCCCTGCGCCATGACGACCATTGTCTCGGCCGAGGCGCGCAAGGAAAGCCGCGGTGCCCATGCGCATGAGGATTACCCGAACCGCGACGACGCAAACTGGCGCAAGCACACGCTGGCCTGGGTCGATGGGGCAGAGGTGCGGCTGGATTACCGCGCGGTTGTGACCGAACCCCTGACCAAGGAAGCTGATGGCGGGATCGATCTGAAGAAGATCGCCCCCAAGGCGCGGGTCTATTGATGGCATACTTCGATATCACTCCGGCTGTCGAGTTTCGAATGTGTCGGGGTCGTTGGCGCGAAGATTTCTGGCAACGCATGTCTGAATCTTATCCCTATGGAGTGGATGAGGGAGTAGGATGTTACATGTTCGTTGTTGAGGTCCGAGGGCGACCAATTCCTTGGTATGCAGGAAAGACACACAGCTCATTCAGAAACGAAATCTTCCAGAAGCACAAAGTAGAAAAATACTGCAATGCACTCGCAGCGTGCAACGGTGACACTAAGGTGATTCTGTTCCCGCGATGTGCTGGAAGGAATGAAGTGGTTCAGACAAGGCCACTTAGCGCATCAGCAAAAGAAGAAATAGATTGGCTGGAAAATCGGCTTATACTTCAGGCATTGAACAGCAATCCTGAAATTTTGAATGTGTCGATGACACGGCGTGACCGCAACACGCTAGTTTACGGCTTGAACGATCAGCGAAATGATCCAAGACGAGGGCGTCCGTATGCAGCCATCACTTACTCGCGTTTGGCTCTAGGTATACAGTAATGTATTTGGCATCCTCTCTCTTTAGCAACTTGTCTATATATAGAGATCGCCCCCAAGGCGCGGGTCTATTGATCCGCATCTTCATCCCGGCGGCGCTGCTCGCGCTTGCAGCCTGCGCGCCAGTGCAGGACCAGTTCGCACGAGATGCCGCGCGGCAAGCCGTGCGTCCCGTACTGGCGGAACGCTTCCCCGGCGTTCCGCTGGAACAGGCCAGCGACTGCGTGATCAACAATGCGACCGGGGCAGAAATCGCTCAGCTTGCCCTGGCTGCGACACAACCTGTTGTCCATCCGACGACAAGCGCGCTGGTCTACGAGATTGCCACGCGTCCCGAAACAATCAGATGTCTAGCCACGGACGGGCTTGCCCCGTTCCTGCGATGAGGTAGCACGATGGTCCAGTTTTCCCTTCCCAAGAACAGCCAGATGCGCACTGGCAAGACCTGGCCCAAGCCGGAAACGGGCGGCAAGCTGCGCAAGTTCCAGATCTATCGCTGGAACCCGGATGATGGCAAGAATCCGCAGGTGGACACCTATTTCGTCGATCTGGATGATTGCGGCCCGATGGTTCTGGACGCGCTGATCTATATCAAGACCAAGATCGACCCGACGCTGACCTTCCGTCGGTCCTGCCGCGAGGGGATTTGCGGGTCTTGCGCCATGAATATCGATGGCGGCAACAAGCTGGCCTGCATTTTCGGCATGGATGAGGTCAAGGGCGATATCAAGATCTACCCCCTGCCGCATATGCCGGTGGTCAAGGATCTGGTGCCGGATTTGTCGCATTTCTACGCCCAGCACGCCTCTATCAAGCCTTGGCTTGAGACGACATCGAATACGCCTGCGAAAGAGTGGCGGCAGTCGATCGAGGATCGCGAGAAGCTGGACGGGCTCTATGAATGTGTGATGTGCGCCTGCTGCTCGACATCCTGCCCAAGCTACTGGTGGAATGGCGACCGCTATCTGGGCCCGGCCGCCCTGCTGCATGCGTATCGCTGGCTGATCGATAGCCGCGATGAAGCCACAGGCGAGCGGCTGGATGATCTGCATGACCCGTTCAAGCTGTATCGCTGCCATACGATCATGAATTGCGCCAAGACCTGCCCCAAGGGGCTGAACCCGGCGAAGGCGATTGCCGAGATCAAGAAGATGATGGTCGAGCGGGTGCTCTGAGGCGCGACCGAAATAAGGGGGGC
>JAFIEL010000164.1 GCA_020832585.1 Natronohydrobacter sp. | reverse complement strand
CACATTGCGCGAGCTTTCCTGCCCTTCATACTGAACCGGATAGAAGAACAGACCGTTCAGCTCTTCCAGCACCGGCAGCAGCGCCTTGCGGCTGACCGAGGTCCAGGCCCCGAAGATCACATCAACTTCGTTCACGGTCAGAAGCTGGCGCGTCAGTTCCGCGAAAAGCGGCCAGTCGGACGCGGGGTCCACCACGACAGCTTCAAGCTGGCAGCCCAGCACACCGCCTTTGGCATTCTGCTGGTCGACCAGCATCAGCATGACATCGCGCAAGGTGGTTTCCGAAATCGCCATGCTGCCCGAAAGCGAGTGCAGCACACCCACCTTGATCGGACAATCGGCATGGGCCGCTCCGGCGGCGATCAGGGTCGTTGCAGCGGCAGTTGTAAGCAGGGTTTTCCTAATCATGCGTTGCATGCTCCATATGTGACGGCTGCACACACCCGAGATGATCTGGCTTGATCTGTGTCATCTCGCCCCCCATATCCTCAAGGCAGCAGCAGGTCTGTTGCGCATGTCCGGCAGGCAGCATCTGCCAGGATCGGACTGTCGGACATGCATCTGATTTATCTATCAGCACACGAGTTATTGCGCGGGCGTCAGGGTCAGACAATTTAACCACTGTATCTGCGCGTCGAGATCCTGCAGCATGGCGGCCTTATGCCCGAATATTGGGCAGTCGCGGGTGTGCATGGTTAAATGTTACGCTGCGCTGCGGCGAATGGCACGTTGCGGGATGATTCCATTCGGTCTTGGTTCCTTGTCTTGCGGGCCAGGGTTGATTGACCGTGAGGGGCGAAGACCCTAAGTTCCGGCCAAAGTTTACGAGTGCTCCTGATGACCTATGACGACATTCCCGGCTGGTTCTATCCGATTGATCAGGCGGGGTTCGCCTGGGTGCTCGATTTTCAGAATGACATGACCCCGCCCGGAGATTTGCTGGAACTTGGGACATTCATGGGCAAAAGCGCCATCCTGATGGGACAAAAGCTGAAACCCGGCGAGCGGTTGACGGTCTGCGATCTTTTCGAGGATGTTGTGACATGGGACGGTGTGGACCAGACCGAAAAGGCGTTTTTCGGGTCAAGAACGCCCACACGTCAGCAATTCGAGGCGAATTATCGCGCCTTTCACCCCTGCCTTCCCGAAATAGTGCAAGCGCCGACCGGCACCATCTGTCGCCATGTCGCGCCGAAATCCTGCCGTTTCGTGCATATTGATGCGTCGCATCTCTATGCAAATGTGCGCGAAGACACGATCTCTGCCAGGCAGCTGTTGCAGGATAACGGCGTCGTCGTTTTCGATGATTACCGCAAACCAGAGTGCCCCGGAACTGCCGCGGCGGTCTGGGAAGCCATTCTGAATGACGCGCTGCACCCCATTTTCGCCACTGACGCGAAACTCTATGCCACATGGGGCGATCCAGAGCCGTTGCGCGCAGCGATCATCGCGCGGGCGCGTGCAAGCGACTGGTGTCGCACCGGCAATCCTGTCGCCATTCGGGACATGCAGATCATACGTCTGGCCCGGCGCGGGAAATAGCGCAGATATCGGGGACAGGGGCTTGACGCGCGCGCGCCAAGCGGGCAGGGGCAGGCCATGTTGCGCATCAATGACCTGTCCTATTCGATCAATGGCCGCCCCCTTTTCGAAGGGGCCTCAGCCACAATTGCCACTGGCCACAAGGTCGGGCTTGTCGGGCGCAATGGCGCGGGCAAGACGACACTCTTCCGGCTGATCCGCGGTGATCTGGCGCTGGAGGGTGGCGAGGTCAGCCTACCGTCGCGCGCCAAAATCGGCGGTGTGGCGCAGGAAGTGCCGTCGTCTTCGACTTCGCTGATCGACACGGTTCTGTCGGCGGATGTTGAACGCGCAAGCCTGATGGCCGAGGCCGAGACAGCGCAGGATGCAGGTCGGATCGCTGCGATCCAGACGCGACTGGCCGATATCGACGCATGGTCTGCCGAAGGGCGCGCGAGTGCGATCCTGAAGGGCCTGGGGTTTGACGCCGAAGCACAGTTGCGCCCGTGTTCGGATTTCTCGGGCGGCTGGCGGATGCGGGTCGCGCTTGCGGGCGTGTTGTTCGCGCAGCCTGACCTGCTGCTTCTGGACGAACCGACCAACTATCTGGATCTCGAGGGCGCGCTTTGGCTGGAAAGCTATCTGGCGAAATACCCGCATACGGTCATCATCATCAGCCATGACCGGGGTCTTCTGAACCGCGCGGTTGATCATATCCTGCATCTCGAAGACCGCAAGCTGACGCTCTACACGGGTGGCTATGATACATTCGCGCGTACGCGGGCCGAACAACGCGCCGTGCTGGCTGCCGAGGCGCAGAAAGTCGCCACGCAACGCGCGCATATGCAGAAATTCGTGGATCGCTTCAAGGCCAAGGCATCCAAGGCCAAACAGGCGCAATCGCGGGTGAAGATGTTGGAAAAGCTGACGCCGATCACGCCGCCTGCGGAAGCCGCGCGCCATGTGTTCAGCTTTCCCGCGCCCGAAGAACTCTCGCCGCCCATTCTGCGGCTGGAAGGGGCATCCGTGGGCTATGACGGGCCGCCCGTGCTGCGGGGTCTCGATCTGCGCATCGATCAGGATGACCGCATCGCGCTGCTGGGACGCAATGGCGAGGGGAAATCCACGCTGTCGAAACTGCTGGCCGAGAAGCTGAAAGGCAGCGGGTCGGTCACGCGCGCGTCCAAACTGCGGGTGGGGTATTTCGCGCAGCATCAGGTCGATGAACTGGAACTGGACGAAACGCCGCTTCAGCATTTGCAACGCGCCCGCCCCGGTGAAATGCCGCCCCGCCTGCGTGCCCGGCTGGCAGGGTTCGGTCTGATGGCTGAACAGGCCGAAACTGTGGTTCGCAAGCTCTCGGGCGGGCAGAAGGCGCGGCTATCGCTGCTGCTGGCGACGCTCGATGCGCCGCATATGCTGATCCTTGACGAACCGACCAACCACCTTGATATCGAAAGCCGCGAAGCGCTGGTTGAGGCGCTGACGACCTATACCGGTGCTGTGGTTCTGGTCAGCCATGACATGCATCTGCTGTCGCTGGTGGCGGATCGGCTGTGGCTGGTCTCGAACGGGCAGGTCACACCCTATGAGGGCGATCTGGAATCCTATCGCGACTTTCTGCTGGCAGGCAGCACGAAGCCCGCGCGCGAGAAGCCGGCGGCCAAGGAAAAGCCCAAAGCCACCCGCGACGAGATCACCACCTTGCGCAGCGACTTGCGCAAATGCGAGGCGCGCATCGCGAAGCTGGAAGAGATGCGCAGCAAGCTGGCCGAAAAGCTGGCCGATCCGGAACTCTATGACGACACACGGGCGGGTGATCTGCGGGTCTGGCAGGCCAAATATGCCGAGGTCATGGAAGCGCTTGACCGGGCCGAGGCGCTGTGGATGCGTGCGCAAGAGGCGCTTGACATGGCTATCGCGGATTAACCGATCATCATCTGATCATCGCCGAGATGGTGATACTGGCGGCTCAGGCGTTGCAAGGCGATGCGCAACACGATCTTGCCCGATCGCGCAGACCAGCCCATCGCGTTTTCCGCCGATTCCACCCCTTCCAGCCGACAGCAGCACCGCAGCGCCACATCGCCCAGCCCCGGACCCAGGTCACGAAACACGTCCAGCACGCGCTTGCGCGCCGCAGCCGTGCCGGGCGGGGCGATATTGGGGCCAGGCACCTTGCGGCTTTCCAGCGCCCTGAGCAGATCCTGCGCCGAGGCCCATTCGATGCTGTCGAGTTGCGCCATGACGAAATCCTCGCGCAACCGTTCCGCCGCATGAACCTGTCGCGTTTCGAGAAAGGGCTTGCCCGACTTGTCGCGTCGCCGTGCCAGTACCGCGACCGGGCTTTCCACGACACCGTAGCGCATCCGGCGGGGGGCGCAGTCGTCATTCTCGCCTTGGCGCGCCAGATCGCCCGCTTCCGCGCCCAGATGATTGCGCAAGGCCACACGTCCTGTCGGACTGATCACATAGCTCGACACCCGCCCGCGATTGCGACAGGTGATCCAGTCCAGCAGCGCCATCGCTTCGGCCAGATGACGGTCGAAAACGGCTACGCGCTGGGCGACGCCGTCTGCATCCTCGCGGGTGATCACGGCCTTGGGCATGTCTGCGGCAACGATCAGCAAGGCCCCCCGCCCGGTCAGATCGCGCAGATAGCGCATCGCCTGATCCTCGACTTCGGCATTGATCAGCGGTTCGGGCAGTTTGCGGGGCTGAGGCAGCATTGATTTCGGCTCCGTGTCTTGCTGGGATCTGAAACTGGGTTTGCTGTTCGTCCTGGTGCGCATCGACAGGTCCAGTTTGCGCAGCGCATTGTCGATCAGCGGATCATCGCGCCGGTTCTCGAAACGCCGGACCTGCCGCAGGATGGTAGAGGCATGACAGCCCTGTTCGCGGGCAATGGCGCGCAGTGACTGGCCAGTGGCAATATGGGACAAATAGAGCCTTGCGCCCTGGGGCACCCAGTGCGGCAATCGGCCTGTCACATGCGACCCTGTTTCCCCCGTGATGCAGCCTTGCACGGCCATTCTGAAGAACACTCCTGTCAATACTCAACCAATGATTGCACAGAGTTTCTAATTGTTAACTCTTTATCGGACAAATTCAGAATGGTTTAAAAGTCCTAAATGCGGCTGAAGTCAGCGCGCGCTTGCAGAGGATTCTACGCAACACTTGGTTTTATCGTGCAAAATGCCATTGACCATCATCGGAGACATTTCATGCATTTTGCACTCACGACTCTGGATACTCTCGTCCGACCTCGCCTCATGGTTGTGGCGGCGCGTCATGGACTGAACGACTACAATCGCGACGTCCTGCTGCCGCGCCTGCTGGAATTGCCCATCGGACAGGCTTTGCCTGATCCGCAGACCGCGCTGGAGAAGCTTATGGCGCGGGAACGCGCGTTGGAGGCCGCGCGCCGTCACCATGATGCCAGTTGGCGCGCAGCCGCGCATGTGGCCGTCATGACGGCATTGCTGTTTGAGGCACGCACCTGCGCGCGCACGGATTTTGCGACTGGAATCGCGCTGCAATGAGGCGCTGCGACAGGCTCAGCCCTGCGCGACCTCGGCGGCGGATTTCGCTTGCGCCACAGCATCCCAGGCCGCGTCAAGGACCTCCAGCCCGGCACCAGGCCGGTGCGCCTGTTCAGACAGGATGCGTCGCCACTGCCGGGCACCGGGTTGACCCGCAAACAGCCCCAGCATGTGCCGCGTGATGGCTGCAAGTCTGGTGCCCGCGTCCAGTTCCTGCGAAATGTAGCCGCGCATGGCCTCCAGCGCCGTATCGAGGTCAGGCCCTTTCGGCGCCCCAAAGATCATCTGATCCGCATGCAGCAGGATATCGCCGGGACGTTGATAGGCGGCACGCCCGATCATAACCCCGCCCACGCCCTGATCCAGCAATCCGGCGGCCTGCGCCAGATCACTGACACCACCATTCAGGCTGATGTGCAGATCTGGAAACTGCTGCGTCATCGCCAGCACGAGCGGATAATCAAGTGGTGGAATTTCGCGATTGTCCTTGGGCGACAGCCCTTGCAGCCAAGCCTTTCGCGCATGGATGATTGCATGGACAACGCCTGCCTCGCGGATTTTTTCCAGAAACACCGGCAGAATATCCGCGGGAGTCTGCTCATCGACACCGATCCGGCATTTCACGGTAATCTTGGCAGGGCAGGCTGCGCGCATCTGGGCGCAGATCTCGGCCACCAGATCGGGGGTTTTCATCAGCACGGCCCCGAAACAGCCCGATTGCACCCGATCCGAGGGGCAGCCGCAGTTCAGGTTGATTTCTTGGTATCCCGCCTCCCATCCAATCCGGGCCGCCTGTGCCAGTTCCGCCGGGTCCGACCCGCCCAGTTGCAGCACCACCGGATGTTCTGCCGGATCATGCGCCAGCAAATGCAGTGCATTTCCGCGCACCAGGGCAGGGGCCGTGACCATTTCGGTGTAAAGCTGCACATTGCGGGACAGTTGCCGGTGAAAATACCGACAATGCCTGTCCGTCCAATCCATCATCGGCGCAATGCTCAATTTTGTGGCACTGACATTATTGTCTTTTTTG
>JAFIEL010000163.1 GCA_020832585.1 Natronohydrobacter sp. | reverse complement strand
GCATCAACCGCGTGGTGCCGCGCTCGAAGGCGCCGGGCATGATCATCACAGCCGCATCGCGCATCGTTCCTGATTCCGGCGGCGATTCGGGCGCAAAGATCAGCGTCGGCGTGAACACCACCCCCCAGCGGCGCGCCATGTCGCGTTCGTCCAGAGTGGTTCCGTCGAAATCGGTGATCGGGACATTGCCGAAAAGATTGATCTGGATCACCATGAAATCCTCGGTCAGCATCCGGGTGATTTCAGGGTCAGGATAGACATTTTCGTGCATTCGCGTGCAATAAATGCAGCCGCGCTGTTCGAACATCAGCAGCAGGCGCTTGCCCTCCGCTGCCGCGTCTTCCAGATCCTCGCGCAGGTCGCGAAAGGTTTCCACGATCCAGTCGGGCTTGTGCAACCCGTCATCACCGATGGGCGTGGCCCATGCAGGCAAGGCGAGGGTCAGAGCCGCGATGGCCGCTGTTGCTATGGTCCGAATCATCACAGTTTCCTCCCGTTGGCGTCTGAAGTTTATCCGATGTTGCTGAATGCCGGGAATGTTTCGAGCATCCACTCCGCGATATAGGCCACACTGTCGGTCGCAATCAGCACGGCAAAGAGCACCAGCATCCCGCCCATGACCTTTTCGACATGCGCAAGCTTGTTGCGATGGCGCGCGACCCAGTTCAGGAAGGGTCGTGCGAACAGCGCTGCGATCACGAAAGGCAGGGTCATGGCCAGACCGTAAACCGCCAGCAACGCCGCGCCTTTCCAGATATCGCCTATGCCAGAGGCAATCATGAGAATCGCCGCCAGCGCGGGACCGACACAGGGCGTCCAGCCGAAGCCGAAGGCGAGCCCCATCACATAGGATCCCAGCACCGATTTCGGCGCGGCCGATGTCTCGATGCGCGCTTGTCGATAGAGCAACGCGATTCGCAATACGCCCAGAAAATGCAGACCGAAGACGAATAGAACCGCCGCCGCGACCCATTTCAGCACATCACGATAAGCGATAAAGGTCTGCCCCAGCGCTGTGGCACCCATGCCCAGCAGCATGAAGATCGTCGTCACCCCCAATGCAAAAGCCATCGAGGCAAAGACCAGCCGTTTCTGCGCGCCCGGTGCCAGTCCTTGTTCGTCGCGCAACTCTGCCATCGACAGGCCCGCCATGTAGCACAGGTAAAAGGGGACGATCGGCAGGATGCAGGGCGACAGAAATGACAGAAGGCCCGCCAGTGCTGCGCCGCCGAAGCTGATATCGAACATGCAGGGTATTCCTTGAAATAGAGCGCCGCTTGACATGCACGGTGTTGCGTCGCAGGCATGAACATATTACATTGTTCATATGTTTATATTCTCGCGTCAATCCCTCGTCTCCGCCGCGTCGCAGCATCTGCGCAGGGCGCTGATTGCGTTGGCCGTTCTCCTGGCCATGCCAGGTGGGGCAGGGGCGCAGGATCTGCGCTTGCTCATGATCGAGCAAGCCGGTTGCTACTATTGCCGCGTCTTCAATCGCGATATTGCACCTGTTTATGAAACCTCGATCGAAGGTCAGATCGCGCCGCTGGTCCATGCGCAACTGCGCGGCCCGCTGCCAGAGGGGATTACGCTTGCCAGCACGCCCTTCGTGACCCCGACCTTTATCCTGATCGGGCCGGATGGTATCGAGATCGAACGCCTGACAGGTTTTCCGGGCGAGGATTTCTTCTGGCCCTATATCGGCGACATGATCGCAGCGGCACAAGACACAACGCGCGACGCGTCAGAGCAATAAGACAACACTGACCCGGCTGTCTGTCGGTGCGGTGCTATGTTTCACCTGCAGCCTGTGTTATCCTCACTGCAAAACGAGGGCGGTCGGCGTTCACGCTTTCTTGCGTGGCAGAGAGAACATTCATGCCGGACGGACAAAATCGCGAAACTGACCGGTCTGAACAGGACGAGGTCAGGCTGTCAGTGCGGCCCGAAGCGGCCTGCACGTCGACTTTTGACGTGCCGTTGGAAGATTTGCAGGCGGAAGCGCGCGACGCGTCCGATTTTCTGAAGGCGCTGGGGCATGAGGGCCGACTTCTGATGCTCTATTTCCTGTGCGAGCGGGACCATTCCGTGACCGAGCTGGAGCGATTGATCATGTCGCGGCAAGCGGCTGTCAGTCAGCAACTGGCCAGGTTGCGTCACGAAAAGCTGGTGACGACACGGCGCGAAGGCAATCAGATCTTCTACTCGCTGGCCGATGAGCGTGTGCGCGAAGCGGTATTGTTGATGCAGAAACTGTTCCGCGCGCCCCCGCCGACGTGATCCAGATCAAGGCAGGCACATTCAAATCCCGGCATGTGAAAGGCTGCAGTGCAGATCTGGTGGAGCGGGCCGGGTGGATTTCTACGACGTCATCGAAACCATGGGCGAGGGCAATGTCGAGGCTCTGATGGGGCTGATGGTCGGTCTGATCTTCGGGATCGCCGCGCAACGGTCCAGTTTCTGTCTGCGCGCTGCCACTGTCGAATTTGCCCGTGGTCACATGGGGCCACGTCTTGCGATCTGGCTGCTGACCTTCTCGACCGCTGTGGTCTGGGTGCAGGGCGCGCAATATCTGGGGCTGTTCCGTGTCAGCGATGCGCGGATGATGGCTGTTCCCGGCTCTTGGTCCGGCGCGATCATCGGCGGGCTGATGTTTGGCGCAGGGATGGTGCTGGCGCGCGGGTGTTCCGGGCGGTTGCTGGTCCTGGCCGCCACCGGCAATCTGCGTTCGGTGATCGGTGGTATGGTCTTTGCGATTTTCGCGCAGATGAGCCTTTACGGCTGGCTCGCGCCATTGCGCACCTGGCTGGCAGCGCTCTGGATCACGCCAGAGGGGCGCAATATTCACCTGCTCGACATGCTGGGCTTGCCCCAAGATGCCGCACTCTGGATCGGTGTCGCCCTTGCATGCGTTGCGATCGCTCTCGCCTTGCGCAACCAGCTTGGCCTGCGTCCGCTGGTTTTCGCTTCTGGTGTGGGGTTCGCCGTCGCGCTGGGCTGGGTCATGACCTGGAACCTTGCTCAGGCGAGTTTCGATCCGGTCAATGTGACCTCTGCCACCTTCACCGGCCCGTCAGCCAATACGCTCATGTTCTTCCTGAACCCCAATCCGGCATTGCGCTTCGATATCGGGCTGGTTCCCGGCGTCGTGCTGGGGGCGTTCCTAGCCGCGCTGATCTCGAAGGATCTGAAATGGCAAGGCTATGACGGTGCCGACGCCATGCGACGCTCGCTATTCGGAGCCGCGCTTATGGGCTTCGGCGGGATGCTGGCGGGCGGCTGTGCGATCGGTGCAGGCGTGACGGGGGGATCGATCTTTGCCGTTACTGCGCTCTTGGCCCTGACCTGCATGTGGATCGGCGCTGTCATCACCGATTTTCTTATGGATCAGCGCAGCACAGTTTCAGCGCAAGCGTAAGCCTTTCATCAGGGTGCAATGTCCCGCATGCACCCTGATGCGTGCTTGACGCAGCTTATGCGTCCAGATTTTCCACGTTCAACGCATTGCGCTGGATGAAATCGCGCCGCGGCTCGACCACATCGCCCATCAGTTTGGTGAAGATGTCATCGGCCTCTGCCAGATCGTCGATCTTGACCTGCAAGAGCGTGCGCGCTTCCGGGTCCAGTGTGGTTTCCCACAACTGGTCCGGGTTCATCTCTCCCAGTCCCTTGTAGCGTTGAAGTGACAGGCCCTTTTCCCCTTCGGTCAGAATGGCATTGAGCAGGTCAACAGGGCCGTAGATCTTTTGCTTGCGGTCGCGGCGCACCAGATCAGCGGGCTGGCCATAAACTTCCTGCAAGCTCGCGGTATGCGAGGCCAACCGCCGTGCTTCCCCCGAGCGCAAGACCGCGCCGTCCAGCCTGCGCACTTCCTCGACCCCGCGCAACAGGCGCGACAGCCGCAAGCCCCCGTCCTGCGTGGGCCGCCCTTGCCAGCCGCGCTCATATTCGGCAGCGATCAGATCCAGCCGCTGCGCCACCGAATCCGCCAGTTCCTGGGGATGAGCGGCCAGCGCCTCGGCCATCAGGGCCCCTGCAATCGCGGCCTGTTCCAGAATATGCTGCGGATAATGCGTCGGAAATGCCTGCAGCGACCGGCGCACAACGCGCGCCTCTGACACGATCCGCGCCAGATCCGCGCCGATGATTTCCTCGCCTGTGGCAAGGCGCAGCACAGCGCCGTCAACGCCTTGTTCGATCAGGTAATCTTCCAGCGCGGGCTTGTCCTTCAGATAGACCTCTGACTTGCCGCGCGCGACCTTGTAGAGCGGGGGTTCCGCAATATAGAGATGGCCTGCTTCGATCAGTTGCGGCATCTGGCGGAAGAAGAAGGTCAAGAGCAGCGTGCGGATATGCGCGCCATCCACGTCCGCGTCGGTCATGATGACGATCTTGTGGTAGCGCAGTTTCGACAGGTCAAACTCATCGCGCCCGATGCCCGTTCCAAGTGCCGTGATCAGCGTGCCGATTTCCTGGCTTCCCAGCATCCGGTCAAACCGCGCGCGCTCTACGTTCAGGATTTTCCCACGCAGGGGCAGCACGGCCTGATTTTGCCGCGACCGGCCCTGTTTGGCAGAACCGCCGGCCGAGTCGCCCTCGACCAGAAACAGTTCGGACTTGGCGGGGTCGCGTTCCTGACAATCGGCCAGCTTGCCGGGCAGGGACGCCACATCAAGCGCCGTCTTGCGCCGGGTCAATTCGCGTGCCTTGCGCGCGGCTTCGCGCGCCAGAGCGGCCTCGATGATCTTGCCGACGATGCTTTTTGCGTGAACCGGGTTCTCTTCGAACCATTCCGACAGCTTCTCGTTCACAAGCGACTCGACCGCCGGGCGCACTTCAGAGGATACAAGCTTGTCCTTGGTCTGGCTGGAAAATTTCGGGTCGGGCACTTTCACCGACAGCACACAGGTCAGACCTTCGCGCGCATCGTCGCCGGTGAAATTGACCTTTTCCTTCTTCGCGATGCCGCTCGATTGCGCATAGGCGTTGATCGTGCGCGTCAGCGCGCCGCGAAAGCCCGCCATATGCGTGCCGCCATCGCGCTGCGGGATGTTGTTGGTGAAGGGCAGCACGGTCTCGTGATAGCTGTCATTCCACCACATTGCGACCTCGACCCCGATGCCGTCGCGCTCGCCGTTGATATAGATCGGCTCTGCCATGACAGGGGTTTTCGAGCGGTCCAGATGGCGTACGAATTCGCGCACACCGCCTTCATAGAACAGTTCAGAACGCAACATTTCCGCAGGGCGATGGTCTTCAAGGATGATCCGCACCCCGGAATTGAGAAAAGCCAGTTCTCTCAATCGGTTCTCAAGTGTCTTGAAGTTATAATCGAGGTTCGAGAAAGTCGTGGTCGATGCCAGAAATCGAACCTCGGTGCCCTTCTTGCCTTCGGCATCGCCCACCACTTCCAGCGAGCGCACCGTATCCCCGCGCTCGAACCGCGCGATATGTTCCTTGCCGCCGCGCCAGATGCGCAATTCCAGCCAGTCGGACAGCGCATTCACCACCGACACGCCCACACCGTGCAAGCCGCCAGACACCTTGTAGCTGTTCTGGTCGAATTTCCCGCCCGCATGAAGCTGGGTCATGATCACTTCGGCCGCGGAAACCCCTTCTTCGGCGTGAATATCCGTCGGGATCCCGCGCCCGTTATCCATCACGGAAACCGAGTTGTCGGCGTGGATCGTCACGGTCACGAAATCGGCATGGCCGGCCAAAGCCTCGTCAATGCCGTTATCGACGACCTCATAGACCATGTGATGCAGGCCCGACCCGTCATCGGTGTCGCCGATATACATGCCCGGACGCTTGCGAACAGCGTCCAACCCCTTGAGAACCTTGATTGAATCGGCGCCGTATTCTTCGCGCTTCAAAGCTTCAGCAGACATGCAGACCATTCCTTGCTAGACTGCCGCACTTATAGGCAGTTCTGGCAGGATTGTCACGCATCAGACACAATATTTAGCGGTCTTCTGCTGTAACGCTGTCCGCTCTGTTTCATCCTTGTCCAAATATCCTCGGGGGGTGGGGGGGGGCGGCGCCCCCCCGCGGGGGGGGGGTGTTGAAAGCGGGAACTTTGCGGGGTTTTTACAACGCCCTACCCCAAACCGCATATTTGAGTTTGGCGGCGGTGAAA
>JAFIEL010000162.1 GCA_020832585.1 Natronohydrobacter sp. | reverse complement strand
TCGCCTTTTGCAGCTCGTCCTTGCTGACCTCTTTCTCGGTCACGCTGACCTGCTCGAGGATATGGTCAACCACCTTGTCCTCAAAAATCGGTGCGCGCAATTGCTGCTGCATCTGCGGGTTTTTCTGCACGAATTCAAAGAAGGCGCGCTCCTGACCCGGATACTGCCGCGCCTGCGCGATCACGGCCTGGGTCATTTCCTGATCGCTCACGGTGACTTCGGCTTTCTGGCCGATTTCGGCCAGCAACAGGCCCAGTTTCACGCGGCGGACTGCGAATTTGTCGCTTTCCTCGGTCGTCTCGATATCGCCATGGCTGTGGTCATGCTGATCGACATTTTCCTGCGAGTCATGCCACAGTTGATGCGCGATTTGCTTGCTCTCGGCTTCGACCAGCGAGGGCGGCAGATCGAAATCCACAGTCGTATCGAGCGCATCCAGCAAGCCGCGCTTGAGGACTGCGCGCGACGCCTGAGCGTATTCGGCTTCCAGACGTTCGGTGATCTGCGCCTTCAGCGTGGCCAGATCCTCGACCCCGAACTGCTTGGCAAGTTCATCATCGATCTGGGCTTCGGCAGGCGCTTTCACGGCCTTGATCGTGCAATCGAACGTGGCTTCCTTGCCTGCCAGATGTGCTGCTCCGTATTCTTCCGGGAAGCTGACCGTCACGGTCTTTTCTTCGCCCGCTGTCACGCCGACAAGCTGCTCTTCAAAACCGGGGATGAACTGGCCCGAGCCCAGCACCAGCGGGAAATCTTCGGCAGCGCCACCGTCAAACGGCTCGCCGTCGATCTTGCCCAGGAAATTCATCGTGACCTGATCGCCGTTTTCGGCTGCACCGTCCTTGTCGTCGAAATTCTGGGCGTTCTTGGCCAGATTTTCCAGCGCTTCCTGCACGGCGGCGTCATCGGCCTTGACGACCAGTTTCTCCAGAGAAATCCCTGCAAAATCAGGTGCTTCAATCGCGGGCAGCGCTTCATAGTTCAGCGCCACGACGACATCATCGCCTTCTTTCCAGTCCTCATTGGTCATCTTGACATCAGGCTGCAGCGCGGGGCGGTCGCCAGTGGTTTCAAAATGCTGGTTCATCGCGCCGTCAACAGCGTCCTGCATCGCTTCGCCCAGCAGGCGCTGGCCGAATTGCTTTTTCAGCAGCGCCATCGGCACCTTGCCCTTGCGAAAGCCTTTCATCTCGATCTCGGGCGCGGCCTCGACCAGTTTCTCATCGACTTTCGCGGCCAGTTCAGCGGCGGTCACAGTGATTGTGTAGCCGCGCTTCAGGCCCTCGTTCAGGGTTTCGGTGACTTGCATGAGCATCCTCGCATGTATGACAGGCCGCACGAGGGCGGCCTGGTTGAATCTGCGCCTTCCTAGAGTGCGCGGGCCACAGGATCAACCCTGATTCTGGGCCTGATCCGCTTGCATCTGCGGCGTTTCAGCCCTTTTCCTGCGGGAAAATCCCGCGCATTGTCAGGGAAACAGACCAGAGGTTTCATGCGCGCGCTTATTGCCACTCTTGCCCTTACCCTGATGGGCCTGTCGATCTTCATGCTGGAATCCGACCGCGCCCGCGTCACTGTCGCGCCATTGCTGGTCGAAGGCGACACCCCTGCAACGCTCTATCTGCGCGAGGGCGACGCCCCGGCCCCGGTCGTGGTGATCGCGCATGGTTTCGCCGGTTCGCGGCAATTGATGGAACCTTTCGCGCTGGTTCTGGCGCAGGCGGGCTATGTGGTGGCGAGTTTCGACTTTGAGGGGCATGGCCGCAACCCGCGCCCGATGTCGGGCGATGTCAGCGCCATCGAGGGCACGACCCGGCTGTTGATGGCAGAGACCGGCCGTGTGGCCGAAGCCGCCCTTGCGCATCCGCGCGCTGACGGGCGGCTGGCCTATCTGGGGCATTCGATGGCATCCGACATCGTGGTGCGGCAGACGATGGACGACCCGCCGGGCGATGCGGTTGTCGGTGTGTCCATGTTCTCGCTCGCGGTGACAGAGGATGCGCCGCAAAACCTGCTGGTGATCACTGGCGCCTGGGAAGGGATGCTGGCCGAGGCGGCGCGCGATGCCGTGCAGCTTGCCGATCCTGACGCGCAGATCGGCCAGACCATCGGCGATCCATTGGCGGGCACCGGGCGACGCGCAGTGCTGGCCCCGAATGTCGAGCATGTGGGCGTGCTCTATTCCACGGTGTCGCTGGCCGAGGCGCGCGACTGGCTGGACGCGGTGTTCGACCGCGAGAGCGACGCGCCGATTGCGTGGCGCGGCGGCTGGATCATGGTGCTGCTGGTGGCGACCTGTGCACTCGGCTGGCCCTTGGCGCGCGCCCTGCCCGCAGGCCCCCTGCTGCGACCTGACGCGCTGCCCATGCGCGCTTTCCTGATCGCAGCACTTGCGCCCGCGGTGGTGGTGCCACTCATGCTTGCGCCCTTCGACATCCGGCTGCTGCCGGTGCTGGTCGCGGATTATCTGGCGCTGCATCTGGGGCTATACGGAGCGCTGACGCTGGGCCTGCTGGGCTATTGCGGCCAGTTGCGCGGGCAGTTTCCCTTGCGCGCGCTCTGGGTCGCGCTGGCCGTGGCGGTGTTCGGGATTGCCGTGCTGGGTGGTGTGCTGGATCGGTATGTCGCGTCCTTCTTCCCGCATGCGGGCCGGGCCACTGTCATCGCGGCGCTGGTGCTGGGGGCCGTGCCCTTCCTGCTGGGCGACGGGCTGCTGACACAAGGCGGGCGCGCGGCGCTTTGGCGGGTGCTGGTGGTGCGGCTGGGCTTTCTGGCGTCACTCGGGCTGGCGGTTGCGCTGAATTTCGAACGGCTGTTCTTCCTTCTGATCATCCTGCCGGTGATCGTGCTGTTTTTCCTTTTGTTCGGCACGCTTTCGGGCTGGGTCGGGCGGCGCACGGGTCTGCCTGCGGCGGGGGGCATCGGGTTGGGGCTGGTGCTGGCCTGGGCGCTGGGGGTAACATTCCCGATGTTCAGCGCGTGAGAGGGGCTTGCCCATGACGATCTATGTCGATGCCGATGCCTGCCCGGTCAAGGCCGAGGTCGAGCGCGTCGGCACCCGCCACCGGGTGCGGATGGTGATCGTGTCGAATGGCGGGATCAGACCCTCTGCCAATCCGCTGGTGGATACTGTGATCGTCCCCGAAGGCCCGGATGTGGCCGATGACTGGATCGCGGAACGCGCCGGGCCGGGGGATGTGGTGATTACGGGCGATATTCCGCTGGCGCATCGCTGCGTGACAGCAGGCGCCCAGGTGCTGAAACATAATGGCGAGGCGCTGACGCCCGACAATATCGGGTCTGTGCTGGCCACGCGCGACCTGATGGCCGATCTGCGCGCAGCGGACCCGTTCCGGCAGGGCGGTGGCAAGAGCTTTTCCAAAGCGGATCGTTCGCGCTTTCTGGATGCGCTGGATCGGGCCTTGCGGCGGATCGGATAATTTGTGGTGCGGGTGGAGGGACTTGAACCCCCACGCCTTGCGGCGCCAGAACCTAAATCTGGTGCGTCTGCCAATTTCGCCACACCCGCAACTGGCGCTCTGTTAGCAAACCCCGTCGGCGGATGCGAGAGGAAAACACCTGCCCGCCGCGTTGCATGGTTTTGCCGCATTCCTGCCCGATTTCCCCGCCATTGTTGCGATAACAGAGACAATATCGAACGGTCAGGATTTACCTTGCAGTTACATTTTTGTTGCAAGGTTGCGTTAAGGAGATTCGCGTCATGTATGCCACGACCATTAGCCTTGCCCCGCCCCTTGCGCGCCCTGCAGCGCGCGCGCGTGTCACCGCCCTGCCGGGATTCGCGACCGGAACGCTGTTGCGCACGATCACCGGCCCGCGTGCCATCGAGCGAATCATGGCCGGCGATCTGCTGCTGGATGCCAATGACCAGATCGTCGAGTTGCGCAGCCTGCGCAGTCGCCGCGCCTTGGCCCGCGACCTGGTCGAAATCACCCCCGCGGCGCTTGGGCTTGGACTGGCCCCGACGCTGCGCAAGGCGTCACTGATCGTGGGTGCAGGCCAGAAGCTTGGCATGCGCGATTGGCGCTCGGATCTGATCTATGGCAAGCCTGCGCTGGCAGAGGCACAGACGATAATCGATTCTGTCACCATCCAGCGGCCCGCATGCGGCGCGATGCTCTATCAGCTTGGATTTGATCGCGATTGCGTGGTTGTGGCGAACGGGATGCCTGCGCTGGTGCGCGCCACTGACGGGTGACGCGATTTGCAAAGATGCGGTTGGATTTTTCCGCTTCGCACGCGCGACACGACCAACGCCCTAGACCCCCAGACGCCGGAAAACCTGCGGCAGACATTCGGGCAGATCCTCTGCGATCAGGCCGGGGCCGAAATCGAGCGCGGCTTCGAGATGCAGACAGGCCGCAGTTTCTGCCGCCGCCATCGGCCCGAACCCCCGCGCCAGCAACCCTGCGATGAAGCCTGCCAGCACATCGCCCGACCCGGCTGTGGCCAGCCAGGGCGCAGCGCGGTCCCCGAATGCCGCACTGATCGACGCGCGCCCGTCCGGTGCCGCGATCACCGTATCCGGCCCCTTGAACAGCACAATACAGCCAGTCCTTGCAGCCGCGTCGCGGGTGGCATCCAGTTTGGAACAGGCAGGACCGCTGGTGGCAGGCGCGTCCAGACGTTGCGCCAGATCAGGGAAGAGCCGGGCAAATTCGCCCGCATGCGGGGTCAGGACGCAGGTCTCATGCAATGACGCGAAGAGCGCCCTGTCCTGCGCGATCAGCGTCAGTGCATCGGCGTCCAGCACTGTGGCGCGGCCCGTGGCCAGTGCGGCTGCAACCAGCCCGGCCTCGCGCGCGCCCAAGCCCAGACCGGGGCCAAGGCAGAGCGCATTGATACGCGTATCCGTCAGCATCTGCGTCAGTTCAGCCCCGTCCGATACAACGCGCAGCATCACCGCATCCAGCCGGGCTGCGTTTTCGACCAGTGCCTCGGGTGGACAGCCCACGCTCACCAGCCCCGCGCCGATGCGCAATGCCCCGCGCGCGGCCAGCCGCGCGGCCCCGCCACGACCGGGACCGCCAGAGAGGATCAGAGCGTGGCCATGCGCATATTTATGGCCCGCAGATTTCGACAGATCGGGGTGCAGAGTTGTTACGTCGAGTGAGCCTGCAATCTTGCACCCGACCCCACGATAACTCCGCTCGTCTGTCAGCCCGTGCAATTCCGCCAAAGCCCGCCGATTGCGCGACCCGTCATGTTCCAACCCGATCGAGGCCACCACAACCTTGCCGCACATTGCCGCCCCCTCGCCCAGCACATGCCCGGGCTTGCGCGCATGAAAGGCCACGGTCAGATCCGCCCCGACAGCGCGCGCGCGCGCATCGCCCAGCACACGGCCCGAATCCGCGCAAACCCCCGAGGGCATGTCCACAGCAACCACATAAGGAGGGCCATCTGTCCTGTCAGATACGGGGCAATCAATTTGCAATGTCTCCAACATGGGTTGCAACGCCGTGATGGGGCGGGTCAGCCCTGTGCCGAACAGTGCATCAATGATCAGATCAGGCCCGGCTGCACCGATGGTTGTTTGCGTGGCCTGATCGAGCGCCTCGATCTCTGCAAGAGCTGGCGCAGGCACAGAGAGGCGGTGCAGTTTTCCGCGCCTCGGTCGCGCCTGCCAACGCGCATGGGCCTGCCGCGCATCTGGCGGCAATGTCTCGGGATCACCATACAGGAACACATCAACCAGCCAGCCATGTTCAAGCAACAGTCGCGCGATGATGAACCCGTCGCCGCCATTATTGCCGGGCCCGCATAACACCACGGCACGATGATACCTGCCCTGCGCCAGATCCGGCCATTGCGCCAGAATTGCTGCGACAACGCCCGCCCCTGCGCGCTCCATCAACTCCAGCCCGGAGACCTGTCCAGAATCGATTGCGGCCCGCTCAATGGCGCGCATTTGGGCAGATGTCAGAAATTCAGTCATTTCGCGAAGTCCTGTTTTCACGTTTTGCCATTTTTTTAATCTTTTTGCATATTTTTTGATCTTATGCCTGTTTTCTTGTCGCAGGGGTGCCGCAGAAAAGCCTATCAGATTGTTCCCCCAGAATGAAAATGATCTGAACGGTTGTGACCAGCGTGCTGGCTGGCGACCATGCGGGAGCGAAGGGATGAAGAAAATCG
>JAFIEL010000161.1 GCA_020832585.1 Natronohydrobacter sp. | reverse complement strand
AACATCGGTCTTCGTGCCTGCTAGGGAACCTTGCGGGGCACAGGTGAGTGCGGGGGGGGTCGCGCGGGCACCCCGGGCCGCGACGTGATACACTCAGGACAGGCCGTAGTTCTGATAGCGGATCTCGAAGGACGGGTGCATTTCCGCATTCAGGACATTGGGGCGCTTGTTGCGATAGAGCGAACGCCAGTAAGGCTGGATCAGCACGCCTTCGTCCACCAGGATCTGCTGCAGCTTTGCCATGACCTCACGCCGGGCATCGGCATCGGCAATGCCATTGGCCTCATCAAGCAGCGCGTCGAATTCGGCATTGGCAAAGCCGGATTCGTTCCAGGCCACGCCGCCGCGATAAGCCAGGTTCAGCACCTGCACCCCCAGCGGGCGCATGGCCCAGCTTGTGGAGGAGAACGGATAGTTCAGCCAATCGTTCCAGAACGTGGCACCGGGCAGGATGGTGCGCTTGATATTGATCCCGGCAGCGCGGATCTGGGCTGCGATACTGTCACAGGTGGCGGCCTCCCAGTCATTGTCGATCGAGATCAGTTCGAATTCATGATCCGCCAGCCCCTCGGCCTCGATCATCGCCTTGGCTTGCGCCGGATCAAACGGCGTCCCGCCGGTGTCCGCATATTCCGGGTGGATCGGGCAGACATGGTGGTTATCGGCCGCAGTGCCGCGGTCATTATACCCCAGTTCCAGAACGAATTCGTTATTGACGGCCATCTGCAATGCACGGCGCACATTGACATTGTCGTAAGGCGCTTGCGTCTGGTTGAAACGCACTGCAAGCGTGGCAGCGGTGATCGCCTCGGACGAGGGCATGCCGATGGCTTCGAGCAGATCCACAAAATCGCCTGTGGTCTCGTAGGTCAGGTCGATCTCGCCACCCTCGGCCGCAGCCAGCCATGCGGCCGGGTCGGTTCCGAGATCGATGAACTCGATCCGATCCAGCCAGGCGCCATTGCCTTCATTCCACCAGGTATGATCCGGATTGCGCTCAATCACGGCCCCTATGCCTGTGGCATGACTGACGGGCAAGTAGGGGCCGGTGCCAATCGGGTTCGCAGTCGGATCGCCACCCGGAAATGACGGGTGCACCACGGCCGCCGGATAGTCCGCCATGCTGACGATGATGGCAATATCAGGGCTGGACAGGTGAATCCGCAGGGTCAGATCATCGACGATCTCGATCGCACCTTCGCGCAGTTTGCCATCTTGTGAAATCGCCCCCATGCGGTCAGCCATCGAGTTGCCTTCGACCGATGCATCACACCAGCGCTCGATATTATGGGCAACATCCGCCGAGGTGAACGCATCACCATTGTTCCAGGTAACGCCGGGGCGCACATTCAGCGTGTAGGTCGTGGCATCCTCATTTGCTTCCCAGCTCTGCAGAAGCACAGGCTGAATCGTCCCGTCGCGCTCGTAGCTGACAAGGTATTCCAGCCAGCCACGGCAGACATTGGCCAGTTCCGACCAGTCCCAGGTGCGCGGGTCGCGCTGGGCTCGGATATCCATCTGGATGCGCAGGCTGCCACCCATCTGCGGGGTCTGGGCCTGCGCCTGAGGTGCTGCCAGACCCAGAAGGCCATAGGCGGCGGGTGCCGCGACACCCAGCGCCGTGGCGCGTGTCAGGAACTCGCGGCGGCTGAGTTTGCCTTCGCGACATTCGCGTGCATAAAGCGCTGCTGCGCGATGCAGCTCGGTGGCCTTGCGTTTGGTATGTGTCATCGACGTCTCCCTGTTTCGTGCTGGATCTGATCGCCAGCTTCATGGTTACAATTGGCTCATTCACCGCAGGGCACGCCCTGCTAACGGCATTTGAGCAATGAAAAACGACATGGTGTCGTTTTTGCAACTGAATTTTCGCGTCGCACACGCGTCAGTCGCGCGGAGCACCTCCTTCAAAACTGTTTCCGTGGGTGTAGTCACATGGGCTTTCCTGCATTTCGAGATGCAGCGCGCTGCCCGAATAAGCATGTTCAAGCGCAAGGGTTTCGTCAAAGGATATTCCAAGTCCGGGGTCATCAGGCGGGATCACAAACCCGTCCTCGACCTGCAGCGAATGTCCGATCAGCGGCAAATGGAACGCGCCACCTGTCTGGATACATTCGATCATCAGCAGATTGGGGATCGACGCCGCCAGATGGATATTGGCCGCCCATTCGACCGGACCTGCATAAAGATGCGGGGCGAGTTGGGCGCTGAAGACTTCGGCCATGGCCGCGATCTTCTTGACCTCCCATATCCCTCCGGCACGACCAAGCGCGGGTTGCAGGATGCTGGCGGCCCCTGCGCGCAGCACGGCACCGAACTCGGCCTTGGTGCAGAGCCGCTCACCCGTGGCTACAGGGATGCGCACCGCGCGCGCGACCTCGGCCATTCCGGCGATGTCATCGGGGGGAATGGGTTCCTCATACCAGAGCGGCTGATGGCGTTCCACCGCCGCCCCCAGCCGGATCGCGCCTGCGGGGGTGAATTGCCCATGTGTGCCCAGCAAAATGTCAGCGCGATTGCCGATCGCCGCGCGCACAGCCCCGAGGATTCTGTCCGTGATATCGATATCGCGCATCCCCGGCTGATGCCCGCCGCGCAGCGTATAGGGGCCTGCCGGATCAAGCTTGATCGCGGTGAAGCCCTGATCGACTGTGGCAAGCGCGCTTTCGGCCTGCATCTCTGGACTGGTCCAGAAAGCGGTCTTGTCGTGATGGGCCAGCGGATAAAGATAGGTATAGGCGCGCAGCTTCTCGTTGATGCGCCCGCCCAAGAGCGCCCAGACCGGGCGCGCGCGCGCCTTGCCCAGAATGTCCCAGCAGGCAATTTCCAGCCCGGAGAACGCGCCGATCACCGTCGGATCAGGCCGCTGGGTGAAGCCCGAGGAATAGGCACGGCGGAACATCATCTCGATATTCTCGGGGTTTTCGCCGCGCATGTGGCGCTCGAACACATCCGCAATCACAGCGCGCATTGCCTGCGCGCCGACGGCCGCGGCATAGACCTCGCCATAGCCTGTCAGGCCACATTCGGTGGTCAGGCGGGTGATGATCCAGTAGCGCCCGCCCCAACCCGGTGGCGGGGTGCCGATGATGAAAACCTCCAACCCTTCGAGTTTCATGGCAGACCCTTCTCGAAAGCGTCAAACACGATCACATTGCGCCGCGTGCCACCCATGGCCGTGTCGGCAATCGCGTCATTGATCCGCGCGAGCGGGTAGCGGTTCGAAATCAACTCATCGAGCTTGAGCCGTCCCTGGCGGTAAAGTTCGATCAGGCGCGGAATATCGCGGCGCAGGACCGTGCCGCCCATCTTGGACCCGATCAGCCGCTGTTCGAGGTAAGCCACCATCATCGGATTCAGGCGCATGAAATCGGTGCTGCCAGTCATGCCCGCCATGATGATCGTCCCCCCCGGAGCGGTCAAGCCCAGCGCCTGTTCATAGGCCATGACCGCGCCAACGGTGACGAAGACGTAATCGGCACCGCGCCCATCCGTCAGCGCAAGGACTTGCGCGCGGGCATCCTGGGCTGTGGCCAGAACACCGTCGGTTGCGCCAAATTCTTGCGCGGCAATCAGTTTTTCGGGTGCCACATCCAGCGCGATGATCCGGCGCGCGCCTGCGATGCGTGCCCCCTGAATGGCGTTGAGGCCGACCCCGCCCGTTCCGATCACGACAGCACTGGCCCCGGCAGGCATGGCAGCCGTGTTGAACACGGCACCGACACCGGTGATCACACCGCAGGCCAGGAGCGCTGCCACATCGAGCGGCATGTCATCAGGCAGGGGCGCAAGCTGGCTGGCATCGACGACGACCTTCTCGGCGAAGGCACCGGTTTTCATGCCTTGTGTGACCTGTGTTCCGTCGGGCAAAGACAGCGGCGAGACATCCGCGCCTGCCGTTTCGCACATCACGGGCCGCCCGTCCGCGCAGCACTGACAGGTGCCACACGACCGGATCAGCGTGACCAGCACGCGCTGGCCGATCTGGTAATCCCTGACCCTTTCGCCCAAGGCCGTGACATAGCCCGCTGCCTCATGCCCGTAAATCGCGGGCAGCGCGCCACCCCATGCGCCTTCGATGAAATGCAGGTCGGAATGGCAGATCGCACAGGCCGCGAGTGTGACCTCGACCTCGCCGATCCGTGGCGGCGCGAGTGTAACTTCGGTGATTTCGAGCGGAGCGTTGAAGCGGGTGCAGAGCGCTGCCTTCATGCGGAGGGGCCTTTTTCGGAGGGGGTGGCGGGCCTTGCGGCCCGCGGCCTTCGGCGAGAGTATTTCTGGCAAGAAAATGTCAGCTTCGCATGCGGGTGCCCGCCGGGTCAAACGGGGGATCGAGCGCGATACGGGCGGCGCGGCGATGGCCCATGATCTCGACCTCGAACAGGTCTGCGTCGGGGCGTGCGGCCAGCGCGGCGGGCAGATAGGCCTGTGCCAGCGACAGGCCAACATGATGGCCATAGCCGCCCGACGTGACCCAACCAACCACACGCCAGTCGCCATCCTGCGACGGGTGCGGGGTGGTGAGCGTGTTACCTTGCGCATCAAAACGCGCGGGGCCATAGCTGTGGGGCGCGGTGATGGTGCCATGATCTTCCGTGACACGCGCCCAGATGGGTTCATCGGCGATAGCATCAGCAGTTTCCGCATCAATTATCAGCGAGACGCGGCGCAGGCGGGGGCCATTCTCGCGCTCCCTGAGCGCGGCGTCGCGACCAATGAAGCCGGGCTTGTCATAGGCGACGAAGCGTTCCATCGCGCCTTCCATCGGGCCGTAGATGGGCCGGAGTTCGGCAAACCATGTCGGGAAGTTCTTCTCGAAGCGCATGGACAAGAGCGCGCGCATGCCGAAATCGCGGATACCATGATCGGCCCCTGCGTCCTTGATCGCAGCATAGACGCGGCGCTGGTATTCGGGGGCCATCCAGATCTCATAACCCAGATCGCCGGTATAGGTGATTCGATTGACCATGCAGGGCGCGCCTGCGACATCCATTTCGCGATAGTCCATGAAGCGGAACGCACTGTTGGACACATCCTGATCGACCAGTGCGGCGAGAGTTTCGCGCGATTTCGGGCCTGCAATGGACAGGCCCATCAGCCCCATGCCCAGCGCGCGGATCTGTGCGCTGCCATCCTGCGGCAGATGCTGTTCGAACCAGCGCATGTGGTATTTCGTTGCCGCAAGCGATCCCCAGATCATGAAGCGCTCAGGCCCGGCGCGGGCGATCGTGAAATCGCCGATCAGCTTGCCATCGTGGTTGAGCATGGGCGAGAGCACCAAGCGCCCCAGTTTTGGCAGGCGGTTGGTCATCAGCCGATCAAGAAAGGCTTCCGCGCCCGGCCCTGTCACCTCGTATTTCGCGAAATTGGCGATTTCGGTGATGCCCACGCTGTCGCGCACCGCGCGGACCTCTGCGCCTACATGCGCGAAATCGTTCGAGCGGTGGAAGGAGAGCACATCATGGGCTTCCTCGGCAGATGGGGCGAACCACAGTGGCGTCTCCAGCCCCCATGTATCGCCCATCACCGCATGATTGTCGCGCAGCATCAGGTCATAAAGCGGCGTGGTCAGATGCGGGCGCGCGGCGGGTAGTTCTTCATTCGGGAAGCGGATCGAGAAGCGACGCGAGTAATTCTCGCGCACTTTTGCATTGGTGTAGCGCAGGCTCGCCCAATCGCCATAGCGCGCCACATCCATACCGAACACATCATGGCCCGGATCGCCTGTGGTCATCCAGTTCGCCAGAACCAGCCCGACACCACCACCCTGAGAGAACCCGGCCATGACTGCACAGGCCGACCAGTAATTCGTCAGCCCCTGCACTGGCCCCACCAGCGGGTTGCCATCGGGGGCAAAGGTGAAGGGGCCGTTGATGATCTGCTTGATGCCCGCGCGCTCATAGGGCGGGAAATGACGGAAGCCGATTTCGAGCGAGGGCGCCAGCCGGTCGATATCGGGCTGCAACAACTCATGCCCGAAATCCCATGGCGTGGTCACGGGTGACCAGGGCTTGCAGGCCTGCTCATAGGTGCCCAGCAGGATGCCCCTGCCTTCCTGCCGCGTGTAGATCTCGCCCTTGAAGTCGATCACATGGATCAGCTCGCGCCCCATGCTTTCGTTGAATTCTATGACCTCGGGCATGGGTTCGGTCAGCAGATACATATGCTCCATGGCCAGCACCGGCAGGTCCAGCCCGGCCATCCGCCCCA
>JAFIEL010000160.1 GCA_020832585.1 Natronohydrobacter sp. | reverse complement strand
ATCGCAATCCGCTGGAACCTGTCGTGCGCTCGCTGAATTTCGGCGAGGTCTGCGCCAAGGAGGGGCCGGAACTGCATATTGCCGCGACCAATGTGCGCACGGGCAAGATCCGGGTGTTTTCAGGCGAGGAGGTGACGGGCGAGGTGATCATGGCCTCGGCCTGTCTGCCGACGTTGTTTCAGGCGGTGGAATTCGTGGACCCGCGCACAGGCAAGATGGAGGCGTTCTGGGATGGCGGCTATACGGGCAATCCGGCGCTGTTTCCGCTGTTCAAACCGCATTTGCCCAGCGATGTGGTGATCGTGAACATCAACCCGATGCGGCGCGAGGATATTCCGCAGACGCCGCAGGACATTCAGAACCGGATCAACGAGATCAGTTTCAATTCCTCGCTGCTGCGGGAATTGCGCGCGATCCAGTTCGTCAAGGAATTGATCGCAGAGGGCAAGATGGCGCCCGGCACCATGAAGGATGTGCTGGTGCATATGATCGCCGATGATGATCTGATGACCACACTTTCGGTGACCAGCAAGGTCACGCCGACGCCCTATCTGCTGCATTCGCTGAAGGAAGCAGGCCGGAAAGCCTGTGACGGGTTCCTGTCAGCGCATAAGGCGGCGCTTAACGCGCAGGCGACTGTGGATCTGCAGGAAATGTTCGGCTGACCGCCTTGGCCTTGCGCGGCTCTGGATAGACCAGCCCGGCCGAAATGACGAGTTTCGCCGCGTCCTCGATGGCCATGTCCAGCTCGATTACATCCTTGCGCGGCACGAAGAGCAGAAAGCCCGAGGTCGGGTTGGGGGTCGTGGGCAGGAAGATCGAGATCATGTCGCCATTCCCGGCCAGATGATCGCCGATTTCGCCGCGGGTCGTGGTCGAGATGAAGGCCATCGCCCAGATGCCGGGGCGGGGATATTGCACGAGGCAGGCGCGGTCGAAGCTTGGTGACTTGCGCGCGAGGATCGTGTCGGCGATCTGTTTCACCGCATTGTAGATCGAGCGGATCACGGGCATGGCCTCGACAATGCGTTCGCCCCAGTTCACCAGTGTCCGCCCGATCAGGCCCTTGGTGAAATAGCCCATGACCAGCGTGAAGGCGAAGAAGAGGATCACGCCGATGCCGGGAATGTCCCAGCCGGTCAGGGCCTCGGGGTGGAAGCGGCGCGGGATCAGCGGCAGCACCAGCCCGTCGATCCAGGTGATGACATTCCAGACCAGCCAGATCGTCAGGACGCCCGGCGCGATGACGGCCAGACCGGCAAGGAAATTGCCGCGCAGCGAAGCGATCAGGCCGCGTTTGCCGGGTTCTGGGCTCATGTGATTCCTATGTGCTTTGGCTTCGCGGGAAGATGGGGCCGGGCCGGGGGTTATGCAAGCGGGGTTTCGACCAGTGCCGTGGCGATCCGGGCGGCAAGTCGCGCATTGTTGCGCACAAGGGCGAGATTGGCCGTGAGCGACGCCCCTTCGGTCAGGGTGAAGATGCGCGAGAGCAGGAAGGGGGTCACGTCCTTGGCGGCGATGTTCTGCGCCTCGGCTTCGGCAATGGCCTGGGCGATCAGGGGGGCGAGGATCGCGGCGGGGATTTCATCGGCTTGCGGGATCGGGTTTGCGATGAGCTGGCCGCCGGGCAGGCCAAGGCGGGCGCGCATGCGGTGGCTGGCGGCGATATCCTCGGGCGTGTCGAGGCGCAGGGGGGCGCGTAGATCGCTCTCGCGCGACCAGAAGGCGGGCAGGCTGTCCTGACCATAGGCGATGACCGGCACGCCGAGTGTTTCGAGCACTTCGAGCGTTTTCGGCAGGTCGAGAATGGCTTTCGCGCCTGCCGCGACCACGCTCACGCGGGTCGCGGCGAGTTCCTGCAGATCGGCGGAAATGTCGAAACTGGTTTCCGCCCCGCGATGGACGCCACCGATGCCGCCTGTGGCAAAGACCTCGATGCCTGCAAGCGCCGCGCAGATCATGGTGGCGGCAACGGTCGTGGCCCCGGTGCGGCCTGTGGCAAGGGCCACGGCCAGATCGGCGCGGCTGAGTTTCATGGCGTCTTGCGTCTGGGCAAGGGCGCGCAATTCCGCTTCGGTCAGGCCGATATGGATATGCCCGCCCATGATCGCGATGGTGGCGGGCACGGCCCCGCCTGCGCGAATGTCGTTCTCGACGGTCTGGGCCATCTCGAAATTCTGCGGCCAGGGTATGCCATGGGTGATGATCGTGGATTCCAGCGCGACGAGGGGGCGGCGCGCCGCGATGGCGGACTGCACTTCGGGGGAATAGATCAGCGGGGGCATGGCGGTTCCTTCAGGCGTCAGGGGTGGCGACATGGTGGGCGGCCTGTTGCAGGGCATGCGCCAGAGCTGCGCTGCGGTCAAGGCCGTGGGCTTCGGCCGCGATATGGGCTGCGAGAAACACATCGCCCGCGCCGGTGACGCGCTGCAGTGGCACTATGGGTGGGGGCAGGGTGAGGGTCCGATGCCCGTCTGCATCCGTGGCCGCGTGCGCGCCATCGGTGATGATCGCGCGCGCGGCCCCGGCTGTGAGCAGGGCATGGGCGGCACTCATGCTGTCGGGCAGGGGGTGGCCGAGCAGGGTCGCGGCCTCGTGCCGGTTGAGGGTGAAGGTGGCGCGGCTTTGCAGGAAAGGACGCAACCGGTGGGCCTTGGCGGGCGCGGCGGAGGTCAGGCGCAGGGGGGTGGCCTGCGCGATCCCGCGTTCCGCCAGTTCGGCCAGCAGATCGGGGGCAAAGCCGCTGTCCAGCACGACCGGGCCGCGCCAGTGTGCAAGATCGGCGCGTTTCAGGGCGGTGATGACGTTGGCGCCGTCGTTTTCGAGTGCCGTGGAATCAGCGATGGCGGCGACCAGCCCTTCGGGCCCCTCTATGGCCATGTAGCGATCTGTCGGCAGGGTTTCGGGCCGGTGCAGGAAGCGCGTGTCGATGCCTGTCGCCTGCAGCCAGTCCACCAGCGCCACGCCCTCGGCGTCGCGTCCGATGGCGGACAGAAGGGCCGGGCGCAGACCTTGCCCGGCAAGCGCATGGGCGATGTTCAGCGCCACGCCACCGGGGCGGGTGCGGATCACACCGGGCAGATCGTCGCCGGTCGTGACCGGCGCTGCACTGCGTCCGATCACGTCCCAATGCGCCGCCCCGAGGCAGAGTATGTCGGGTGTCCTGTCCATCGCCCTGTCGTGGCCCAAAGCCCAAGGCTTGGCAAGGGACCTGTGCGCCTGCTAGGCAGTCGGCATGGATGATCTGTCAGAACGGTTGTTTGCGCATTTTGTGGGGGGGCGCTGGAGGGTGCCTTTCGGGACCAGTGCTGTTGGGGTTGCGTGGCCCGATGGCACGCCTGCCGGGTCTGTGGTGCTGGCAGAGGCACGCGATCTGGCGCGGGCGCAGAACTGGCTGCGCGGCGCGGATGCGGCGGCGGGGGGGGGGGGGGGGGGGGGGGGGGGGGGGGGGGGCGCGCCTGTGATACTGTGCCGGGGCGCAGGGGACCGGCGGGCCTTGGGTGCGGCGCTGGGGGCCGGGTTGGGTCAGGGGCTGATCTGGTGCCCGCCGCCAGAGGCGGCACTGATCGCGACCGAGATCGCCATGCAGGCGCAGGAAGCCGATCTGCCGCCGGGATGCTTTGCGCTGCTGCACGCCTTCACACCCCGGACGGACCCCCTGATCCGCGCCACGGGTCTGGCGCGGGCCGGGTCGGATTAGAGATACATGCGTCCGCCAAAGACCTTTTGCACCACATCGGCGCGGGTCATGCCCATTTCGGCGAGGTCTTCGTCCGAGAGCGCGTTGTAATACTGGATCGCGCGGTAGCGCGGGGTGAATTCGGCGATGGATACCAGCAGGTTCAGCACCGCATTGCCGACCGCCCGCAGGTGGTGAATCGCTTGTGCAAATGCCGCAGGTGCGGTGATATTCGTGTTCAGACTTGCCATCTGGAAACCCTTTCTTGCAAGGTGTTTCCCCCCTTGGCACCAACTTAGGTCATGGGTTCTGACATGACCACTGCAAAAGCCGAAACCCCGCCTTGCGTCAGATGCATCTGTCGCGCTCACTGAAAATTAAGCCTTTTCGCGCAAGGATGGGGGATCAGGCCCGCAAAAAGTTCTCGCTTTGTGCCTGTATGTGCGATATGGAACATTCATCGAACAAAGCTGCGATTGCCGCGCAAGGCGCGCTGTGGAATAAGGGGCAGAGAAATGGCAACGGCGGACCTGCTGACAATGACCGACAAACGCACGGCGGAAAAACAGAAGGCGCTCGATTCGGCGCTGGCGCAGATCGAACGGCAGTTCGGCAAGGGCTCGATCATGAAGCTTGGGGGCGACAATGTCCTCAAGGATATTGAAGCGACCTCGACCGGGTCGCTGGGGCTGGATATCGCGCTGGGCATTGGCGGGCTGCCCAAAGGACGGATTGTCGAGATTTACGGGCCCGAATCCTCGGGCAAGACCACGCTGACGCTGCATGTTGTGGCCGAGGAGCAGAAAAAGGGCGGCATCTGCGCCTTTGTCGATGCTGAACATGCGCTGGACCCGCAATATGCGCGCAAGCTTGGGGTCAATCTGGATGAGTTGCTGATCTCGCAGCCTGATACGGGCGAACAGGCGCTGGAAATTGTCGATACGCTGGTGCGCTCGGGCGCGGTGTCGCTGGTGGTGGTCGATTCGGTCGCGGCGCTCACGCCCAAATCCGAGCTTGAGGGCGATATGGGCGACAGTTCCGTGGGGGTGCATGCGCGGCTGATGAGCCAGGCGATGCGCAAGCTCACGAGTTCGATCTCGCGTTCGAATTGCATGGTGATCTTCATCAACCAGATCCGCATGAAGATCGGGGTGATGTTCGGCTCGCCTGAAACCACGACGGGCGGCAATGCGCTGAAATTCTATGCCTCTGTCCGGCTGGACATTCGCCGCATCGGATCGATCAAGGATCGCGAGGAAGTGGTGGGCAACCAGACCCGCGTGAAGGTCGTCAAGAACAAGGTGGCCCCGCCGTTCAAGCAGGTGGAATTCGACATCATGTATGGCGAGGGGATTTCGAAGCGGGGCGAATTGCTGGATCTGGGCGTCAAGGCCGGGGTCGTCGAGAAATCCGGGGCCTGGTATTCCTATGGCGATGAGCGGATCGGGCAAGGGCGCGAGAATGCCAAGAATTTCCTGAAGGATAATCCGCAGATGGCCTTGCAGATCGAGGACAAGATCCGCGCGGCACATGGGCTGGATTTCCATATGAGCGAGAATGACGACGCGCTGACCGAGGAGTGAGGCAGGTGCGTGATGGCAATGGCACTGGCGACGCGCGCTGAACTTGACGCCGCTTTGCCGCATGTGCAGGCGGCACCCAAGGATGCGGGTCGGGTGGAAATGCTCTGCCTGCGGCCGGATTATGGTCAGCGGCGTTTCGTGCAAGAGATTACACTGACGCCCGACGCAGGCATCCCCGGTGAGCGCTGGGCAAGCCGACCCTGGTTGCGGCTGCCCGATGGTACGCCGCATCCGGGGATTCAGATCTGCATCCTGTCGCGCCGCGTGCTTGATCTGGTCTGGCGTGATCGCGAGGGCGTTGTGCATCCGGGTGATACATTCGTCACTGACATGGACCTGTCGGAAGCGAATCTTCCCGCAGGTCAGATCCTGCAGGTCGGCACGGCGCTGCTTGAGGTCTCGGAAATCTTCAACGATGCCTGCGTGAAATGGGCCGCGCGCTATGGCAAACCTGCGCGCGACTGGATCAATGTGCCCGCGCACCGGCCCTTGCGGCTGCGCGGGGTTCTGTGCCGCGTGTTTCAAGGTGGAGTGATCCGTGAAGGGGACCGGGTAACAAAGATGGCGCTTGCACCGGTCCTTGAGTGAAACGGGTGGCGCGCTATGGCAAGCCCGCTCGCGACCGGATCGCTGTGTCGACCCGTCGCCCGCTGTGCCTGCGCGAAAGGCTTCGCCATGCTTTCGCGGTCTGTGTGATCCGCGAAAGGGATCTGCTCCCTCGACTCCCGGTGCCGTCAGGTGTGGACACCTACCCGCCGCGAAGCTAAACCATGCGCTAGCCTCTCATGCGCCGGAGAACACCATGGCCAGCCTGACCGATATCCGCTCGACCTTTCTGAATTATTTTGCCCGGCAGGGCCATGCGGTCGTGGACAGTTCGCCCCTGGTTCCGCGCAATGACCCGACGCTGATGTTCACCAATTCCGGCATGGTGCAGTTCAAGAA
>JAFIEL010000159.1 GCA_020832585.1 Natronohydrobacter sp. | reverse complement strand
TGAACCAGCCCGGCGCCTGCGCATGGCTTGCGTGTCCGCGAATGATCGCGCGCGGGCGCACCCCCGCCCGCTCTGCCGCCGCCATCGACCCCAGAACCAATGCCGCCGCCCCGTCCGAAATCGAGGAGGAGTTCGCCGCCGTCACCGTCCCGTCCTTGCGAAAGGCCGGTTTCAGATGCGGGATCTTCTCGGGCCGCGCCGATCCGGGCTGTTCATCCTCCAGAACCGTCACCGCCCCCTTGCGTGACACCACCTCGACCGGCGCAATCTCGCGTGCAAACCCGCCCGCCTCCTGCGCGGCCAGCGCGTTGGACAGCGACCGCAGCGCATATTCATCCTGCGCGTCCCGCGTGAACTGGAAATGTGCGGCGCAATCCTCGGCGAAGGTGCCCATCAAGCGGCCCTTGTCATAGGCATCCTCAAGGCCATCAAGGAACATATGGTCGATCACCTGCCCATGCCCCAGCCGCGCGCCCGCCCGCATCTTCGGCAGCAGATAGGGTGCTTCCGACATGCTCTCCATGCCGCCCGCCACCATGATACCCGTGTGACCCAGCGCGATCTGGTCATGCGCAATCATCGCCGCTTTCATGCCGGAACCGCACATCTTGTTCAGCGTCGTCGCAGGCACCTGCTCGCCCAGACCCGCCTTGAACCCGGCCTGCCGCGCCGGAGCCTGCCCCTGACCCGCTGGCAGGACGCAGCCCATCAGCAGCTCTTCCACAGCGTCAGGCGTCAGCCCTGCATCTTTCAGCGCCCCCCTTATCGCGGCCCCACCCAGATCCGCCGCAGGCAGACCCGCAAAGACTCCTTGCAACCCGCCCATCGCCGTGCGCGCCGCACCAAGAATGGCCACTTCCGTCGTCATCTTCCCTCTCCCTTTGGTTGCAGGACAACCTCTTGGTAACTTTTCGGGGCTAATCTGGCGAAATGCAAGCGCAGGAAAGGGGTGCAGATGCAGGTTTCACTGGGGCGCGCGGGGGATGCGCTGGTCATATCCGTCATCGAATCGCGGCTTGATGCTGCGGTCGCGATCACCTTCAAGGACATTGTTCGCGATCTGACCACGACCGAGGGCGGTCCGGTCATCCTCGATCTCTCGCGGGTCGAGTTTCTCGACAGCAGCGGTCTGGGCGCGATTGTCGGGGTGATGAAGCTTCTGGGCACGGATCGCCCGCTGGAAATCGCCGGGCTGACACCGAGCGTGCGCAAGCTGTTCCGCCTGACCCGCATGGATACCGTGTTCAAGATACATGACACGGTTCCTGCCACGAACGACATTGCCGCAGCGGAATAGGGATGGCTGGGCGCGGGAGCACGGGAAAAGGGGAAAAGTCTGACCAACGCGCGATCTAAAGCCCGAGGATGACAGCATGACCGGTCAATCAGAACCGCATTCGGAGTTTCATCTGGACTGCAAGGGCGAGCTTTGGGCCATTCGGAGCGCGCTTGTGGATGTCGAGATGTTCCTGTCGGAGCGCGGGGTCACACGCAGCAGGATCACCGACCTGTGTCTGGTGCTGGCGGAAGCGATGACCAATATCGCGCGACATGCCTATCGCGACAGCACCGGTGATATCAGCCTGACCCTGACAGTGCAGGACAGCTTCCTGCGCTGTGAACTGACTGATGGCGGCTTGGCATTCGATCCGGCGGCCCTTGGACATAACGCACCCGACCCCGCTCAGTTCAGGGAAGGCGGCTATGGCTGGTTCATCATTCGCCATCTCAGCGAGGGGCTCAGCTATTCGCGCAAGAACGGCCGCAATTCACTGAGCTTCTCGGTGTCGCTTGATCCGGTGAACTGAGCCTGCACGGGTCGTGTGTCCCCGTGCTTCGGACCACCTCCACCCTGCCCATGCAAGAGCGGCGATCACAGCATAAGAAGGATCTCCAGATCGGGCCGTCCGGGTATCTGGTGCCTTGCGGTCATGGCCAGCCGCCGATCCCGATGTTACCCAGGTCGCGGTCGAAATCATGCCAGGGCCCGGCCAAGCGGAAGTCCAGACATCCTGACACCGGCCCGTGCAACAGATTTGATGCAAGGTTGACCCTGCGTCAAATCAGCGCTTGGATAATTGTGTGACCGCCCGACACAGCCGCGAAAACCCACCCCTATGGATGATTTCGATCCATAAAGGCCGTATTTTTCAGTTCAGGGCGATATGCAAAGGGTAGTGACCGTCGCGGAAATCTCCGAACAGTTCGGACAAGTCAGGGTGGTCCACCGGCTCGCCCGAGTCGTCCAGAACAAGATTCTGCTCGGACACATAGGCGACATAGAAGCTGTCGTGATTCTCTGCCAGCAGGTGATAGAAGGGCTGGTCACGGTTCGGGCGCGCCTCTTCGGGAATCGCGCTATACCATTCTTCTGTATTGGAAAACGCCGGGTCCACATCAAAAATTACCCCGCGAAACGGGTGCTTCCGATGACGCACGACTTGCCCAAGGTGATATTTTGCGGCGCGTTTTTCCATAAGCAGACCCATAGCCCGAGATTAAAAGATTGTTAAGGGCCATGTCCACCTGCCCGGCTCGAAATCATGGAAACAATCTGTAGGATTATGCCAAACAAAGCCTGCACCGCGTGCGGGGCGGTGGGGCCGCCCGGCTTGCCCTCGGGTCAGGATGTTAACGCAGACAGGGCTTTATGGGTGATTGCGCTATGGCGCTTGCATGATAGAACCAGACCCATACCCGGTCGCAGCACCATATGCGCCACGACCGGATACCCGGAACCTGAATGGAGAGAGGAGTTCCCATGACCAATGTTGTTATCGTCGCGGCGGCACGCACTGCCGTTGGCTCTTTTGGCGGTGCCTTTGCCAACACGCCTGCGCATGATCTTGGTGCGGCGGTGCTGCAAGCCGTGGTCGAGCGCGCGGGCGTTGACAAGGCGGAAGTGTCCGAGACCATTCTGGGTCAGGTGCTGACCGCAGGGCAGGGCCAGAACCCGGCGCGTCAGGCGCATGTCAATGCTGGCCTGCCCATCGAAGCCTCTGCCTGGTCGCTCAATCAGGTTTGCGGTTCTGGCCTGCGTGCGGTCGCGCTGGGTGCGCAGCATATCCAGTTGGGCGATGCCGCCATCGTGCTGGCAGGCGGTCAGGAAAACATGACGCTCAGCCCCCATGTCGCGCATTTGCGTGCGGGGCAGAAAATGGGCGACATGAAGATGATCGATTCGATGATCAAGGATGGCCTGTGGGACGCGTTCAACGGCTACCACATGGGCACCACCGCCGAGAATGTCGCGCAGCAGTGGCAGATCAGCCGTGAGGACCAGGACGCTTTCGCGCTGGCCAGCCAGAACAAGGCGGAAGCCGCGCAGAAGGCAGGTAAATTCGCCGATGAAATCGCCGCTTTCACCGTGAAGACCCGCAAGGGCGACATTGTGGTTGATCAGGATGAATACATCCGCCACGGCGCAACGCTCGAGTCGATGACCAAGCTGCGCCCGGCCTTCTCGAAGGATGGATCGGTCACGGCGGGCAATGCGTCCGGTCTGAACGATGGTGCGGCGGCGGTCATGCTGATGAGCGCGGAAGAGGCTGAAAAGCGCGGCCTGACACCCATCGCGCGGATTGCAAGCTACGCGACTGCCGGGCTGGACCCGTCGGTCATGGGCGTCGGCCCGATCTATGCCAGCCGCAAGGCATTGGCGAAAGCTGGCTGGAAAGCCGAGGATCTGGACCTGATCGAGGCCAATGAAGCCTTTGCCGCGCAAGCTTGTGCCGTGAACAAGGATATGGGCTGGGATGTTGAAAAAGTGAACGTGAATGGCGGTGCCATTGCGATTGGTCACCCGATTGGCGCTTCGGGATGTCGGATTTTGAACACCTTGCTGTTTGAAATGCAGCGCCGCGACGCGAAGAAGGGTCTGGCGACGCTGTGTATCGGTGGCGGTATGGGCGTCGCAATGTGTCTGGAACGCTGAGGCGAAAAATGGTTGCGCAACAATCTTGCGCAACCTTTCGCTCTTCGATACCAGATATTTCGTGAACACTAATTCCTGATTGGAGGGGACAGAATGGCAAGAGTGGCACTCGTCACAGGCGGATCGCGCGGCATCGGTGCGGCGATCTCGAAGGAACTGGCCGCAAAGGGCTACACTGTGGCCGCGACCTATGCGGGCAATGATGCGGCGGCGGCAGCTTTCACCGAAGAGACCGGCATCAAGACCTACAAGTGGAATGCAGCCGATTACGAGGCGTCCAAGGCCGGTCTGGCACAGGTCGAGGCTGATCTGGGCCCCATCGAGATCGTAATCGCCAACGCCGGGATTACCCGCGATGCACCCTTCCACAAGATGACGCCGGAGCAGTGGAAAGAGGTCATCGATACCAACCTGACCGGTGTTTTCAACACGGTACACCCGATCTGGCCAGGCATGCGCGAGCGCAAATTCGGGCGTGTGGTGGTGATTTCCTCGATCAACGGGCAGAAGGGCCAGTTTGGTCAGGTGAATTACGCCGCGACCAAGGCGGGCGATCTGGGCATCATCAAGTCGCTGGCACAGGAAGGCGCGCGTTTCGGCATCACCGCCAACGCGGTCTGCCCCGGCTATATTGCGACCGAAATGGTGATGGCTGTGCCTGAGAAAGTGCGCGAAAGCATCATCGCGGGCATCCCTGCCGGGCGTCTGGGCGAGCCAGAAGAAATCGCGCGTTGCGTGGCCTTTCTGGTCGCGGATGATGCGGGTTTCATCAATGGCTCGACCATCAGCGCGAATGGCGCGCAGTTTTTCGTCTGACGAAAGCGGCTTTCACCATGTAAAAAACGGCCCGCAACGCGCGGGCCGTTTCCATTTCGATAAGGAAAGAGCGCGTCAGGCGTGGGACAGGCGCTCGATCTCCTCTTTCAGGCGGAGTTTCTGTTTCTTCATATCGGCGATAACAAGGTCGTCGGTTCCGGGGCTTCGCTGCGCGGTCTCGACCTGTTCAGAGAGGTTTTCGTGCTTCCGGCGGAGTTCTGCGATATGGGAACTCAATGACATTCAGTGTCCTCCTACTCTGATTATGACACTTACATTGCACCACAGGTCGCAGAGTCTGTCACCTAAAATCGGTGCGACACTTTGTGATCTGCGCTGATTTTCGCAGAGAGGGTGAAAAGGCGTTAAACAATCACAGGTTGTGTGTTTTGGCGGCCTACGGAAAACACCCGCTTGTAGCGCGCGATCTGGTCTTCCGGCCCCATCGCCTTGTGCGGATTGTCCGAGAGTTTCACTGTCGGGCGGCCATTGGCGGATTGCGCCTTGCAGACCAGCGAGAAGGGCGCGAGCCCATCATCCGGAACGAAGCCCCTGAAATCATTTGTCAAAAGCGTGCCCCAGCCGAAGCTGACTTTCACACGGCCTGCGAATCGGGCATGCAGTTCCGCGATCTTATCCACATCCAGCCCGTCCGAGAAGATCACCAGCTTCTCGCGCGGGTCTTGTCCTCGCGACTGCCACCAGCGGATCGCGATTTCCGCGCCCGTCGCAGGATCGCCCGAATCAATGCGGATGCCGGTCCAGTCCGACAGCCAATCGGGCGCGCGGTTCAGGAAGCCTTCGGTGCCGTAGGTGTCGGGCAGGATGATGCGCAGATTGCCGGAATGTTCGGCCTGCCAGTCGGCCAGAACCTGATAGGGGGCCTGCGCCAGTTCTGCATCGGTTTCGGCCAGCGCTGCATAGACCATCGGCAATTCATGGGCATTGGTGCCGATGGCCTCGACCTCGCGGCGCATGGCGATCAGGCAGTTGGATGTGCCCGCGAATTTGTCGCCCAGCCCCTCGATCATGGCCTGCACGCACCAGTCCTGCCACAGGAAGGAATGTCGCCTGCGGGTGCCGAAATCCGCGATGCGCAACCCCTCAATGGATTGCAATTGCTTGATTTTTTCCCAAAGCCGCGTCATGGCGCGCGCATAGAGCACTTGCAGTTCAAACCGCTTCATCCGCCCCAGAACTGCGCGGGACCGCAATTCCATCAGCACGGCCAGCGCCGGAATCTCCCACAGCATCGCCTCTGGCCAGTTGCCTTCAAAGGTCAGTTCATATTGATCGCCCACACGTTCCAGATGGTAGGGGGGCAGGCGGAAATTCTCGAACCATTCCATGAAATCGGGGCGGAACATCTGGCGCTTGCCGTAAAAGGTGTTGCCGCGCAGGAAAGTCGACTCGCCGCGTGACAGCGACAGAGTGCGGATATGGTCGAGCTGTTCGCGCAATTCGCCTTCGTCGATCAGATCAGCCAGTGGGATATGGGTGGCGCGGTTGA
>JAFIEL010000158.1 GCA_020832585.1 Natronohydrobacter sp. | reverse complement strand
CGATCACCATGTCGCGCCCCTGAAAATCGAAATGCCCGAAGCGGAAGAAGCGCAGCCGCGTCACCCCATCGCCAAAGATCCGCGCCATCAGCGCATCAGCCTGCGGCCCTTGCACCGCCAGAGGTGAGACATCGGGCTCATCGACCAGCACATCCAGCCGGTAGCCATAGGCCAGACCCTTGACCCAATACAGAAGATCACTGTCGGCAATCGAAATCCACCAGCGATCCTCTGCCAGCTTCACCGCCACCGGATCATTCAGCATGCCGCCCGTTTCATCGACAATCGGCACATAATAGCACTGGCCGGGCAACATGCCGCGCAGGTCGCGCGGGGTCAGCATCTGCACCAGACGGCCCGCATCGGGGCCACGGATTTCCACCTGCCGCTCGCAGGCCACATCCCAGACCTGCACCGCCGATTTCAGATGGTGATAATCCTCCTCGACCGAGGCAAAGACAGTCGGCAGCAGCATATGGTTGTAAACCGTATAGGCTTTCACACCCGCCGCTTCGACGCCCTCGGAAAACGGCGTGCGCCGCAACCGGCGCGAGGGGGAGAGAAGCGGCAGGCTCACCGGCCCGGCCCTTTCCAGTCGATCTGACAGATCTCGGCGCTGCGCCCATCGAAATCCCAGACCCGGCCAAAGGCACGCACGCGGCCCTTGGTGGCGGTGGCGACCGTGATATCCGGCCCCATCCAGTATTCGGTATTGGTGGCCACGATATCGCGGTCAGGATCGGCCCCGCGCACCGGCACGACCTCGCCCTGTATCTTCTTGCCCACCATCAGACGGCGGGTCTTGCCCTCGGTCTCGTAGCTGACCGGGGCGCGTTCGGCCCCCAGAAACTCGCTGACCAGCATCCCGAACAGCCCCGTCGTGCCGCGCGCAGCCCCTGAGAAGATATGCACCAGTGCCTCATAGGCATCATCTGACGCGCGATCATCAATGAACACCGCCGCCTTCCAGTTGCCGCGCGCCATCAGGCCGGGAATTTCCAGCAACAGCCCGACATTCAGCCCCGACAGATCGGTATCGCCATACTGGCCCGTATCAATCCGCACCCCGGACCAGGCCTGACAATAGCCCTCGGTTGGCGCATGTTTGCCCAAACTGACCACACAGGGGCAAAACACCGTGCAGTTGCAGTTCAGGATCAATTCGCCCTTGATCGCCCAAGGCACTGTTCCCACAGCAGGTTTCTCCATCAGATCGCTCATATCCATCCTCCCAGTTCGGAAATGACCACTGCCGCGCCAAGCGCAAGCAACCCATAGCCCAGTGGCCGCGTCAGCCGCGCGCCGAACTCGGGCAGTTTTTCCAGCATCATCAGCACCATCGCACCCCCCATCCAGATCAGGTTCATGGTGCCACCGACAAAAGCCAGCGCCATCAGCGCCCAGCAGCAGCCCAGACAGACCGCGCCCAGCCGCAAGCCCATGCGAAACGGGCCGTCGCCCCAGTATTGCATGAAAAATACCAGCGGACGGCGGCATTTCGAGAGGCAGGCCTCCTTCAATGTCGAGAATTGATAAGCGCCCGCGCCCAGCAGCAGCAGGGCAGTCAGCCAGATATTCGCGCTTTCGCCCAGGGGTGTCAGCAATCCCACCCCCGCCAGCGCCAGTTGCGCCCCCGTGGCCAGCACCGCGAAGCCCAGCCAGACCAGCAGATAGCCCCCCGCCAACCGCGCAAAGCCCTGCGCGCGGCCCGTCTGCACCAGATCATCCCATGTGGCGAAAGCGGGCAGGGCGGTGGGGGCCATCATTGCCGCCGACATCAACGCCCACATCAGCCAGATATTCGGTGCCCCCGCCAATCCCGGCTCGACCCGGCACAGCGCTTCCCAGAACTCCGCTCCGTAGAAACTGGCCGCCGCCAGCAGATCGGACGGCAGTTGCATCGCATACAGCAAGACCCATGCCAGCGCGATCATGCTATACAGGCCCAGCCAATGCGGGGCGCGCATGCGGTGCAATCGGTTTGCCTGCGACATGCCCCCTCCCGCGTGCATTGTCAGCCTTGGCCAATCGGCCCGGATCGTATATGTCAGACATATCAGGCTGGACCACGCCTGACAAATGGAAATGTCAGACATTTGACAGGGCAGGCCGGTGAAACTCGACCCCGACAGCGCGCGCGATTACTCTCATCAGATCGCCGAGGCGATCCGCAAGGCCATTATCGCAGGCGAGTTGCAGGCCGAAGGGCGCCTGCCCTCCGAGGCCGATCTGGCCCAGCAATTCAACGTCTCGCGCCCGACCGTGCGCGAGGCGCTGAAACGTCTGGCCGCCCAGAACCTGATCCGCACCCAGCGCGGGGCGACCGGCGGGGCCTTCGTCAACCGCCTGAGTTTCGCCGAGGCGCAGGACCATCTCGCCACCACCGCGACCCTGCTTCTGTCGATGAACGCCATCGATTTCGAAACTGCCTGCGAGGCGCGATTCGCGCTGGAACGTGCCTGCCTGCCGATGGCCGCCGCACGCCGCAAAGCCGAGCATCTGGACCGGATGCGCGCGGAAATCACCTGCCAAAGCGATCCTGACCTCACGGATGAAAGCTTCTGCGCCTCTGACGTGGGGTTTCACCGCGCGCTGGTCGATGCTGCCGACAATCCGGTGCTGGCATGGCATCTGGCGGGCGCGGTCGAAGCCATGCAGCCCCTGATGAACATGATCACCTTCACCGCCCGGTCGCGCGCGCGCATCCTCGCCGCCCATCAGGCGCTTGTCACCGCGATAGAGGCGCAGGATGCTTACGCCGCACAGACCGCGCTCGATGATCTGGCCGCCTATACGCAGGCGCTGGGCGGGCAAATTCGCGCCCATCGTGCGCAAGTCGCGCGCTGACGCCGGAATGTGATTTGCACCCCGCACTGCCCTTGCCCATAGTGGGGCGCGAGCATAGCAAAAGCCAAGGCCGATGATCTCCAAGCCCACTCTGGCCGCCATCCGCTTCGGCGCGGGCCTCAGTCCCGAATACGCCCCGCCCGACGGGGCCGCAGCGCTTTGGGACAGCCTGAGCACCGAGGCCCGGCGCAAAGCCCCGCCTGTGACGCTTTGGGAAACCCGCCTTGCCCGCGCGATCGAACGGCGCGACCAGCGTCAGGCCCGGCGCGACGGTGATGCTTCTGCGCAAGAGGCCAGACGCCTGCTGAACCGTGCCGACCGCGATGATGCGCTGGCGGATCTGCGCGCGACTCTGGTGCGGCTGGCCACGTCAGAGACCGGCTTTTTCGAACGCCTGAGCCGCTTCTGGTCCAACCATTTCGCGTTGCAGGCCAAAAGCGGCAATTTCCGGGCCGTCCGTGTCGCCTATGCCGAAGACGCGCTGCGCCCGCATATCCTGTCGCCCTTTGCCGACATGCTGAAAGCTGCGATCCTGCATCCGGCGATGCTGGATTATCTGGATCAGAACCGCTCTGTCGGACCGGCCAGCCGCACGGGGCGGCGGCGCGGGCGCGGGTTGAATGAAAACCTTGCACGCGAACTGCTGGAACTGCACACGCTGGGCGTTGCGGGCGGCTACACACAGGATGACGTGACCCAGATGGCGCGGCTTCTGACCGGCCTGACCTATACGCTGGAAGACGGCTTCACCTTCCGCCCGAATATCGCCGAACCGGGCATTATCGAGATTTTCGGCAAACGCTATGGCGGGCGGCCTGTCACGCTCGACCATATCCTGACCGCGCTCGATGATCTGGCGCTGCGCCCGGAGACCGCGCAGCATCTGGCCACGAAACTCGCGCAGCATTTCATCTCGGACGCGCCCGACCCGCAGCTTGTGGCGCATATGGCCGCCAGCTATCTGGAAGCGAAGGGCGATCTGCCCGCCCTCTACCGCGCGATGCTGGAACACCCCGCCGCATGGGTTGGCCCGCTTGCCAAGACCCGCGCCCCTTTCGAGATGATGGCCGCCAGCCTGCGCGCGTTGGCCGTGGACCGGGCAATGGTTCTGGGCCTGTCGCGTAATGAAACCCGCCGCTTCCTTGACGGCCCCATGCGCCTGATGGGCGAGCGGCATGAAGCGGTCCCCAGCCCGGCAGGTTATAGCGACGCGAGTTCCGCATGGATCACCCCGCAGGGGCTGGCCGCGCGGATCGACTGGGCGATGGGGCTGGCGCAACTGGTCCCCGGCGACACCGACCCGCGCGACTTTGTCGAGATCGCATTGGCAGACGCGGCCAGCGAGGCGCTGCGCCGCGCCAGCGCCGGGGCCGAAACCCGCGCGCAAGGGATCGGCCTGATCCTCGCCGCGCCCGATTTCAACCGCAGATAGGGGGCCCCGGATGCACCAGTCTCTCAGCCGCCGCCGCTTCCTGACCCGCAGCCTTGCATTGGGCTGTTCCGCCGCCGCCAGTCCGCTTCTGACCCCGGTAACACTCGCCGCCGCGCCCGGTGACAACCGGCTGGTGGTGATCATCCTGCGCGGCGCGATGGACGGGCTGGATGTGCTGCGCCCGGTGGGCGACCCGAATTTCCGCACCCTGCGCCCCACGCTGGCAGGCGATGGGCTGGCGCTCGACAATTTCTTCGCACTGCATCCGGCACTCGACGGATTGCACCCGCTCTGGCAGGCGGGCGAACTGGCCTTTGCGCCCGCCACCTCGACACCCTATCGCGACCGGCGCAGCCATTTCGACGGGCAGGACCATCTGGAGGCCGGCACCGCAGGCACCCTGCCGCCCGCGCTGCAACGCGATGGCTGGCTGAACCGGATGCTGACGCTTCTGCCGCAGGCCGATGCGCGCACCGCCTTTGCCGTGGGGCGCGAACGCATGCTGATCCTCGAAGGTCAGGCACCCATGACCCAATGGGCACCGGGCACCGAACTTGACCTCAGCCCGCAAAGCCGCCTGCTTCTGGGCTATCTCTTTGCTGCCGATCCGCTGTTTTCCGACGCCGGGCTGACCGCGCTCGACATGACCGGCATGGACCTGCCCGACCCCGATGACGACGACGAGGACGCCATGATGAGCATGATGGCGCAACCCCCCGAACCCAGCGCGGGCGATGCGGGCGCGCTTGCGGCCTATGTCGCCGAACAGTTGCGCGGGCCGACCCGGATCGCCAGTTTCTCGCTTTCGGGCTGGGACACGCATTTCCGGCAGGAGCGCGCGATCCTGCCCGCGCTGGGCCGGTTGCAGGACGCGATCCTGACCTTGCGCGCCGGGCTGGGGCCGGACTGGAGCCGCACAACGGTCCTCGCCATGACCGAATTTGGCCGCACAATGCGCGAGAATGGCACCACCGGCACCGATCACGGCACCGGCGGCGCGCTTCTGCTGGCAGGGGGGGCCTTGCGCGGCGGGCGCATGTTCGGCGGCTGGCCGGGACTGGCCGAGGCCGATATGTATGCAGGCCGCGATCTGATGCCCACCCGCGACATCCGCGCCTATGCGGCATGGGCGATGCACGATCTGTTCGGGCTGAACGCCTCTGATCTGGCCAGCACCGTCTTTCCCGGTCTGGACATGGGCGACACCCCGCGTCTGCTGCTGTAACCACCGCCCTTCACATTGCTGCACGCGCCGCCTAGAGTCGGGTTCCCTCTCCTGAACACAGGCCCTGCTCGTGACCCTTCCCGAAGTGATCGAAACGCTCGATCCGACCTATCTGGCCGCCGCGCTTCTGGCCACGATCCTGCTGGCCCTGATTGCCGTGATCGCGGCCTTTCGCCTGCGCGCGATCGACACCACCCGGTTGCACGAGGCCCTGCGCGCATCAGAGGCCGAACTGCGCGAGGCATGGGGCCGGGCGACCGGCAATGAGGCACTGGCGCAGGAGCGCAAATCCGAAATCGACCGGCTGAACGGCGACCTGTCGAAACTGCGGCTGAAACTCGACGCCGATACTGAGCGCGCCGAACTCGCCGCAGGCCGCATCTCGCGCCTGTCGGCCCAGCTTGAATCCGCCCTGCAGGACGCAGATGCCACCGCCCGCCGCCATGCCGAAACCATGGCCGAACTGCGCGCCCAGACCACCCGACTGCGCGACCAACTCGACACGGCCGCGCTGGACAAGCAGGATCTGACCGGCACGATCAACCGCCTGCAGGCCGAATTGCGCGCGCAAAAGGACGCATCGGACGAGAAGATCGAGATCCTCAGCAAGGTCCGCGCCGATATGGAAGCCAAGTTTCACGAACTCGCCCGCGAGGCGCTGAAAGTGCAGGGCGAGGAATTCTCGAAAGCCAATATCGAACGCCTGAGCGCCACGCTGACGCCCCTGAAAGAGCATGTCGGCCATTTCGAGCGCGAGTTGA
>JAFIEL010000157.1 GCA_020832585.1 Natronohydrobacter sp. | reverse complement strand
GCTAGGCGTCCGAAAAGGCGATTTGCGCCTTCATCGCCTGACTGCGGTCCGAGGCCACACGGAAAGCGTCTTCGGCCTGAGCCAGCGGCATGGTCTGCGTGATCAGCGGTTTGACATCGATCAGGCCCTTGCGCATCAGCTCCACTCCTGTCGCGAATTCCGGGTGGAAGCGGAAAGCACCGCGCAGATCCAGTTCCTTGGCGGTGATGGCCATCATCGGCAGCGTCATGTCGCCGCCAAGCCCGAGTTGCAGGATCACACCGCGCGGGCGCATCGTGGCGATGGCCTGCGTAAGCGCAGCCGCGACCCCGGTGCATTCATAAAGCACATCGAAATGGCCCTTCTCGGCGGTATAGCCCTCCAGCGCATCTGGTTTTTGGGCCATGTTCACCACCCGGTCAGCGCCGCAGGCTCGGGCAATCCCCAGCGTATAGTCGGACAGATCCGTTGCCACGATCTCCGCCGCCCCCGCACGCCGAGCGCACAGGATCGCCAGCACCCCGATCGGCCCACAGCCTGTGACCAGAACACGTTTGCCGATCACCTGCCCCGCACGCGTGGTCGCATGCAGCGTGACCGCCAGCGGCTCAGCCATCGCCGCCTCGCCCGCGCTCAGGCCGGTCGCATCGACGCATTGCGTGGCATCGGCAACCAGTTCCTCACGAAACGCGCCCTGAATATGCGGAAAAGGCATGGCCGAGCCATAAAACCGCATGTTCAGGCAGTGATTGGGCAAGCCCTCGGTGCAATAACGACAGGTGCCACAAGGACGGCTGGGCGAGACAGCGACAAGCTGCCCCTCCGTGAACCCCGACACGCCCGGACCGATTTCAGTGACATGGGCCGAAACCTCATGCCCCAGAATCATCGGCTCGCGCAGACGCACCGCCCCGAAACCACCGTGATTGTAGTAATGCAGATCCGAGCCACAGACCCCGCCCCGCGCCAGACGCAGGCGCAACTGCCCCGGCCCCAGCGGATCACGCGCCACATCCTCCAGACGCAGGTCTTTGGCGGCATGAATGACAAGCGCCTTCATCAGATCACCCGTGTCGGCAGCGGTTGCCCCGCGAAATGCGCAGCCAGATTGTCGCGCATCAACTGGCCCATGGCGCGGCGGGTCTCATAGGTGCCGCTGGCATGATGGGGCTGCAACAGCGCGTTGTTCAGCCTGGTGAAGCGCGGATCAAGGGCAGGTTCGCCCTCGAACACATCGAGCGCAGCGCCCCGGATGCGGTTCTGTTCCAATGCGTCGAGCAAGGCTACCTCGTCGATATTCTGCGCGCGCGAGATATTGACCAGCAGACCCTCCGGACCAAGCGCGTCAAGCACCTTTGCATTGACGATATGGCGGGTCTCGGGTGTGGCGGCGAGGGTGACAAACAGCACATCTGAACAAGCGGCGAGTTCGGTCGCATCGGCGATATAGGTCCAATCCCCAGCCTCGGCGCGCGGGCTGCGGGCGCTATAGGCAATCTCCATGCCGAAACCTTGCAGCCGTTGGGCCACCGCCATCCCGATACGGCCAAGACCCAGCACACCGGCGCGCTTGCCGCTGGCACGATGGGTCAGCGGCAGACCGCCCTTCGCCGCCCAGTCGCCGGACCGCGCCCAGGCCTCTGCCGGGACAATGCCGCGCGAGAGCGCCAGCCACATGCCAAGCGCAAGATCGGCGCAGTCATCGGTCAGCACATCAGGGGTATTCGTGACCGCAATGCCGCGCGCCTTGCAGGCGGCCAGATCCACCGCATCATAGCCCACGCCATAGACCGAGATGATTTCCAGCGCCGGGCAGGCCGCGATGATTTCGGCACTCGCCCCCAGATCCCCGCGCGTGGCAATGGCGCGAATGTCTGGGCCGACTTCGGCCAGAAACCCGGCCTTGTCTCCGGCCTCGAAATAGCGATGCACCTGATACGCCTCGCGCAGGGGCGCTTCATCCCAGTCAGGCAAACTGCCCATTTGCAGAACTTGCGGCTGTGTCATGCATCCCCCCTGTGCCAGGTCTGTTTCATGTTGACCTTTTGTGATAACGATAACATAAACAAGAGCAAGACAGCTTGTCCAGTGGAAACAGGCAGGCAGATGACAAGGGGGGCAAATGGCATATCAAGGGTTCAATCTGGCGGGCAAACGCGCGTTGATCACGGGGTCCTCGCAGGGGATCGGCATGGCGCTGGCGCAGGGATTGGCGGCAGCGGGCGCGCAGATCGTGCTGAACGGGCGCAATCAGGACAAACTCACGCAAGCGGCAGCGCAGATCCCCGGCGCCGAGCTGCTGGCTTTCGATGTGACCGATCATGACGCGGTGCGCGCCGCCATTGACGGGTTCGAGGCACAGGGCAACGCGATTGATATTCTGGTCAATAACGCGGGCATGCAGCACCGCACCCCCTTGCAGGATTTCCCGCCCGAGATGTTCGAGAAGCTCTTGCAGACCAATATCGCAAGTGTCTTTCACGTGGGCCAAGCCGTCGCGCGGCACATGATCGCGCGCGGGCGGGGCAAGATCATCAATATCGCCTCGGTGCAGACCCTGCTCGCCCGGCCCGGAATCGCGCCCTATACGGCGACGAAAGGGGCGGTCGCCAATCTGACCAAGGGCATGGCCACCGATTGGGCACCGCTCGGGCTGAACTGCAACGCCATCGCACCGGGATATTTCGACACGCCGCTGAACGCGGCACTGGTCGCCGACCCGGAGTTTTCGCGCTGGCTGGAAAAGCGCACCCCGGCAGGGCGCTGGGGGCAGGTCGAGGAATTGCAGGGCGCGTGCATTTTCCTGGCCTCTGATGCGGCGAGTTTCGTGAATGGGCATGTATTGTATGTTGATGGTGGGATCACCGCGAGCTTGTGATCACGGGGGGGGGGAGCCATGACAGAGACACTGGCGCTGATCGGCGCAGGCGCGATGGGCGGCGCGATTGGTGCAAGGCTGGTCGCAACCGGGGTGGCGTTGCGGGCCTTCGATCTGGATACCGAAAAGGTCAGTGCGCTGGTCGCGCAGGGGGCCAAGGCGGCCGATTCTGCCGCTGATGCCGCGCGCGGGGCCGATGCAGTGATCCTGAGCCTGAACAGCCCGCGCATTGTCGAAGCGGCAGTTTTCGGGCCCGAGGGGGTTGTCGCGGGGGCCGCACCGGGAACTGTGATCATCGATATGTCCTCGATCGACCCTGCGGCGACGCGGGCTTTGGCCGCACGGGCCGAAGATGCGGGTCTGGGCTGGGTGGACAGCCCGCTTTCCGGCGGCATCCCCAAGGCTTCAACGGGCGAGTTGACGCTGATGCAGGGCGGGCGCGCGGCGGATGTGGCGCGAGCGCAGGCGGTGCTGGCGCGCGTTGCGTCGAACCAGACGCATATGGGGCCTGCGGGCGCAGGGCAGACCACCAAACTGATCAACCAGGTACTCTGCGGTCTGGGCTTTCTGGCCGTGGCCGAAGCGACCGCGCTGGCAGAGGCCTCTGGCGTCGATGCCAGCCGTATTCCGCAAGCCCTGCGCGGCGGTCGGGCGGATTCGGCGCTGCTTCAGGAATACATGCCACGCTTTGCCGCGCGCGACTACAGGCGCACCGGGCGCATCGACAATATGGTGAAGGATCTGGACGGCGCGGTGGATGCAGCGCGGGCGGCGCAGGTGTCGATGCCTATGACCGCGCTGTGCTCCGAGATTCACCGGATGCTGACGGCTGCGGGCTTGGGCGGTGAGGATCAGGCCGCAGTAATGGAGTATTTTGCAGGTGCAGGTCGTCGATTGCCCAAATAACATGCGCAGCAGGACACTGGATTTCTACCCGATTGGCGCTTAGGAAACCTCATGGCCAATCTGCGCAAAACCCCGACCATGCATGATGTTGCCCGCGCAGCGGGTGTGTCGCCCATGACGGTCAGCCGCGCCTTCAAGACAGATGCGCTCATCAATGAACAGACCCGCGCGCGCATCATGGCGGCGGCGGACAAGCTGGGCTATGTGCTCGACAGCACCGCCTCCAGCCTGCGCTCGCAAAAGACCGATTTCGTGGCGGTCACGGTCCCGTCGATAAACAATGCCAATTTCGCCGATACCGTGGGCGCGCTGAGTGAGAAGCTCAAGCCGCGCGGATTGCAGATCCTGCTGGGCTACACGAATTACGATGTGCACGAGGAAGAGCGCCTGATCGCGCAATTCCTGCGCCGCAAACCCCAAGCGGTGATCGTGACAGGTGGCCAGCACACGCCGCGCACCCGGCAGATGCTGGAAAACGCCGCGGTGCCTGTGATCGAGACATGGGATCTGCCCGCGCAGCCGCTGGGGCATGTGGTCGGGTTTTCGAATGCCCAGGCCGTGCAGGCGATGGTCGATCACTTCGTGGCGCAGGGGCTTACGCGGATCGCCTTTATCGGTGGCGACGTGGATCGCGACACGCGCGGACTGGATCGCAGACGCGGCTTTCAGGCCGCGATGCAGCGCCACGGTCTGGAGGGCCGTCTGATCGCGGCAGGCGCTCCGCCGATTTCGATGCGCGAAGGCGCAGAGGCGATGGGCAGCCTGCTGGACAGTGCGCCGGATACCGAAGCGGTGATCTGTGTCTCGGACCTGTCAGCTTTCGGGGCGCTGAGCGAATGTCAGCGGCGAGGCGTGGCTGTGCCGGGTCAAATCTCGATTGCAGGATTCGGGAATTATGAGGTGGGCGCAATCTGCGTGCCGTCGATCACGACGATTGATCCCGCGCCACGCCGCATCGGAGAACTGGCCGCAGAGGTTCTGTGCGATGTGCTGGACGGGAACACGGAGCATCCGGTGCAGCGCCATATCACACCGCAACTCCTGCTGCGCGAATCTTCAGTCTAAGACAATGCGGCACTCGGTGACAGGATTCGCTTGACGGACTGTTATCGTTAACATACGATCACACGAAATGCCGTTATCGAAAGGCGGACTGTTTCCGATGTTCATTCGTTGCGCTTTCTTTCAGGGGCATGTCAAACCCGGCAAGCAGGTCGATTTCGACGCCCATATCACCACCACCCTGCGCGCGCTCTGGGCGCAATTCCCACAGGCACTGGAAGTGAGCCTGCTGCGCGAGGTCGAGAGCGACCGGCCCGACACGCATCTGGAACTGGTGATCATGATGCGCTTCGCGTCTCGCGAGGCGCTGGAAGCGGCCTTGCAGTCAGAGGCCCGCTTTGCCAGCCGCGCGGCATCGCAACCGCTGTTTGACATGTTCGATGGGCATGTGTTTCACACAGTATTCGCGGCGGATGCGCTGCCATTGCCCTTGGCGGAAGAAGGAACAAGACCATGAGCGAGCCGAAAATCGTACTGATCACCGGGGCGAGCAAGGGCATCGGACGCGCCTGTGCGCTGGCGTTTCTGGAAGCCGGGCATCATGTTATTCTCGCGGCCCGCAACGCCGAAGGGCTGGAGAAAGTCGTCGCCCATGCACCCGACCAGGCCTTTGCCCATCCCTGCGATGTCTCGGACCCTGATCAGGTGGATGCCCTCTTTGCCGCGATCCATGCGCGCTACGGGCGGCTGGATGTGGTGTTCAACAATGCCGGTATTAGCCTGCCTGCAACCGAGATCGCCGATATCTCATGGCAGGACTGGCGGCGCGTGGTCTCGGTCAATCTGGATGGCGCATTCCTGATCGCGCGGGGGGCTTTCGCGATGATGCGCGCGCAGTCGCCCAAGGGCGGGCGGATCATCAACAATGGCTCGATTTCCGCGCAGGTGCCTCGGGTTGGATCGGTGCCCTATACCACGACCAAGACGGCCATCACGGGACTGACCCGCACGCTGTCACTGGACGGTCGCAAGCATGACATTGCCTGCGGGCAGATCGATATCGGCAATGCGGCCTCCGACATGACCGATGCCATGACGAAAGGTGTGCCCCAAGCCGATGGTAGCCTGAAACCGGAGCCGGTGATGGATGTCGCGCATGTGGCAGATGCCGTGCTGCATATGGCAAGCCTGCCGCTGAGTGCCAATGTACAGTTCATGACCATCATGGCGACGAAAATGCCCTATATCGGGCGCGGCTGATCCGATCTCAGGCGCGGCCACAGCGATCTGTGTGGGGTGGCGCGCCAAGATGGATGGCCGCGCGGTCGAGCGCTTCGTGCATGGCCTTGGCCATGTTCGGACAGTGATAAGCCCCCCAAAGTTCAAGGTTCAGCCACAACTTGTCCGACGCCGCGAAGGCATTCCACTATCGCAGGTTCAATGAACTGCCCAGCATTTCGCAAATATCGCGTAACGCGTTGAAAAACTGGTGGGTGATGAGAGACTCGAACTCCCGACATCTTCGGTGTAAACGAAGCG
>JAFIEL010000156.1 GCA_020832585.1 Natronohydrobacter sp. | reverse complement strand
CCGCCGCAAGGACCGGCCGGAGGGGCTGTTGCATCAGATCCGCTATGACCGGGCGATTCTCTATGAGCAGGTTGGGCGCAAGGCGCAGGCACGGCGCGAGTTCGAGCGCCTCTATGCCGAAGATCACGATTTCGAGGATCTGCGCGCAAGGCTGAACCTCTAAGCACAGGGCGCGCGCGCGTATCGTGACTGCGGCGCTCTATGGCAGGATCTGCAACCAGACCCAGCCTGTCACAATCACCCCCAACGTGCCGATCAGCACCGATGACGCCGCCACCCTGCGCGCCCGGCCATAAAGATTGGCAAAGACATAGGCATTCACCCCCGGTGCCATCGCCGCTGTCACCACCGCCGAGCGCAGCGCCTCTGTTCCCAGCCCGAACGCGCGCGCCAGCCCATAGGTGATCAGCGGATGCACCACCAGCGACAGCGCCACCACATAGCCGATGGTGCGCAGATCGCCCTCGGGCCGATAGCGGAACAAAACGCCCCCAAGCCCGAACAGCGCCACCGGAAGGGCCGCGCGCACCATCATGTCCAGCGCCTGATTGGCGACACCCGGCATGGGAAAACCCGTCAGGTTCACGGTAAATCCCAGAAGGATCGCAATCACCAGCGCATTGCGGAACATGGCTGAGAACACCTGCCGCGCCGTGTCGCGCAGCCGCCCCCCGCGATTGCGGATCAACTCCATCGCGGTAATCCCCACTGCATAGCAAAAGGGCGAATGGATCGCGATGATGGCATAATTCGCGGCCAGCGCATCCGCCCCGTAAGCGCGTTCCGTGATCGGCAGACCCAGCAGGACCGAGTTCGAGAAGAGCGCCACGAAACCGATGGCCACGCAATCTTCCCAGTCACGCCTGAAAAGCAGCCGCGCCCCGAAAAAGCCCAGGCCAAAGCCTGACAGCGCGCCTGTATAGAAGGCGACCAAGAGCCGCCAATCCAGTTCCTGCGCCAGATCCAGCCGGGCGATGGCCACGAACAGCAGGCAGGGCACGGCGAAATTCTGCGCGAACTGCATCACGCCATCGACATGCTGATCCGTGATCAGATTGCGCCAGCGCGCGACATAGCCAAAACCGATGACCAGAAAGACCGGAAGGATGACATCCGCCAGCGCCTGCATGGCTCAGACCGGCAAGGTCAGGACCATGCCGTCATGCGCAGGCCGGATCTGTTCCGGCAATTCCGCACAAAGCGTCGCATAATCCAGATCGACATGCATATTGGTCAGCACCGCCTGCTTCGGCTGCGCCCGCGCGATCCACTCCAGCGTCATGTCCAGATGCGCATGGCTGGGATGGGGCTTGCGGCGCAGCGCATCCACGATCCAGATATCCAGCCCTTCCAGCATCTGCCAGCTTTCCGGGTAAATCCCCACCACATCGGGCGCATAGGCCAACCCCTCGACCCGGAACCCCAGCGCATCGACCGTGCCATGATTGAGCCGGATCGGATGCAGCACCATGGGCCCGCCCGCACCCTCGATGGTGACGGCACCCTCGATCGTGTTCAGATCCAGGATCGGCGGGTAGGGCGAGTTCTTGGGCTGCACAAACGCATATCCAAACCGCGACAGCAGCGCGTCCTGTGTTGGCCCGTCCGCCCAGACCTGCAGGCGTTTGCCGGTAGTGAACACGATCTGGCGCAGATCGTCGATCCCGTGAACATGATCGGCATGGGAATGGGTGAATACCACGGCATCCAGCCGTGCGACCCCGGCATCCAGAAGCTGCGCGCGCATATCGGGCGAGGTGTCGATCAGAACCTGTGTGCGCCCCTGATCCGTAACCCGCTCCAGCAGAAGCGAACAGCGGCGACGAATATTCCTTGGCTCCTCCGGGTCGCAATCGCCCCAGACCCCGCCAATGCGCGGCACCCCCCCCGACGATCCGCAGCCCAGAATCGTTGCGCGCAATTCAGCCATCAGGCAGCCTTTCGAAACAGGCGGTTGAAATTTGCCGTGGTCGCAGCTGCGAAATCCTCCAGCGCCATGTCAAACGCCTTTGCGCCTGCCTGCGCCGTGTGGACCGTATAGGCCGGTTCATTGCGCCGCCCGCGATACGGGGGCGGTGCAAGATAGGGCGCGTCGGTTTCCAGAAGGATACGCTCCAGTGGCGCCGCGCGGAAGATCGCGCGCAAAGCTTCGCTTTTCGGGAAAGCCGCAATCCCCGACATCGACAGGTAAAACCCCAGATCCAGCGCGGCCTGCGCCAGCCCTTCGCCCGAGGAAAAGCAATGCATCACACAGTCATACGCGCCCGCGCGGTGCTCTTCCGTCAGGATGCGCGCCATGTCGTCATCCGCGTCGCGCGCATGGATGATCAGCGGCAGCCCGGTCTGGCGCGCGGCCTCGATATGGATGCGCAGGCTTTCTTGCTGCGCGTCCTTGCTGTCAGCCGTATAGTGATAATCCAGCCCCGTCTCGCCAATCCCCACCATCTTGGGATGCGCGGCCAGCGCCACCAGGTCCGCGACCGTGACCATCGGCTCATTCGCCACGCTCATCGGATGGGTGCCAGCGGCGAAGAACACCCCCTCATGCGCCTCGGCAATGGCCTGCACCCGTGGCAATTCGCGCAGCTTGGTGCAGATCGTGACCATGCGCGTCACACCTGCTGCGCGGGCCCGCGCGATCACGGCCTCCAGATCCTCGGCCAGTTGCGGGAAATCCAGATGGCAATGGCTGTCAACGATCTCGGGCGGCATGATCTCTCCGGGCGCGCGGGGGTCAGAGGAACCTGCGCGCTTCTGCTTCGGTTTGCAGAACCATATCAAGCACCACAGCCGCAGGGTCAAGGTTCACCGCGCGCCCATGCCGCGCGCGGGCACCCAATGTCTGCGCCAAAGTGGCATAGGCCCGCGCGGCCCCGTCATGGGGCGCAAGGCGCGCAAAAACTGCGGCTTCCCCCGGCACTGCCTCTGGCGGGGGGCCGGAAATACCTGCCCGCGCCAGCCGCGCCATGAACAGATCATAAAGCGCCAACAGCATCGCAAATCGCGTGTCATTGGCCTTGCCCGCAACCGATTCAGCCAGTTTGAGCGCCAGCGCACGATCCACGCGCGGCGCGCCTGCGAAAATTTGCACCAATGCTGCATAAATCTCGGCTCCGCCACCTTGCGCGAGCGTGACCGCCGCGCCAACGGACCCGCCCGAAAGCTGCGCCAATGCTGCGCTGTTCTCGGTGATCCCGGCTTGCGCCAAGGCTTCGGCGAAATCCGCCTCCGCCAGCGGCATCAGCCGCAGATCGCGGCAGCGCGAGCGGATCGTGGGTAAAAGCCGCGAGGGCTGATGCGCGACCAGCAGCAGAAACGCTTTTTCGGGCGGCTCTTCCAGCGCCTTCAACAGCGCATTGGCGGCATTCGCGTTCATCTCGTCCGCAGCATCAATAATCACCACCCGCCGCCCGCCATCAGGCGCAGACAGGCCGAAAAACCCGTGCAGCTTGCGCATCACACCGACCGTGATATCGCGCTGCAACTTGCCCTTGTCATCGAGCCCCCGCCGGATCACCAGCAGACCCCCATCCGCACCGCCCCGCAGCCGCCGCGCGACCGGGTGATCGTCGGGAATGTCCAGCGTCGTGGGCGGTGGCGGCGCAAACATCCCCCCGTCATCCGGTGGCGTGGCCAGCAGAAACCGCGCGATCTTCCACGCGAGCGTCGCCTTGCCCACCCCACGCGGGCCGGAAATCAGCCAGCCATGATGCAACCGCCCGGACGTATAGGCTTGCAGAAACGCCGCTTCCGCCTGTGCCTGCCCGAACAGCCGTGCAGTTTCGCGCGGATGCGGCGCACCGTCCAACTGGTCGGGCGGCAGGATGTCGTCCAGATCAGCCATCCAGCCGCGCCCTGACCCGCGCCAGAACATCGCGCGCCACATCCTCGACCGCCCGCGCCCCCTCGATCATCTGGATACGGTCTGGATAAGACAACGCCAGATCGAAGAACCCCGCGCGCAGATCTTCCTGAAAGCCAAGGCCCAGCTCTTCGAACCGATCCTCGCCCGATCCGCGCGCAAGACCGCGTGCCAGCGCCGTTTCGGGATCCATGTCGATGACAAACGTCATGTGCGGTTCGATCCCGATCACCAGATCATGCAACTGATCCACCAGCCCGCGCAGACTGGCCCGCGCCACGCCCTGATAGACCCGCGTCGAATCCGCGAAACGGTCCGTGATCACCACCGCGCCGCGCGCCAGCGCGGGACGGATCAAACGCTCCACATGATCGCGCCGCGCGGCATTGAACAGCAGGATCTCGGTCTCGGCCGACCAGCGCGCCGGATCGCCCTCGACCAGCAGGCGACGGATCGCCTCGGCCCCGTCAGAGCCGCCCGGTTCGCGCGTCAGCACCACCTCGCGCCCCGCGTCGCGCAGACTGTCGGCCAAGACCCGCGCCTGCGTGGATTTGCCGGACCCGTCGATCCCCTCGAAACTGATGAACAGGCCAGCAGGCAGGGACATGCCTCAGTTCATCGCGTCTTGCGCGCGCCCCATGACCATGCCCATAAGACGCTGCGCCGACGCCATCGCCCGCACGCCAAAGCCACCTTCTGCAACCGAAGTCCCGGCCAGAAGCGGCACCCGCATTTCGCCCAGTTCCGGCACATCAACCGCAACATGACCCACCACATCGCCCGCAGCAATCGGCGCGGGCAGGGGGCTGTCATAGACCACCTTGGCGGCCATGTTGCGCTGCGCCATCGCGGGGATCAGGATATCCGGGCTGTCCCCCAGCACCAGCGGCACGGTTTTCGCAGCCCCCAGCCAGACCGGCGCTTCGCCCATCACCTGACCCGTTGTGCCTAGCGAGACTTTCTGGAACTGCCGGAACGCCCAGTTGATGATCGCTTCGGCTTCCTGCCGCCGCTCGGTTTCGCTGCCAAGCCCCCCGAAAGCAAAGACGATCCGCCGCTCACCCTGCCGTGCCGATCCGGTCAGCGAATAGCCTGCCTGCGAGGTGAAGCCGGTTTTCAGCCCATCAAGCCCCACACCCGCGCCCAAGAGCGGCACACGGTTCTGCTGTGTGATCCCGTTCCAGGTGAATTCACGCTCGGCCAGATAAGGGTAATATTGCGGATAGCTCTCGATGATATGCTGCGCCAGCATCCCCAGATCGCGCTTGGACATCAGGTGATCGGGGTGCGGCCAGCCCGAGGCATTCGCAATCGTCGTGTTGCGCATCCCCAATTCGCGCGCGCGCCGCGTCGCAAGCTGCGCAAAAGCCTCTTCGGTGCCCGCCAGCCCTTCGGCCACGACCACCGTCGCATCATTGCCCGACAGAACCGCGATCCCGCGGATCAGATCCAGCGCTGTGGGCCGGTCGCGTACTTCCAGAAACATGCGCGAACCGCCCATCGCATGCGCGCGCTCCGACACGCTGAACGTCGTGTCCAGCGTCATCCGCCCGTCCTCGATGGCTTCGAACAACATCAGAAGCGTCATCAGCTTGGACATCGACGCAGGCGGCAAGGGCACATCCGCGCCGCGTTCCAAAAGCACCGTCCCGGTGGTCAGATCGCGCACATAGATCGAAGGTGCCTTTGGCTCGAACCCTGCCACCTGCGCGCCCGCAGGCGCAGACAGGCCAAGTGACAGGATCGCACCGGCCGCAGCCGATGTGACAGCATGACGAATTGCAAAACGCATGATATGCCCCTTTCGCTTCAGCCTAGCGCCGGACCGCATAGGCGTCATTAAAGCCCAGACCCTTGACCCGCGCAAGCATCTGGCGCTGGTCCGCCTGCGTGCTGGCCGGACCGACAACAACACGCCAGAACTGGTTGCCAGAGGCCTGACCGGCGACCACGCGTGCGCTCAGGCCCGCGCCAGTGGCCATGCGTTCGGCATTGCGGGCATTGGCTTCGACACTGAAAATGCCAAGCTGGATATAGGGTTGCGCCAGTGTGCTGGCCGGTGCCGCTGCGGGCGCCGGTGCCGGTGCTGCCGGTGCTGCGGGTGCCGCGTCCGGGGCGAGTGACGCCGCAGGCACGGCCTGCGCATCATCCAGCACCTGGGTCGCGATCCCGTCAGACGCCATGTTCGGCGCGGGCTGTGGACTGCGCCGCCCGAAAACGCGCCCGAACAAGCCACCTTCGCGACGTGGGGCCGAAGCGGTCTGTGCTTCGGGCAGGGCGATCAGGTTATCGCCTTCGGTCGGGGCGGGCGCAACGGGTTCGGCGGTCGGGGCAGGCCGGGCAGCAGGCGCCGCGGCCATTTCCGGCGCTGCGGCTTCGGCTGCAGCCTCGGGGGCCGGGGCTTCGGCAGCGGCGGGTTGCGCGTCCTCGACGCGCAGCGCCACGACCTCGATCATCGTCGGCGCA
>JAFIEL010000155.1 GCA_020832585.1 Natronohydrobacter sp. | reverse complement strand
CCTGATCGACCAGCCCGACAATATCCATCATGATCCGGTTGAGCTGGAAATCCTTCGGCGTGTAAACCTGCGCGATCCCCATCGCGCGCAATCTGACCGCATCGTCTTCGGGGATGATCCCGCCCACGATCACCGGAACATGCGCAAGCCCTTCCTCGCGCATCAGCCGCATCAACTCTTCCATCAGCGGAATGTGCGAGCCCGACAGGATCGACAGCCCCACAACATGCGCATCCTGATCACGCACAGCAGCCACGATTTCGGCAGGGGTCAGGCGGATCCCCTCGTAATGAATATCCATCCCGCAATCGCGCGCGCGGGCCGCGATCTGCTCGGCCCCGTTGGAATGGCCGTCCAGCCCCGGTTTGCCGACCACGAATTTCAGCCGCCGCCCCAGTTTCGCGCTCACAGCCTCCACCGCCTCGCGCACCGGGTCCAGCCCTTCGGTGCGGTTTGACGGTGCGCGGCTCACGCCGGTAGGCCCGCGATACTGCCCGAACGCGGCGCGCACGGTCTCGCCCCATTCGCCGGTCGTAGCCCCCGCTTTCGCAGCCGCGATGGACGCAGGCATGACATTGACGCCCGAGCGCGCGGCTTCGCGCAGATCGGCCAGCGCCTGTTTGACGGCCACCTCATCTCGTTCTGCGCGCCAGGCTTGCAGGCGGGCGATCTGGTCGGCCTCGGCTTCCGGGTCGCAGACCATGATCGCATCCTCGCCCGTGGTCAGCGGCGAGGGTTCGGTGGTGGTGAACTTGTTCACGCCCACCACCACAGTCTCGCCTGACTCGATCCCGGTGATGCGCTCGGCATTGGCCTCGACCAGCCGCGATTTCATGTATTCGATGGCCTTCACCGCGCCGCCCATGTCATCGATCCGCGCCAGTTCCTCGCGTGCGCCCGCCATCAATTCCGCCACCTTGCGATCCACCGCCGGGTTGTTGTCAAACAGATCATCAAATTCCAGCAGATCGGTTTCATAGGCCAGAACTTGCTGCAGACGCAGCGACCATTGCTGATCCCAAGGGCGCGGCAGGCCAAGCGCCTCGTTCCACGCGGGCAATTGCAACGCACGGCAGCGGGCCTTTTTCGACAACGTGACGGCCAAAGCCTCGATCAGAATCCGATACACGTTGTTCTCGGGCTGGGGTTCGGTCAGACCCAGCGAGTTCACCTGCACCCCGTAGCGGAAGCGGCGGTATTTCGGATCATCAATGCCGTAGCGATCGCGGCAAATCTCATCCCACAGATCGACGAAGGCGCGCATCTTGCACATCTCGGTCACAAACCGGATACCCGCATTCACGAAAAACGAAATCCGCCCCACCATTTGCGGGAAATGCTCGGGCGGCACCTTGCCCTTCAGATCATCCAGCACCGCGCAGGCCGTGGCCAATGCGAAAGCCAGTTCCTGCTGCGGGGTCGCGCCTGCTTCCTGCAGATGGTAGGAACAGACATTCATCGGGTTCCATTTCGGCAGATGCTCGCGCGTGTAGGCGGCGACATCGGTGATCATGCGCAAACTGGGTTCGGGCGGGCAGATATAGGTGCCGCGTGACAGATATTCCTTGATCAGATCATTTTGCACAGTGCCGTTCAGCTTGCTGACATCCGCCCCCTGCTCTTCCGCCGCGGCGATATAGAGCGACAGGAGCCAGGGCGCAGTCGCATTGATTGTCATGGAGGTGTTCATCTGCTCAAGCGGGATCTGGTCGAACAGCATCCGCATGTCGCCCAGATGGCAGACCGGCACGCCAACCTTGCCGACTTCGCCGCGCGCCAGTTCATGATCACTGTCATAGCCCGTCTGGGTCGGCAGATCGAAGGCCACCGAAAGCCCGGTTTGCCCTTTGGACAGATTGGTGCGATACAGTTCGTTCGAGGCTTTCGCGGTCGAATGGCCTGCATAGGTGCGAAACAGCCAGGGCTTGTCTTTGTGAACGGGCGCTTCGGACATTCATGGACTCCTGTCATCTTCAGCCATGCGGCCTGCGTAATTTCCTTCCAAATCAACTGATCCACACGCAAGATAATGTCAAGGCAAAATCGCTGCGTTGCGGCGAAGCGTATCAGGCCGAAAGGCTTGACAGATAAGGCCACATTTCTGTTACAGTTCGCGAGATCGGGTTGGCGTGCCCGCTTTCATGCTGCGCCACTTCCGTAGTCCAGACAGGTTTTCTTGATGATATTCTCGGACGACGTGAAACCCCAGCAAGATCTGATCGAGGCTGGCACTCTGTTTTCCGAGGGCAAGGAACTGACCTTTCAGCAAGTCGCGCTGCTGGCACGCCATGCCTGCACCACAGGGGATATGGCCTTCTATATCAGGCTGTTTTCGCAGATCGAGCCTCGCTTGCGCCTTCATTTCCAGAAAAACTGCCAGGATGCCGAATTTCTGAGCGACACCGGCAGGGTATTCGGCAATGTCAATATCTTCCGCAAAGTGCAATATCGGTCGCTCTGCGGGCCGGTTCTGGCGTTCGAAAAGATCTATCGGCGCAACTCGGCGGATCTGAAACGGTTGCAATGGGTATATCGCACACTCTGGGGCAAGTTGCCGTGCCAGATGCCGCGGATCATCGAGATCAATGAGGGGCGGCGGTTCAGTGTGGTTCTGTTCGAATTCGAAGCCTTCGCCCCGGTATCTCCCGGCGCGTTGATCGAAATCCTCCTGCAGATGAACGCGTTCAGCATCGCCCATCCTGCAAGCGGTTTTGACACTCTTGAGGCGACCATGCTCGAGATGCCGCAGCTTTATCAACGGCGCATGCGCAATCTGGCCGCCAATCTGGCCATGGCCGGGGTTCCCCGGACCGACCTGCCAGCGATACAGGCGGCCTGCATGGACACAGTGCATGTTTTCAACCACGCCGATCTGCACCGGTTCAATGTAGGTCAGAACGGCATGATCTATGACTGGGATTGCGCCTGTTTTGCACCGGCTGCGCATGATCTGGGGCGCGCAGCCGCGTCGCTGCGCGAGTTCAGGCGGCTCGCGGGTTTGCGCGATTTCATCCAGGACCGTCTGGGGCGGGATATCACGAAAAACCGTGCCGAAGTGGCACGGATCATGTTCTTCTATCTGGTCTATGCCGCTAAGAAGAAGCTTTCCCCCCAGGACGACGCAGCTTTGATCACCCTGCGCGCGATGTTCACAGCCGTTCAACGCGATCTGACCTGACCCGAAAGCCCCGTCTAGCCGGGGTCTGGCGCGATGCCTGGCTCTTCACCTGCCGCGCGACGCGCATTGCGGATCAGGATGGCGAACACCACCGTGGCACTGAGCGCGATGGCCAGGACATCATGCGCCACCAGCACCAGACCGGCGATGGTCAGCACCCATTTTTCCCAGCGCGCGACAGAGGTCTTGAAAAACCCGATATAGGCCACCGACAGCGCGATGATCGACAGCACGCCCGAGGACAGCGCCAGCGAGAAGTCCCAGACCGTGAAATCGATGAACAAAAGCGCGGGCGCATAGATGAACATCATCGGCACCAATGCCTTGCCCATCGACAGGCGGAACGCGGTCATGCCGGTCTGCATCGGGTCAGAGCGCGCGATGCCCGCGCCCGCATAGGCCGCGAGCGCCACCGGCGGCGTGATGTCGGCCAGAACCCCGTAATAGAAGACGAAGAAATGCGTGGCCAGCAGCGGCACGCCGAGTTGCTGGAGTGCGGGCGCGGCAATGGCGGCAAGGATGATATAGGTCGGTGTCGTGGGGATGCCTGCGCCCATGATAATGCAGGCGATTGCCACGAAGATCAGCGCGAAGAAAAGCGTCGTGCCGTTCTCGGTCAGAAAGCCCAGCGGATCGAGCGCGGCAATGTTTGTGCCGACCCATGCGGCGCCGTCGATCACTGCGCCCGAGAACTTGAAGCCCATTCCGGTCAGCGTGGTCACGCCAAGGATGAAGCCCACACAGGCGCAGGCAGCGGTGATGGCGATGGATTGCTGCGCACCGCTTTCCAGCGCGCTGGCCAGTTTTCTGGGGGTGAGCGCGCTTGACGCATCCATGCGCCGACCCAGCCCCACCATTTGCATCACCAGCGGGATATAAGAGCAGCCGATCGTCAGGATGATCCCCCAGAAGGCGGCGAGGAAGGGGGTGAATTTCATCAACAGAAGCGTGACCATCACGATCAGCGGGATGAACAGGTGCCATGAGCGCGCGAGCACATCCATGAATTGCGGCAGCTTGTCGGGCGCGATGCCGGAAAGGCCAAGGCGCTTGGCTTCCAGATGCACCATGAACAGCGTCGAGAGGTAGTGGAAGGCCGCCGGGATGATTGCGATCAGGATCAATTCGTTATAGGGCACGCCCAGCATCTCGGTCATGACGAAGGCCGCCGCCCCCATGATCGGTGGCGTGACCTGCCCGCCGCAGCTGGCCGAAGCCTCGGTCGCCGCTGCAAAACGCCCTGAGAAGCCCTTGGCCTTCATCATTGGGATGGTGAAGGCCCCGGTGGTGACGGTGTTGGCTACGGGCGAGCCGGAGATCATGCCGAAGAAGCCCGAGGACACGACCGCCACCTTGGCCGGACCGCCCGAATAACGGCCCGCGACGATGCTGGCCAGATCGATGAACAACTGCCCAAGCCCCGATTTCTGCGCGAGAACCCCGAACAGGACAAAGTGAAACACGAAGGTCGCCACCACGCCAATGGCGATCCCGTAGATCCCTTCGGTGCCCAGATAAAGATGGTTGACCAGCCGGATGATATTATAGCCGCGATGGGCCAGATCACCGGGCAGATAGGGGCCGAAAATCGCGTAGAGCAGTGCAAGGGTGCCAATGACGGGCAGCACCTCGCCCATGGTGCGGCGCGCGGCTTCCAGCACCATGATAATGGCGATCAGCCCCATCACATAGTCGAAGGGCTGCGGGAAGCCGACATTCTGGATGAAGATCGTATCAAAGAACACGATCAGATAGAGCGAGGACGCCCCGCCCGCAATCGCCAGCGGCCAGTCGATGATCGAGAGCCCGTCGCTATAGCCGCCCAGCTTGCTGACGGGCAGCGCGGTCAGCGCAAGCGCCGCACTCAGCGCGATCAGACCAAAGCGCGCGGCTTCTGGAATACGCCCCGCCAGAGCATCAGCCAGTTGCAGGCCCAGAAACAGGTAGAACGCCCCGAAAGCCAGCCCGAAACCCCAGGCGCGCAGGGGCTTTTCCACCTGCACGCGTGGGAAAAGCAGAAACACCAGCGGCATGATGAAACTCATATGCACCGAACGGTGCATGACTTCGTTCAACAGCCCAAAGCCGGATGTGTAGATATGAAACACACTGAGCACGACACAGGCCAGCGTCACGATCCAGCCCGTCACCCCGGTCAGCCGCCGGAAATTCGTCTCATTGTCATATTTGCGAACGATGGCGTCCATTTCCGCATCGGACAGGGTGCTCTGGGGCTGGGATGTGCTCATCAGTCGGTTTCCTTGCAATCGGCCGCCCGGATTTCGAGCGGTGTTGCGGGCCATTGGGTCAGGTCAATCTCGGCAGTGTCAGTGTGCAGCCGGTTTTCATGCTCGGGCGCTGAACGCAGGATCAGCCGGTCGATGTCACGGTCGAGGTCCAGAACGATCTGGCCATCCTCGATCCGCCAGCCCGTGCCGTCATGTGCCATGCCGGGGCCATGAGCCGCGAATCGCTCGGCACTCTGGACGATCCCGCGCCCTGCAACCAGCCTGTACTCCGCGCGGACGGGCGTCAGGGTGACAGAGTGACGCCAACTCAGCGCAAAACCGGGGCCGTTCAGCGTTGCAAGAACAGTCTCGTGACGCAGATCGACCAGTTCCAGCAGGCCCATATCACAGGCACGGGCGGCAGAAACGCCGCCCGTGACCAGATATGTCAGGCAGAGCGCGGCAACCCCGCGCCAGCCTGTCAGGATCACTCGATCAGACCCATTTCCCGATAGTAACGTTCTGCACCCGGATGCAGCGGGACCGAGATGGACTCGAGCGCCGTTTCCAGCGAGATCTGGCCGCCCATGACATGCACTTGCGCCAGTGTATCGGTGTTTTCATAGAGCGCCTTGACCATTGCATAGGCCAGATCGTCGTCCAGATCGGCATGGGTCGCCCAGATCGCGCGCACGGCCAGTGTCTCTACATCCGCATCCACACCGCGATAGGTGCCCGCTGGCAGCGTGACGGAAGCGTAATAGGGCTGCACTTCCTGCAATGCCTCGATTTCCGTGCCGGTCAGGGGCACGATCACCACATCATGGCCATTCGCCAATTCGGTGATCGAGGCTGTGGGGATCCCCGCCGTGATCAGCGACGCATCAAGGTTGCCGTCGCGCAGCTTGTCGGCGGATTGCGCGA
>JAFIEL010000154.1 GCA_020832585.1 Natronohydrobacter sp. | reverse complement strand
AGGATCTGGGCGTGAATGGCCGCATCGTGGGCGGCACCATCAAGTTCAAGGGCCGCGACCTGAACACGATGAGCGCGGCGGAACTTGCGAAAATCCGCGGTTCCGAGATCGCCATGATCTATCAGGAACCGATGGCGTCGCTAAACCCGGCCATGAAGATCGGGCGGCAATTGATGGAAGTGCCGATGATCCATCAGAACATGGCGGCAGATCAGGCCCGCGCGCGCGCGCGTCAACTGGTTGCCGATGTGCGCCTGCCCGATCCGGACCGCATCCTCGACGCCTATCCGCACCAGCTTTCCGGCGGCCAGCAGCAGCGCATCGTCATCGCCATGGCGCTGATGGCCAATCCCGCGCTCCTGATCCTCGATGAACCCACAACAGCGCTCGATGTGACGGTCGAGGCCGGGATCGTCGATCTGGTCAAGGAACTGGGCCGCAAATACGGCACCTCGATGCTGTTCATCAGCCACAACCTTGGGCTGGTGATGGAGACCTGCAACCGCCTGTGCGTCATGTATTCCGGCGAGGCGGTTGAAACGGGCAATATCCGCGACGTGTTCAACCGGATGCGCCATCCCTATACGCAGGCCCTGTTCCGCGCTATTCCGCTGCCCAGCGCCAACAAGGGCTCGCGCCCGCTTCGCGCAATTCCTGGCAATTTCCCCTTGCCGCATGAACGCCCGCAGGGGTGCAATTTCGGCCCGCGCTGCGATTATTTTCAAACGGGCCTGTGTGACGCGCATGACATCAAGATGGCGCCAATAGACGGCGATGACCGCCATGACAGCCGCTGCTTGCGCATAGATCAGATCGACTGGAATGCGGGCTGGAGTTCCGACAAGGAAACCGCCGCGACGCAGATCGGCGATGTCGTCCTGCGCATGGATGATGTCCGCAAATACTACGAGGTTGCGGCCTCCAGCCTGTTCTCGGGCGGTGATCCGAAAGTGGTCAAGGCCAATGAAACGCTCAGTTTCGACGCGCGCGAGGGTGAGACATTGGCGATTGTGGGCGAATCCGGTTGCGGCAAATCGACCTTTGCCAAGGTGCTGATGGGGCTGGAGACAGCCACTTCGGGCAAGATCATGCTCTTTGACGAGAATGTGCAATCCACGCCCATTCAGGCCCGCAACACTGACACCGTCTCGACCTTGCAGATGGTGTTTCAGAACCCGTTCGACACGCTCAATCCGTCGATGACCGTGGGCGCGCAGATCATCCGGGCACTGGAAATCTTCAAGGTCGGCAAGACCACGGCAGAGCGCGAAAAGCGGATGCTGGAATTGCTGGATCTGGTGAAGCTGCCCCGCGAATTTGCGACCCGCATGCCGCGTCAACTCTCCGGCGGGCAAAAGCAGCGCGTGGGCATTGCGCGGGCGTTCGCGGGCGATGCCAAGGTCGTGGTGGCCGATGAGCCGGTCTCGGCGCTGGATGTCTCGGTTCAGGCGGCGGTGACCGAGTTGTTGATGGACATCCAGCGCAAGAATGGCACGACGCTTCTCTTTATCAGCCATGATTTGTCCATCGTGCGCTACCTGTCGGACCGGGTGATGGTCATGTATCTGGGCCATGTGGTCGAACTGGGCACCACCGATCAGGTCTTTGCGCCGCCCTATCACCCTTATACCGAGGCGCTCTTGTCGGCAGTGCCTGTGGCCGACACCTCTGTGGTCAAGAAACGCATCGTGCTCGAAGGTGACATTCCCTCAGCCATGAACCCGCCGCCTGGCTGTCCGTTCCAGACCCGCTGCCGCTGGAAATCCGACGTGCCGGGGGGCTTGTGCGAAAAGGAAGTCCCGCCGATGCGTAATCTGGCAGGTGGCCACCAGATCAAGTGTCATCTGGCCGAGGATATTCTTGCAAGGATGGAGCCCGTGTTCAGCACGGCCCCGGAAGCTGCAGAATAAGGCGCGAAAAAATGCGGTTCAACGCTCTGCGCGTTTTCACGGAAGGGCTGACCGGCAATCGTCGCTGGCGGTCGCATTGGCGCAAGCCGGACCCGAAGCCCGAGTATGACATGCTGATCATCGGTGGGGGCGGGCATGGGCTGGCCACGGCGTATTATCTGGCGAAAAACCACGGGATCACCAATATCGCGGTGCTGGAGAAGGGCTATCTCGGCGGCGGCAGTATCGGGCGCAACACGACCATTGTGCGCGCGAATTACTTCCTGCCGGGCAATTCGGAATTCTACAGCCATTCGCTGAAGCTCTGGGAAGGGCTGGAAACTGACCTGAATTACAATATCATGCATTCGCAGCGGGGGCTGATAAATCTCTTCCATTCCGACGGCCAGCGCGATGCAGCGGCGCGGCGTGGCAATGCGATGCTGGCGCAGGGCGATGACGCGATCCTGCTGGACCGCGAAGAGGTCCGCGAGATCCTGCCCTATCTGGATTATGATCAGGCGCGCTTTCCTGTCTATGGCGGGCTTTACCACAAACGCGGCGGCACTGCGCGCCATGATGCGGTCGCCTGGGGCTATGCGCGCGGGGCCGATCAGCGTGGCGTCGATCTGATCGAGAATTGCGAGGTCACGGGGATTTCCGTGGACGCGGGCCGCGTCACTGGCGTCACCACTACACGCGGGCAAATCCGCGCGCGGAAGGTCGGCATCGTCACGGCGGGGCGCACCAGTCAGGTTGCTGCCATGGCCGGACTGCGCCTGCCGATTGAAAGCCATATCCTGCAAGCCTTTGTCACCGAAGGGCTGAAGCCCTGTCTGGATCATGTCGTGACCTTCGGGATGGGGCATTTCTATATCAGCCAGTCCGACAAGGGTGGGTTGGTCTTTGGGGGCGACCTGGATTTCTACGCCTCTTATGCCGCGCGCGGCAATCTGCCCGGTGTCGAACAGGTGACGGAAGCCGGCATGACCCTGATGCCGATGATTGGCCGGGCCAAGGTGCTGCGGTCATGGGGCGGGATCATGGATATGACGCCGGACGGATCACCCATCATCGACCGCACGCCGATTGACGGCCTCTATCTGGATGCAGGCTGGTGTTATGGCGGGTTCAAGGCCGTGCCCGCTTCGGGCTGGTGCATGGCGCATCTGATGGCCACCGACCAGCCCCACCCGGTTGCAGGCCGCTTCCGTCTTGACCGCTTCGCCACAGGTGAACTGCTGGATGAAGAAGGCACCGGCAGCCAGCACAATCTGCACTGAGGTTTGACATGCGACTCCCTTGCCCCTGCTGCGGATGGCGTGATCTGCGCGAATTTACCTACAAGGGCGCTGCAGATGCGCTGCACCGCCCCGCGCCCGATGATGCAAGCGGATGGGATGACCATCTGCACAACCGCACCAACCCCGCAGGGGAAACCCGCGACCTGTGGTATCATGACCCTTGCGGCACATGGGTCTGCGTCACCCGCGACACGGTCAGCCATGCGGTCACGGGCGGGGTGACGCTGGAGGACGCCCGATGAAGCGCCGTGACACGGGCGGCAGTGCGCTGAACCGGGCGCGCAAGCTGGGCTTCAGCTTTGACGGGCGCGCACTGACGGGGGTTGAGGGCGACACGCTGGCATCAAGCCTGCTCGCCAATGGCGTGCGGCTGGTGGGGCGGTCGTTCAAATACCACCGCCCGCGCGGGGTCATGACCGCAGGCAGCGAAGAGCCAAATGCTATGGTGGAAGTGCTGCGCGATGGCAGCTTTCACCCCAATATCCGCGCCACGATGCAGGAATTGCATCAGGGGCTGGAAGCACGTGCGCAGAATTGCTGGCCGTCCGTGCGGCGCGATGTGATGGCGGTGAATGACCTGCTCTCGCCCTTTCTGGGCGCAGGGTTCTATTACAAGACCTTCATGTGGCCGCGCACCTTCTGGGAGGGGCTGTATGAGCCGCTGATCCGCCGCGCGGCGGGGCTGGGGCGCTTGCCGCAATCGCATCAGGACGCCCCGCATGAGAAAGCCTTTGCCTTTTGCGACTTGCTGGTGATCGGCTCTGGCCCGGCGGGGCTGATGGCCGCACTGGTGGCAGCAAAGGCGGGGGCAGATGTGATATTGGCCGAGGAAGATCGCCAGATGGGCGGGCGGCTTCTGTCCGACATGGGCCAGATCGACGGGATACCGGGCGGGGCTTGGGCCGCGCGCGTGCTGAGCGAACTGGCCAGCCTGCCCAATGTCCGGCTGATGGTGCGCAGCAGCGTGTTCGGGGCCTATGATGGCGGGGTTTATGGCGCGCTAGAGCGCGTCAGCCTGCACCAAGCCGCGCCCGGCCGCACCCCGCGCGAATGCTACTGGCGCATCACCGCCAAGCGCGCGATCCTTGCATCAGGCGCGTTGGAGCGCCCGATTGCGCATCCGGGCAATGACCGCCCCGGCGTGATGATGCTGGGCGCGGTAGCCAGTTACTGGCACCGCTTCGCTGTCGATCCGGGCCGCGTGGTCGTGTTCGGCAATAATGACCACGCACTGGCCACGGCCAAGGCGCTGGCGGCAGACGGGATGGATATCCGCGCCTATATCGACCCGCGCGAGATTGCGGCGGATGCGCCTTTCAAAACCTATCAGGGCGAGGTGATCGGCACGCGCGGGCGTCACGGGCTGCACTCTGTCACGCTGCGCCATCAGGGCCGCGAGACACGACTCGAGGCCGATACTCTGGCGCTGTCCGGCGGCTGGAACCCGTCGCTTCATCTGGCCTGCCATATGAATGGCCGCCCGGTCTGGGACGCGGGGATAGCCGCCTTTGTTCCCCGTCCGGACATGGTGCCGGGGATGGCGGTTGTGGGCGCGGCGGCGGGGCAGTTCTCGACCCATGCCGCGCTGATGACCGGCGCGCAGGCGGCGCGCGCGGCTTTGGCCGATCTGCGACGCAGCGCCCCGGACACGCCCTTGCCCCAGGCCGAAGATGCGCCCTATGCGCTCACCCCGCTCTGGCAGGTACAGGCCAAGGGCCGCGCATGGCTCGATTTCGCCAATGACGTGACCACCAGGGATGTCGCACAGGCCGCGCGCGAGGGTTTCGCCTCGGTCGAACATATGAAGCGCTACACGACCCAAGGCATGGCCCCCGATCAGGGCAAATCGTCCAATATGGGCGCGCTGGCGGTGCTGGCCGATGCGACAGGCGGCACCATCCCCGGTACGGGCACGACCACCTTCCGCCCGCCTTTCGTGCCAGTTTGCATCGCAGCGCTTGGGGCAGGGGGCTATGGCGCAAGTTTCGCGCCCCAGCGTTTCACCACATCGGACGCACAGACCCGCAGGATGGGCGCGCCGATGATTGAGGCGGGGCTATGGTATCGCCCGTCCCATTTTCCGCGCGCGGGCGATCGCGACTGGCGCTGCGCTTGCAACCGCGAGACGCTTTTTGTGCGCCACGCCGTGGGCGTGTGCGATGTGTCCACCTTGGGCAAGATCGATGTGCAAGGCCCGGATGCCGCGCGGTTTCTGGATTTCGTCTATACCAACACCATGTCCAGCCTGAAACCGGGCCGCGTACGTTACGGGCTGATGCTGCGCGAGGATGGCCATGTCATGGATGACGGCACCTGCGCGCGCCTGTCAGACCAGCATTTCCTGATCACCACGACCACAGCGGCGGCGGGCGAGGTGATGCGCCATCTGGATTTCGTGCAACAGGCATACTGTGCCGATTGGCAGCTGCGGCTGATCTCGGTCACCGAGGCCTGGGCGCAATTTGCCATCGCGGGCCCGCTGGCGGAGGCGCTGCTCGGGCATCTGTTGGGCGATGTGCCCGATCTGCCTTTCATGGGCTGCACGCCTGTCAGGGTCGGCGGGGTGGAAGGGCGGCTGTTCCGCATCTCGTTCAGTGGTGAGCGCGGCTATGAACTGGCAGTGCCTGCGCGCTATGGTGCTGACCTGTATCGACACCTTGTCACATTAGGCGAATCCTTGGGCGGCGGCGCCTACGGGATGGAAGCGCTCAATGTCCTGCGTATCGAAAAGGGTTTTGTGACCCATGCCGAGATTGACGGGCGCGTGACCGCGTTTGATCTGGGCTTGCAGGGCATGGTCTCCGCCAAAAAGGACTGTATCGGCCGCGCCGCCAGCCAACGCCCCGGATTGACTGGACCTGCGCGCCTGCAACTGGTCGGGCTGCGCCCTGTGGACCGGCAATCCGAGATCACGGCGGGCGCGCATCTCTACATGTGCGACAAACCGGCAAAGGCAGCGTATGGGCAGGGGCATGTGACATCGGTCTGCTACTCGCCCACGCTTGAAAGCTGGCTGGGGCTGGCATTTCTGGAAAACGGGCGCGCGCGCCACGGCGAAACCCTGCGCCTTGATGACGGGCTGCGTGGCCTCCGCACCGACGTGGAAATCTGCAACCCGGTCTTTCTTGACCCCGATGGAG
>JAFIEL010000153.1 GCA_020832585.1 Natronohydrobacter sp. | reverse complement strand
GCATCCTGATCCCGCCCTCGATCATGCTGATCATCATGGCCGATCAGATGTCGGTTTCGGTTGGCAACCTGTTCATGGGCGCGCTGATACCGGGGCTGATGCTGGGGGCGTTCTATATCATCTACATCATGGGGGCCGCGACCTTCTTCAAGACGCTGGCCCCTGCCCCGAAGGATCTGCCCCCCGTCACGGCGCGGCTGGTTTTCGACACGCTTCTGGCTGTTGTGCCGCCGCTGCTGCTGATCCTTGCGGTGCTGGGCTCGATCTTCATGGGGCTGGCCACACCGACCGAGGCATCGGGGGTGGGCGCGTTCGGTGCGACGGTTCTGGCGGCGCTGAACGGGCGGCTGTCCTGGGCGGTGCTGAAAGACGTGGGGATGAAAACCACGCTGACCACGGCGTTCATCTTCGGCATCTTTCTGGGCGCGACGATGTTTGCGGTGGTGATGCGGCAGCTTGGGGGCGACGAGTTCATCACCCAGTCGCTGCGCTCGCTGCCCTTTGGCCCGTCGGGCATCGTGCTGACGATCCTGTTCATCGCGTTTCTGGCGGGGTTCTTTCTGGACTGGCTGGAAATCTCGCTGATCATGCTGCCGCTGGTCGCCCCGGTGGTGGTGCTTCTGGGCTTCGATCAGATCTGGTTCATCGTGCTCTTTGCGGTGGTGCTGCAAACCAGCTTCCTGACACCGCCTGTGGGCTTCTCGCTCTTTTATCTGAAAGGGGTTGCCCCGCCCAGTGTGACGATCATCGACATCTACAAGGGCGTCATTCCCTTTGTGTTGTTACAGATGCTGGCGGTCTTGTGCGTCTTCTTCTTCCCGCAGCTTGTGTTGTGGTTGCCGGGGCGGATGCTCTGACACGGATGAAAGCCCCGGCCCTTGCGCCGGGGCTTTTGCTTTGCGCCCCCTTGTCTTGGGTGACAAATCTGATAGCGTCATTTGATCAAATTCAACCGGAGTCCGTCTCATGGCCCTCGACCGCCCTACCCCGAATGATCTGCGCGCTTTCTGGATGCCCTTCACCTCGAACCGGCAATTCAAGGCCGCGCCGCGCCTGCTGGTCGAGGCGGAGGGGATGTTCTACACCACATCCGACGGGCGGCAGGTGCTGGATGGCACGGCGGGGCTGTGGTGCTGTAATGCGGGTCACAAGCGCCCGAAGATCGTGGAAGCCATCCAGAAGCAGGCGGCGGAACTGGATTATGCGCCCGCCTTCCAGATGGGCCACCCCAAGGCGTTTGAACTGGCGAACCGGCTGGTCGATCTGGCCCCGGACGGGATTGATCATGCGTTTTTCACCAATTCCGGGTCGGAATCGGTGGAAACCGCGCTGAAAATCGCCATCGCCTATCACCGTGCCTGCGGTAATGCCAGCAAGACGCGGCTGATCGGGCGCGAGCGCGGCTATCATGGGGTGAATTTTGGCGGCATCTCGGTCGGCGGGATCGTCAACAATCGCCGCCATTTCGGCGCGATGCTGGTGGGGGTCGATCATCTGCCGCATACGCATATTGCTGAGAACCAGTGGTCCAAGGGCCAGCCCGAGCATGGCGCGCATCTGGCCGATGATCTGGAGCGCATGGTCGCGCTGCACGGCGCCGATACGATTGCGGCGGTGATCGTGGAACCTGTGGCTGGATCGACCGGCGTGCTGATCCCGCCCAAGGGTTATTTGCAGCGTCTGCGCGAGATCACGAAGAAGCATGGTATTTTGCTGATCTTTGACGAGGTGATCACTGGCTTTGGGCGGTTGGGCAGCCCCTTTGCGTCGCAGCATTTCGATGTGCTGCCCGACATGATCACCTGCGCCAAGGGGCTGACCAATGGCGTGATCCCGATGGGGGCTGTGCTGACCACGCCGGAAATTCATGATGCGTTCATGACCGGGCCAGAGCATATGATCGAACTGTTCCACGGTTATACCTATTCGGGGAACCCCATTGCCTCGGCGGCCGGGCTGGCCACGCTGGAAACCTATCGCGAGGATGGGTTGTTCGAGCGTTGCGCGGAAATCGCGCCCTATTGGGAAGAAGCGGTACATTCGCTGAAGGGCCGCCGTCATGTGATCGACATTCGCAATATGGGGCTGATCGGGGCGGTGGAGTTGGAGCCGATTGCAGGGGCACCGACGCAGCGGGCGTTTTCCGCGTTCCTGAAAGCCTATGAAAAGGGCGTGTTGATCCGCACGACCGGGGACATCATCGCCATGTCGCCGCCGCTGATCATCGAGAAAGAGCATATCGACCAGTTGATCGGCACGCTGGGTGAGGTGCTGGACAGCTTGGACTGATGAGCAAATCGCTGCAACGGGTCCGGCAGGCGCTGCTTGAGGCAGGCATGCCGGATACGACATTCGAGGCGGGAGAGGCGCGCACGGCGGAGCAGGCGGCGCAAGCCTGCGGTTGCGCGCTGGATCAGATCGTGAAATCGATCATCTTTGCGGGCGAAGGGTCGGGCGCGGTGCGGCTGTTCCTGACCGCAGGCGGCAACCGGGTCTGCGCGGGGAAAGCGTCCGCGCTGGCGGGTGAGGCTTTGGTGCGCGCGGATGGTCAACTGGTGCGCGACACCACGGGTTTTGCCATCGGGGGCGTGTCGCCGGTGGGGCATCTGACCCCCTCGCCCATCTGGATGGACCCGCGCCTGACCGAGTTCGCGACCGTCTGGGCGGCGGCGGGCACGCCGCGCCATGTCTTTTCAATCGATCCGCAAGTGCTTATGTCGCTCACGAAAGCAACCCTTGCGGATTTTGTCGAATGAGCCTGCCTGACCCGGAAATCCAGCCCGAATTCTATGCTGATGTGCCCTTCAAGCGCTCTGCGGCCTGGGCGATTGATCTGGTCGTGACACTGGTTCTGACCGTAGTCGCACTGGCGCTGACGCTGTTCATGGGGGCGTTTTTCCTGCCGATTCTGTTCGCTGCGGTCTCGATTGGTTATCGCACAGTGATGCTGTCGCGCTATGGGGCGACGCTGGGCATGATGCTGATGGCGCTGAAATGGCGCGGGCTGGACGGGCGCGCGCCGGATGCGCTGACGGCGTTTTACTATTCGGCCTTTCATGCGGGGCTGTGGACGGTGTTTCCGGCGCAGATTGCGTCCATCGTGATGATCCTTGTGACGCCCTATCGGCAAGGGCTGCATGATACGGTTCTGGGCACGACGATGCTGCACACCATCGCGCCGGAATAACGCGGTTTCAAAGGCTTGGCGAATGGCAAAAGCCTTGCTAGTCTGCGCCTCGTTGCTTGTTTCAAGAGATTGACCTGATGCGCCACAGCCTGCCCACAATCCCGCAGTTCTATGTGACAGCACCCCAGCCCTGCCCCTATCTGTCGGGCCGGCTGGAGCGCAAGTTGTTCACTGCGCTGCAGGGCGAGCAGGCCGAGGCGATGAATGACACGCTGTCGAAACAGGGATTTCGCCGGTCGCAGAATGTGCTGTATCGGCCGTCCTGCGCGGATTGCAACGCCTGCCTGTCGGCGCGCATCCGGGTTGCGGATTTCACGGCCACGCGTTCGCAGCGGCGTATCTTGCGGCGCAACCGGCATTTGCAGCGGCAAGTCACCAGCGCCTGGGCGACCGAGGACCAGTATGATCTGTTCCGCCGTTATCTGGACGCGCGCCATGCCGATGGCGGCATGGCGGATATGGATGTGTTCGAATTTGCCGCGATGATCGAGGAAACGCCGGTGCGCACGCGGGTTCTGGAATATGTCCAGACCTCTGAGGCGGGCAAGCGCAACCTGAGCGCGGTCTGCCTGACCGATGTGCTCGATGACGGGTTGAGCCTGGTCTATTCCTTTTTCGATCCCTTGCTGGCCGAGGATTCGCTGGGCAGCTACATGATCCTTGACCAGATCGCCCTGGCCGAGAAAGTGGGGCTGCCCTATGTCTATCTGGGCTATTGGGTGCCCGGCAGTCCCAAGATGGATTACAAGGCGCGGTTTTCGTCGCTGGAAGTCTATCATGACGGGCGCTGGCAGGATTTGCATGATCCGGCGAAATTCTCGGGGGCGACGCATCCGCTGGCCGTGAAACCGATTGCCGAACAGGTGGCGGGGCTGACATTGCCCGAGAGCCTGAGCGCGCCGATTTCGCCTGCCCCGCGTCGCGGGTTGTGAGCAGCACCCCTTAGTCGCGAAACACTTTCGCCGCCAGCACCACCCGCGCAAAGGCCGTGATCAGGCAGAGCATGCCAAAGCCCAGTGCGAGTGGCACGAACCAGCCCGGAAACAGGCAGAGCAGGATGAAAAATCCTATGGTTTCCGTGCCTTCGAGCAACCCGCCGGTGAAATAGAGCGATTTCACGCCATGCGCGTCGGAACGCATCTGCTTTTTCTCGGCCAGCACGGCAAAGCCCAGAAACGAGCCTGCATTGACGTAGAAGCTGAGCAGCAGGAAAGCGCCCGCCACGCCATGCGCGCCGGGATCGAGCGCGATGAAGGCGAGCGGGATCGCGGCGTAGAACACATAGTCGCAGACGATATCGAGATAGCCGCCGAAATCGCTGACCTGCGTGGCGCGTGCCACGGCCCCGTCCAGCCCATCGGCCAGTCGAGAGGCGAGGATCAGCGCGATGGCCAGCCAGAAAAGCTGCGCGATGATCGCTGCCGCTGCCGCAAGCGCGAAAGCCAGTCCGATCAGCGTGACCTGATTGGCGCTCAGCCCCAGTTGCGCCATGCCTGCCCCCAGCCGGTTCAGCGGCGGGTCGATGAAGGGGCGCAGGTGGCGGTCAAGCATCGGGGTTTGGCTCTTTACATCGGATACTGGCGCATTACGCTTTGGGAACGGCAAAAATTTCACGCAGGCTGAAACTTTTGTGCCCGAATGTCGAATGGATAAGCGACACAGCAATAAAGGACTTAGCACGAGATGCAGCGGATTCTACTGACAACTGCCCTTGCGGCGCTGATCTTTGCGCCATTGGGCGCAGATGCGCAGGATGTGACGGATTGGCCCGCGATCACAGAGGCCGCGCGCGGGCAGACCGTGTTCTGGCATGCCTGGGGGGGCGATCCGCGGATCAATGCATTTATCGCCTCGGTCGGTGATGATTTGCAGGCGCGCTACGGGGTCACGCTGGAACATGTGCGGCTGGCCGATACGGCGGATGCGGTGACGCGGGTGATTTCCGAACGGCAGGCGGGGCGCGACAGCGGCGGCGCGGTCGATGCGATCTGGATCAACGGGGCGAATTTTGCATCGATGAAGGATCAGGGGCTGTTGTTCGGGCCATTTGCGGAAGATTTGCCGAACTGGTCGCTGGTCGATACCGAGGCGAACCCGGCGGTGCTGGTGGATTTTACCTTGCCGGTCGAGGGTTTTGGCAGCCCCTGGGCGATGTTCCAGATGGTTTTTGAGTATGACTCGGCGCGCTTGCCGGAGCCGCCGCGTTCGCTGGACGCGTTGCGCGCATGGATTGCGGAAAATCCGGGGCGTTTCACCTATCCGCAACCGCCGGATTTTCTGGGCACCAGCTTTTTGAAACAGGCGCTTTACGGGGTGGTTGACGATCCGGCAGTGTTGCTGGGGTCTGCGGATGCGGTGGATTATGACGCAGTGACCGCGCCGCTCTGGGCGTTTCTGGATGAGATTACGCCGAACCTGTGGCGGGGGGGCCGTGCCTATCCGGCCAATGAACCGGCGCTGGCGCAATTGCTGGCGGATGGCGAGGTCGATATTGGCTTTGCCTTCAATCCCGGTCGGGCCTCGGCAGCGATTGCGGATGGGGAATTGCCCGACACGGTGCGGACCTTTGTGTTCGAGGAAGGGACGCTGGCCAATTCGTCTTATCTGTCGATCCCCTATAATGCCGCGAATATCGAGGGGGCGCTGTTGCTGGCGAACCTGATCCTTGACCCGGAAATTCAGGCGCGCGCGCAAGACCCGGCGGTGCTGGGCTTTCAGACCGTGCTGGGGATGGACCGGCTTTCGTCTGAAGATCGCGCGCGGTTTGAGGCTTTGGAACTCGGCGTTGCCACGCTGGCCCCGGATGAAATGGGCACGGGGCTGCTGGAGCCGCATCCAAGCTGGATGACGCGGATTGCCGAGGATTGGAGCGCGCGTTACGGCACCGGGCAGTAGCTTGGCCCGCGCGGGGCTATGGGCGGCGCTGATGCTGTTGGCCCTGCCGGTGCTGGCGGGGCTGGGCGGCGTGATCGGTCCGGCCTTTGGCTATCTGCCCGCGCTGGGGGGCGTCGCGTGGTCGCTGGAGCCGTGGCGCGGCGTGCTGGCATGGCCGGGGCTTGGGGCGGCGGTGCGGCTGTCGGTGGTGACGGGGGTGCTGGCGAGCGCGATTTCGCTGGCACTGACGCTCTTGATCGTCGCGGCATGGCAGGGCACGCGGTCGTTTCTGTGGATCACGCGGGCGCTTGCGCCGCTTTTGT
>JAFIEL010000152.1 GCA_020832585.1 Natronohydrobacter sp. | reverse complement strand
GCAGGAAATTCCCGGCTCGGATTTTCTGGAGATCGCGCAGATCGGCACCGAAGCGCTGATCCCGGTCTTTGCGCGCGACCGGCTGGAGACACTGAACGCCGCCTATGAGCGCGGCGAACTTCCCGTCATTGCCTATCCGGCAGATGTGTTTCTGGGGCAGGTTCAGCGCCGGGTGATCTTTCCGCGCCTGACGCGGGTGGGCCGTGTCCGGCCCCGGCTGGAAACCGCGCTGACGCTGGCTGCGCTGGAATTTGCGCGCACGGGCTTCGCGATTGCCTGGATCCCCGCACCGCTTGCCAGGGCCGATCTCGAGATCGGCAGGCTGGTTGAATTGAGCACGACCCTGCCCTCGGTCTCGATGACCCTGATCGCCGCGCGCCTGAGCGACACCATTTCGCCGATTGTCGCCGAGGTCTGGGACCGAATCCTGACCAAATGATTCCCTTCTGGCCGTGGTCCTTGCGCGCCCTATCTGGCGTTCAGGACCACAAGAGAGGTTGTCATGCTGCTCACCCGACGCGCGCTTTTGCTGAGCGGACTTGCACTTGGCGGATGCGCCACGGTTCCACGCTCACCCGAAGGACCAACCCGCCCGATCACGCTGGACACGGCCTTTCGCGGGCGGCTTGCGGGACATGGCGTGTTCCGCGTGTCGCTGACCGGATCAGAACGGCGGTTCAGGGCCGATCTGGATGCACGCCTGCAAGGTGACAGGCTGACCGTGGTCGAGGATTTCTTCTATGACGATGGCGAGGAAAACCGCCTGACCTGGGTCTTTGACCGCGCAGGCGACCGGCGCTGGACGGGGCGGCGCGATGACACGGTCGGACATGCCGAGGTGCGCGAATTGGGCCACGAAATCCGTCTGGCCTATACCGCAGATTTCGAATCCGGGGGCGCTGTCACCCGGCTGGGATTCGAGGATGTGATCTATTTCGGCCCCGAAGGTCAGGTGATCAATGATGCCATTGTCACGCGCTGGGGGATCCCGGTGGGCACTGTGCGCTTCGAGATGGTCCGCGTCGGCTGAGCCCCAGCCAGATCCCGTCGCGTGCGCGCACGGTCATATGCGCCATCGGCACAGGCGCGCGACCGTCAACCGCGCGAAACTCCCAATCGGACAAGAGCCGCGCAAGGATCAGCACGGCTTCGGCCATCGCGAAACCCGCCCCGGTGCAGACGCGCGGCCCGCTGGAAAACGGCAGGAACGCATCGCGCGCGCAGGCTTTCGTCGCGGCGTCCTGCCAGCGTCCCGGGCGGAACTCATGGGGCGCGTCCCAGACCGCTTCATGCCGCCCCATATGCCACAGCGACACGACGACCTGCGCGCCGCGTCCCAGCTTGCGCCCCCGGAATTCTTCCAGCTGCACTGTTTCGCGCACCAGCATCGGCACCGGTGGATACAGCCGCAGGCTTTCGCGGAACGTGTCGCGGATCAGCGGAAACTGCCGGAGCAGGCCGAAATCCGGCGCGATGCCACTGTCCACGAAGGGCCGCAATGCCTGCGCTTCCTGTGCCAGCCTCTCTTGCCAGTCAGGATGCGTGGCCAGCAGATAGAGCGTCCAGGCCAGCGCCGAGGCGCTGGTCTCATGCCCCGCCAGAAAGAAGATCGCCACCTGATCGACCATTTCCGCGCGGGTGAATGTCTCCCCCGAGACCGGATCGCGCGTGGTCATGATCTTGGTCGCCAGATCATCGGGCGCTGTGCCTGCGGCGATTTCCTCTGCGCGCTGATCTACCATCTGCGCGATCAGCTTGCGGATATGCGCCGCCGTGGCGCGCGTCGCGCGCGGGAAATAGCGCGGCAACCAGCGCGGCAACGGGATCAGGGCGGCAAGGTTCAGAATCGGCGCGCTGCGCTGATGCGCGCGGAAGGTCTGATAGACCTCTGCCGCCGTGGCATCCTCGATCGGCAGGGAAAACAACGTGCGAAAGATCACATCGGCGGCGGCGTGGCTCATCGCCTCTTCGATTTCGACCTCGCCTTCGCTCAGGCGCGCTGCACCCGCCTGCGCCGCGTCCCACATCGCCGGAAAGGTCTCACGCAGCCGCCCGCCCTCGAAAGCCGGGTCGATCATGCGGCGCTGGCGTTCCCAGACCGGGCCATTGGTGACAAAGACCGAATTGCCCAGCAGAAGCCGCAACCCTTCGCGCACGCGGTCGGATTTCGGGAAATCGCGCGGACGCTCTTGCAGCACAAGCCGCACCAGATCGGGCGTGTTTACCATGACCGAATGCAGAAACGGCAGCTTCACTTCCGCCATTTTCGCCCGGTACAGCCGCGCGGGCTGCGTGGACAGGATATCGCGCCGGAACATTGCCAGATGCCGCCACAGGGGCACCCGGTCGGGCCGGTGGTCGGGCATGGGGGGGCGGCTCATGGCAGGCGCTGGCTTTCGGGCAGATAGCAGGCATGGCTGGCCGAGGCCGAGGATTTCCGCCCCCGGAAGCGATCCGCCAGCGACAACGGGCCAGCCGTGATCAGAAAATAATCATAGTCGCGCGGTCGGTCGAAGGCGCAAAGATACTGGAAATGCAGCCGGAAATAGCGGCGTTTGTATTTGCGATAGGTTTCAGGCGACAGGCTTTCGCTGAACACAGCCGAAATCACGATGGGCCAGCGCTTGCCCGCTTTCGGCGCCGCCCCCGATGAGGACACCGGATCGCAGAGCGCATAGGAGCAGCCATCGCCGGGGGCGGTGACATCCAGCCAGAAAAGTTCCTCGCGCGTCGAGAGATAGCGCAGATCCGCGCGCAGATCCTGCGCTTGCGGCAGGTAGGATTGCATCGGCACGGCATGGCCCAGCGACAGAAAGGCCAGCTTGCCCATCGGCACATCGCCCGCCCGGATCACCCGCGCCAACACCGACACGGCCAGATGCACGCCAGAGGAATGCCCCACCACCAGCACTTCATCCAGCGCCGGGTCTGCCAGCGCGCCCCTGATATGGTCCGCGAACTGATCCAGCCGCGCCTCCAGTTCCGGCGGGTTGCGACCCTTGTGCTTGGCGGTAAAGGCGAAATCCAGAAGCAGGTAATGCACGAAAAACCGCCCGTCGATGCGGCGAAACCCGTGCAGGATCGGCGGCACGACCCCCAGCCCCAGCAGAGTGGCCACCCAGCCCGGCAGCAGATGGGACAGCCCCCAGCCGACGGCCCATGCCGCCAGCAGCGCCACCAGCAACTGCCCCAGCAGCATGACCACCGGATACATCGCCGCAATCCCCGGCCCCGCGCGCAGGCGGAACAGACGGAAGAGCACGCCAGTGGACAGGTAAATCCACGCGGTTTTCACCAGCAGCCAATAGGTCGCCGCGATCCCGGCCTGCATCGAGTCCTTCACGATATCAGACCATTCAAGGATCGTGACCTGCGCCTCTGTGGTCAGGCCTTCGACCTCGGAGGTCACGATCCAGCCGTAAGGCCCCTCGCTCTTCCGTGGCCGCTGTTTGATCCTGTAGCCAGAGATTTTCGCCTGATCGGTGGATTCGCAGCGATACAGCTCGCGGTAACGGCGCGGCGGGAACGGGTCATAGCCGGGAATGTAGAAAACATGCCGATTGCGCACGCCTTGGGGCGCGGGGGATAGCGACTGCTCTGCGACTTTCTCGGCTTTCATCCGGCACGCCTGCTCGTTTTTCAGAGCATAGCGCGGAAATCGGGCAGAATTAAGCCTGTTCGACTCCGGTCCGGACCAGATCACCCGGCATCGCGACACCCAACCGCGCCGCAAGCACGCGCAGCACCGGCGCGGCCCCCGACCAATCCGCCGCGCGCGCGGCAAAGAGGGTTGCCTGCGAGCAATGCACCGGCGCGTCACGCAGGATTTTCAGGTGGTTCGCGCGCAGTGTCTCGCCGGTCGAGGTGATATCGGCCACAGCCTCTGCGGTCAGGTTGCGGATCGTCCCCTCCGTCGCGCCCTGGCTGTCGACCAGCTGATAATCCGCCACCCCATGCGCGCGCAGATAGTCGCGCACCAGCCGGTGATATTTCGTCGCAATGCGCAACCGGAACCCGCGTTCAGCACGGAACGCCGCCGCCACCGCGTCCAGATCATCGAGGGTTTCGACATCGACCCAGGTTTTCGGCACCGCGATGATCAGATCGGCATGGCCAAACCCCATGCCCGCCAGTTCCCAGACCTGCGCTTGCCAGTCGGCCAGCGTTTCGCGCACCAGATCGGACCCGGTGACACCCAGATGAATACGCCCCGCCGCCAGTTCGCGCGGGATTTCACTGGCCGACAGCAACACCAGCTCCACGCCCGCCACCCCGTCCACAGCGCCTGCATATTCGCGCGCCTCGCCTGTGCGCGCCATCTGCACGCCGCGTTCGGCGAACCAGTCAAAGGTCTTTTCCATCAGCCGCCCCTTGGACGGCACGCCGAGTTTCAGGCTCATGTCAGCGCCTCCAGCAATTCGGGGCGGATCACGCCGCCCACGGCCGGGATCGCCTGCCCCTGCCCCAGCACAGCGGTCAGCGCATCATAGCGCCCGCCTGTCGCCACGGGCGGCAGGTCGTCGCGGGCAGGCAGGAAGCCGAATACGAACCCGTCGTAATATTCCATGGTGGTGCGCCCGAAACTGGCCTCGAAGGGCAGGGTTGCGGGGTCGATCCCGGCTTGCGCCAGTGCCTCAAGCCGCGCAGCCAGCCGGTCGAGCGCCGGGGCGAGCGCCTCCCAGCCCATCGCCTGCATCGTAGAGAGCGCATCCGAGGCCGGGGCTTTCAGCGCCAGCAATTGCTCCAATGCGGCGACTTCGGCTTGCGGGATGGGCGGTGTTTCGGCATCCGCGATCAGGCGCGCGACGCGCGCGGCGATTTCGACCTCCGAGCGCAGGCCGACCATCTGCCCGGCCTGTGCGATCTGGGCGTCAATCGGGGTTGCGCGCAGCCGCGCTATCAGACCTGCCCGCGCCTCGGCCAATGGCCCCTGCCCCCCCATGCGTTCCAGAAGCGCGCGAAACCGTTTCGGGTGCCAGATATGGCGCAACAGTGCCGTCTTGCGCAGATCACTCGTCGAAAGCCCCGCGACCGCCGCTTTCAGGATGCCAATGTCACCTGTGACCGGGCGCAGGGCGTAAGGCGCAAGCAACCGCGCAAAGAGCGCGAACACTTCCGCATCCGCGCGCGCCGGATCATCGCGCGCGAAAATCTCATAACCCACCTGCAGATATTCCCGCGCCCGCCCGCCGGTCTGCTTGCGAAACACCGGGCCCGCATAGCAATAGCGCGCGGGTTCCGCACCGATCCGCATATGCGCCTGCACCACGGGCACCGTGAAATCCGGGCGCAGCATCATCTCGCCCAGATCCGGGTCATGGGTGACATAGGCGCGGGCGCGGATATCCTCGCCATAGAGATCAAGCAGCGTCTCTGCCGGTTGCAGGATGTCAGCGGCGACCGGCACCGCGCCTGCGCTTTGCATTTCCGCCAGAAGTGCGGCGGCCAGCGCCTCCGCCCCTGTCATCCGTGCCGCCCCATGATCTCGCGCACAGTCGCCACGAGGTCTGCGCGCGGCACTTCCACCTGTGCGGGCTGGGATTTCCATTCTTCCAGACTGGCCTCTTGCGCGAGCTTCGCGCCAAGGATCAGGTCTTTGACCTGCACCACATCGCGCGCGGCCTCATCCTCGCCCTGAATGATCGCCACCGGGCTTTGGCGCTTGTCGGCATATTTGAGCTGGTTGCCGAAGTTCTTGGGGTTCCCCAGATACATCTCGGCACGGATACCCGCCGCGCGCAACTCGCCCACCATGCCCATGTAATCGGCCATGCGGGTACGGTCCATGACCGTTACGACCACTGGCCCTTGCGCAGAGTTGTCCAGCCGCCCCTTGGCCGCGAGCGCTGCAAGCAGCCGGTCCACCCCGATACTGACGCCGGTCGCGGGCACGGTCTGACCTGTGAAGCGCTTGACCAGATCATCATAGCGCCCGCCGCCTGCGACAGAGCCAAACTGGCGCGGGCGGCCTTTCTCGTCGGTGATCTCGAAGGTCAGTTCGGCCTCATAGACCGGGCCTGTATAGTAGCCGAGACCGCGGACAACGGAGGGGTCGATGATGATGCGGTCGGGGCCGTAGCCTTGGGCGTCGAGGAGTTCGGCTATTTCTTGAAGTTCTGCAACTCCAGACCTACCATTTTCCGAATTTCCAACCAACTCGCCCAGCCACTGTACCGTCATTAGGTTGCGAACAGTATCTCTTACCCTACCCGTAATACGCTGATGCTCGACATGAGGTAGCTGTTCTTGTCCAATATTAACAGGCCGGAGTTCTTGCCGGTCAATCCACTCTAGTGTGGAAGGCACCAACGAAAAAAGCTGGAGAATACTCTCAGCCTGCTCCGTACCTAACCCCGCCCCCTTGGTGAAATCCCCGCTCTCATCCTTGCGCCCCTCGCCCAGCAGCGCACGCACGCCC
>JAFIEL010000151.1 GCA_020832585.1 Natronohydrobacter sp. | reverse complement strand
GGCGATCTGCGCCGGGGTTTGCGGGGCTATGCCTGGGCGATGGGGGGGATGGCGGTTGCGTTGGGGGTGGGTGTTCTGGTGTGAGCGGAGGGCGGGTTTGCGGGACCTTGCGGACACTCGCTTAAGCGCATGAAGCTGACTTGCGAAACCGCGAGAACCATCGTTAAGCTGAATGATAGCCAGAAGGTGCGGCATCTGGATGCCTGTTTTTCGCCCCACGACGGAAAATACGATGTCCCGCTTCAGAAACTTCGCAAATCACGAATCCGCCCCGCTGAAGGTATCCCTTGACGGGGTGGAGGAAGGAACTGAAGTCCCGGTTCAACACTCCTGCGCTTGTGTTTTCGTCAATATCAGCAGGAATTATCTGCCAGAGCTTGGGATCGCTCTGGCATCGTTCCCAATCTGAAATCGCAAACACTGCGCGGCTGATACCACCAACTACCCCTATTGCAACACCGTCGGATAGTGCCCGCCAATGTGGACCGATGTTCCAGCAACAGATTGTCGCTTGCTTATAGTTCGGCTTGAAATTCGGATTTTCCACCCGGTCAACACCTTCCCACATTCTCCCAACTGTCTGGCCAATGTTGAATATGAAAAGAGGACGGTTAATGAGTTCAGTCGGGAAATCTCGCCCTGCTATGGGAGGTGCCGCATACTCATAAAGACGACTACCCTCAATAAGCCCGTGCCTCTCGCCGCCGTGTCCTCCCTGAGCGTTCAACAGCTTGTAACCGCACGCCGCAAACGCATCGATCAAGGCTGCTTCAACACTCAACGCCTCTTTCTCATTACTCAGGTGTCGACGGATTATCTTCCAGTCTACTTCGTTCCCACTATCCCAAATTTCTTGAATTTTTCGAACCTTGGATAGCTCGTGACGTGCTGGTTCAGATTGACTACCGCGATTTCTATCATGCCTTGCTTCGCTGAAGTGGTGAAGCACGCGATCGTTTCCGTGCTTTCCACCACCTTTTCCGACATAAAATGGCCTTCTATCTCTTGGGTCAAACAAGGCGTATACATACAGGCCGAGAGAAGAATTAACATTGTTGTCGAACGCTCGATGCTGGTTGAAATCGTGATCTTCAGACATCTCTGGCGTTCCCTTCAATCTGCGCAGATCATAGTCAATCCTTCAGTAACCAATCCTGTTCAATTGAATGTCTGGCTGTCAAGGTCGGTCGAGTGAGACCGTGCGCAGCGTCCGATGGCATTTCGTTGCATGGCTGATTGCTATCTCCTCGCTGGCCTGACCGTCCGCTGTGGGCTCCTTCTCGACGCACCACGCTCCCCTACTTCCCCTGCCCCAACTGCTCTGCCGCCTCTGCCATCAGCTTGTCCGACGCCTCCTCAATCACTTGCTCCAGCTCGGCCAGAAAGGCGCGCGGCTCGCGTCCGGCGGGGATCGTGGGCAGGAATTCGACCACCGCCAGACCCGGTTTGCGATAGAGGCTGTGGCGCGGCCAGAACATGCCGACATTGGTCGCGACCGGCACGCATTCCTGACCAAGCTCCTGATAAAGCGCCGCCGTGCCCGCCTTGTAGGGTTTGACCACGCCGGGCGCGACACGTGTGCCTTGCGGGTAGATGATCAACTGCCCCGGTTCCTGTTTGCCGGATTTGACGCGCGCGACCATCGCCCTGATCGCCTGCCCGCGCTTGCCGCGATCCACCGGTACGCAGCCGATGCGCAAGCCATACCAGCCCAGGACCGGGGCCCAGACGAGTTGTTTCTTCATGATGAACCGCCCGCGCGGCAGGGCACCGAAGATTATGATGATGTCCAGAAAGGACTGGTGTTTCGCGGCGATCAGGACGCCGCCTGACGGGACTGGCCCGCGCACCTCGCTGCGCAAGCCAACCATCCATGCGGCGGACCAGCAGACATAGCGACAATAATCCTGACAGGCCCGCAGCGCGCCATCGCGGCGCCAGAGCGCATAGGGCAGATAGACCACGCCGACGACCAGCATCGCGACATACATCTGCCCGATGAACACCACCGAGCGCAGCCATTGCAGGGCGTATCGCATCAGGTCACTCCTCTGAGAACGCGGAAGGCGGTGGCCATGCTGGCGGCCCAGGCGAGGATTGCCGTCAGCGGCGGGATGGTCAGCGGCAAGGCCCATGTCCAGCCCTGAAAGCCAAGCCCTGCGAGCACCGGCACTGCGCTGCCCGCCTGTGGCAATGCGAGCAGGGCCAGCATCGCCACGGCGGTTCCCGCAGCGGAACCATAAAGCGCACGGCGCGAGATGCGGCGCACGAAGGCCAGCGCAATGAAGCGGTCGCGCGCGCCCACCAGCCGCAAGACGCGGATCACCTGCCCGTTGGACGAGAGCGCGGCACTGGCGGCCAGCGCGATCATTGCGGCGGTCACGGCCCCGATCAGCACAAGCGAGACCAGCGCGAAGCTTTGCAGGCGGGTGGCGGCCTGCACCAGTGGCCTGCGCCAGCGGGTGTGGTCGTCATAGACAGCGGCCGGGGCCTCGGCGGCCAGACGCAGGCGCAGGCCCTGACGGTCGGGGCCCTCGGCGGTCTCGGTCAGCTCGATCAGGCGTGGCAGGGGCAGCGCATCGAGCGGCAGGTCAGGGCCAAGCCAGGCTTCCAGCAGGGCGGCCTGTTCTTCGGGGACCATGACGCGCGCTTCGGCAATGCCGGGGGTGGTGCGCAGCACGTCGAGCACCAGCGCGGTCTGGCTGTCCATTTCCTCGGGCGGGGCCGAAATGCGCACGGTCGCGGTCTGCGCCAGCGCATCGGACCATGTGGCGGCCAGTCGGGCAGAAGTGACGGAAAGCGCCAGCGCGAAGACCGCGAGAAAGGCCATCGCGGCGGAGGAGAGCGTGACCAGCCAGACGCTCTGGCCGCGACCGGGCACGACAAGGCTGGAGATGGCGCGCGCGCTCACAGTTCGGCCCCCGCCAGTTGCAACTTGCGGCCCGATATGCGCATCACCCGCGCCTGCACCTGGGCTTTCGCGAAACGGATCAGGTTCAGATCATGGGTCGCGATCAGGACAGCGGTGCCCATGCGGTTCAACTCGATCAGCAGCATCATCAGGCGCTGCGACATTTCCCAGTCGAGATTGCCGGTCGGTTCATCGGCCAGCAGGACATTCGGCGCCCCGATGATGGCGCGCGCCAGTGCCGCGCGCTGGCGTTCGCCGCCTGAAAGCGTGGGCGGCAGGGCATCGGCGCGCGCGCCCAGCCCCACCCAGCCCAAAAGGTCACTCACATCACTCTCGCGCAGCGGGCGGTCGGTCGCGGTCAGCGGCAGGCCGACATTCTGCTCGACGGTCAGGTGATCGAGAAACTGGCAATCCTGATGGACCACGCCGATGCGTTCGCGGGTTTCGGCCAGTTGGTCGCGGGTCATCTCGCGCAGGTCGCGGTTCAGCAGCGTGACCTTGCCGGAGCTTGGCAGCAATTCGCCGTAGCAGAGCTTGAGAAAGGTGCTTTTGCCCGCGCCCGATGGGCCGGTCAGGAAATGGAAACTGCCCTGTTCCAGCCGCACGGACACGTCCCGAAACAGTGGTCCCCCGCCATAATCATGCGAGACATCCTCGAACACGATCATCGCGGCCTCCTTTGCGGGGGCTGGCTGTGCTGGATCGGTCTGACCATTGCTTCCGTTCCTTGAACAGACACGTTAATAAACTTGGCGTTTGCGTTCATGCTTGCTACAACATCTATAAATCAAGGCCAATGCCCGTTTGAGGCTTCGAGCAAGGTTCCGTGATGCGTATTACCTGCCCGAGTTGCAAAGCTCAGTATGAAATCGACGATGTCCTGCTGCCCGAGGACGGGCGCGAGGTGCAATGCTCAGCCTGCGGGACAGTCTGGTTTCAGGATCACCCCGCAGCCGTGACGCGGCACAAGCCCGAACCGGTGCCAGTTGCGCAGCAAGCACCTGCCGCGCAAGCACCTGCCGCGCAGGAACCAATAGCCGAACCTGAACCCGAAGCGCCGACACCAGAGCCCAGCGAGAGGCCGCAATCCGCCGCGCCTGACGATGCCAGCGCGCAGGGGCCAGCGCCCAAAAGCCAGTTTGCCCCCAAGCCTGTCGATGAGAAAGTGCTGGATATCCTGCGCGAAGAGGCCGCTTTTGAGGCCGAACAGCGCGCGCGGGATGCAGGCGGGCTGGAAACCCAGCCTGATCTGGGGCTTGCAGGCCCTGCACCCTGGCCCAGCGCCACCAGCGACGACAGCCGCACGGATGCATCCGAGACCAAGCGGACACCAGAGGCCAAGGCCCAGCCCTTTCCGGATATCGAGGATATCAGCGCCTCGCTTGAGCCGATCAAGGGCGGGCGGGGACGTGGCGGCGGCAAGACCGAGGCGGTGGCCGTGCCGCTGACCAGCGCCGAGCGTAACAGCAGTTTCATCCGCGGTCTGACCCTGCCACTGGCCGTGGCGGCAATTCTCGTTGTGCTTTACCTTGTGGCACCGATGATCGGCGGGGCCGCGCCTGCGCTGGCACCTGTGACAGATGGATTTGTCGGGGCGGTGGATGGGCTGCGCGGCACCCTCGCGGGGCTGCTGGGGCGGTGAGCGCGAGTTTGCCACCTGACGCCTGGTTCCCGTCTGCTTGAGGCCGACCGGGTCGACAGGCGGCGATATGGGACGAAAGGGACACTAGCCAGGCTGCATTTGTGCCGTGAAAATCCTCCAGATGCAAACTTGCTGCCAAGGGCGATGATTACCCCCGATGTTCGTATTGACACCCAATGACGGCAGGATACGCGATGCCTACGCCAAGCATTATTCGAGAATCTGGGTGGTCCTGTCCCCGTTTCTGAGGCCGCAGGCAATTCCGTTCGAGCGCTTCTGTCCAGCGACTTATCCGACGCGGAACGAAATTCTGGCTGACTGCGCGCCGGTGACATGGTCGGACGTGTTGCTTGCAGGAGGCTTCGAAACCTTGAGCGATATTGATGTCGCCTTGAGGTCATATATTCACGGTCTGAAGCGCCCGAACCAGCGTCTGAAAGGCAAACTCGTGAACATGATCGAAAGGGAAAGGCTGATCCCGCCCGCCGAAGGCATTTTTTCACCGCATAACGAACGCAGTTTCCTGCTTCGACTAAAGGAACTGGGTCATTCCAACGTGCTTGTCTGTGATGAATTCGGCGAGCAGACCAGCCGCAAAGCCATCGAGGAGATACTTGCCGAAGACTGCATCCCACCGCATGGCGTGATTTCGACCGAAGACGGTTCAATCCTGGTCGGTTCACACTGGGACAGCTGCTGCTCGTTTCTCTGCACTCAAGAGTGTGACGACCAGTTCAGGGAGCTTGAGAAGTTCCCATGCACGGACAGGACGCATGTCTATTGGGGCCTATACCCCATCTGACCCCGGCGTCCAGCTTGACCCCAAGCCGCGATCGGATCTCTGTCCGCGCGTGACGCGAAGGGCGGATCTGCCTGTCGCTGCGGGCTTTTGATGTTTTTACAGCTTCCGGCCTGCGCGCCGATCCGGGCGCGCTGAACCCTCAGTTCCCGCCGAAGATCGAGCCCAGAATCCCGCGGATCGCGTCGTCGAGCGACCCGCCGCCCTGTGCCGCCGGGGCTTGCGGGACGGGTTGGACCGGGGCCTCGGTCCGGGGCGGTTCCAGAACCGGGCGTTCGGGTTCGATCATCGGCAGGGGCCGGGGCGAGAGGCCGCGATGCACGCGCTCCATCGTCTCGCGCCAGATTTCGGCGGGCAGGCCGCCGCCGGTGACGCCGGTCAGGGGCGAGTTGTCGTCATAGCCCATCCAGACGCCCGCGACATAATCCGCCGTGAAGCCGATGAACCAGGCATCGCGCGCGGCCTGTGTGGTGCCGGTCTTGGCCGCGACCTGCCAGCCCGGCAGGCGCGCGCGGGTGCCGGTGCCCTCGGCCACGACGCGGGTCATCATCCAGGTCAGAACCTGCGCCGAGCGTTCCGAGATCACGCGCTCGCCGATCCCGCTTGAGGCCCCGAACAAAGGCGTCGGGTCGCCCAGCAGCGAGAGTTGTTCAATGCCATAGGGGCGCACGGCGCTGCCGCCGTTCAGAATGCCCGCATAGGCGGCGGTCATTTCCAGCAGATTGGCCTCGGACGCGCCCAGCGCGAGCGCGGGGCCTTCGGCAAGGTCGCTGTGCAGGCCGAATTTATTGGCGACTTCGCGCACGCGGGCGCGGCCCATCGCTTCGGAAATGCGCACGGCGGGGGTGTTGTGGGATTTCGCCAGCGCTTCGGTCAGGGTGACGAAACCGTGGAAGCGGTTGTCGTAATTGCGCGGCGACCAGGGGCCGGAACCGGGAATGTTGATCGTGAGCGGCGCGTCTTCGACGATGTCGAACGGTTCGAACCCGTTTTCCAGCGCGGCGGCAAAGAGGAAGGGTTTGAACGACGATCCTGTCTGGCGCATGGCCTGTGTGGCGCGGTTGAAGCCCCCCACAGAGGGCGAGCGCCCGCCGACCATGCCGCGCACGGCCCCGTCGGCGGACATGACGACCACCGCGACCTCTGCCTGCGAGCCTTCGCGCACACGGGTACTGAACACTTCGGCCACGGCGTCTTCGATGGCGGTCTGGATGCGCGGGTTGAAGGTGGTGCGCATGATCACGTCTTCGGTGGTGT
>JAFIEL010000150.1 GCA_020832585.1 Natronohydrobacter sp. | reverse complement strand
CCGGCACGGCTTGCAGCGCCATCGCGCTGGCCTTGATGATGAAGTCATTGACCGACAGCTTCACGCCACGGCTTTCGAGCTGCTTGTTCAGATCCGCGCGGAACGCCATCAGCGCATCAAGCTGCACGTCGCGGCGCAGGTAGAAATGCGGGATGGTCTGCTTGGCTTCCGTCAGGCGCGCGGCCACGGTCTTGCGCATCCCGTCAAGCGCCACTTCCTCATAATCGCGGCCCTCATACATACGTGCCACCTGATCGGCGCTGGGGCCAGTGGCCATCGCGGCTTTCGCTGGTGCTGCTGCGGGCGCGGGGGCTGGTGCCGCCGCTTGCGCGGGTGCCGCCGCTGGCTTGGCGTCGCTCACATCGGCCTTGACGATCCGGCCATGCGGGCCAGAGCCGCTGATCTGGCTCAGGTCCAGCCCTTTTTCGGCCGCGATCCGGCGCGCGAGCGGTGAGGCGAAGATGCGCGTCCCGTCAGCGCGCGGCGCTGCCGGGGCAGGGGGGACGGACGCGGCAGAGCCCCCTGCGGGGGCCGCTTTCGCGCCCGTGTCGGCTGACGCCTCCGGCTGTGCCGCTGATGCGGTGCCGATATCCGAGGCGCTTTCGCCCTCGGCCAGCAGGACCGCAATGGGGGTGTTGACCTTTACCCCATCGGTGCCAGCGGCGATCAGGATCTTGCCCATCACCCCTTCATCCACGGCCTCGAATTCCATCGTGGCCTTGTCGGTCTCGATTTCGGCGATCACGTCACCCGAGGCGACCGTGTCGCCTTCCTTGACCAGCCATTTGGCAAGTGTGCCCTCTTCCATCGTGGGGGAGAGGGCGGGCATCAGGATTTCTGTTGGCATCTGTCTGATCCCCCCTTAGCGATAGGTGACTTTGCGCACGGCTGCGACCACGTCATCGGTCGTCACCAGCGCCAGTTTCTCAAGGTTCGCCGCATAGGGCATCGGCACATCCTTGCCGCACAGGTTGATCACCGGTGCGTCTAGATAGTCGAAGGCGTTTTCCATCACCACAGAGGTGATGTAATTGCCGACCGAGCTTTGCGGGAAGCCTTCCTCGACCGTCACCAGACGGTTGGTTTTCATCACCGAGGCGAGGATCGCGTCCGTATCCATGGGCCGGATCGTGCGCAGGTCGATGACTTCGGCGCTGATCCCGTCCTTGGCCAGACGCTCGGCGGCGTCCAGTGCATAGGTCATGCCGATGCCGAAGCTGACGATGGTCACATCGGTCCCTTCGCGCCAGATCTTGGCCTTGCCGAAGGGGATGGTGAAATCATCGAGCACCGGCACATCGAAGCTGCGGCCATAGAGGATTTCATTTTCCAGAAAGATCACCGGGTTCGGGTCGCGGATGGCCTGTTTCAAGAGGCCCTTCGCATCCGCCGCCGAATAGGGCATGACGACTTTCAGCCCTGGAATCTGGCTATACCATGCCGCATAGCAATGGCTATGCTGCGCACCCACGCGCGCCGCTGCACCATTGGGGCCACGGAAGACGATCGGACAGCCCATCTGACCGCCGGACATATAGAGCGTCTTGGCGGCAGAGTTGATGATATGGTCAATCGCCTGCATGGCGAAGTTGAAGGTCATGAATTCGACAATCGGTCGCAGACCACCAAAGGCCGCACCGACGCCGATGCCTGCAAAGCCATGTTCGGTGATGGGCGTGTCGATCACGCGGCGCGATCCGAATTCATCAAGCAGGCCTTGGGTGATCTTGTAGGCACCCTGATATTCCGCGACTTCCTCGCCCATGACGAAGACTTCGTCAGTTGTGCGCATTTCTTCCGCCATCGCATCGCGCAGCGCTTCGCGCACGGTTTGCGTTTTCATCGCGGTGCCTGCGGGCCAGTCGGGCGATGTGTCGGCCTTGGGCGCAGCGGGCGGGGGGGTGGCGGCCTTCGCGGAGCCCCCTTCGGGGGCCGCCTTGGCGGCCGCGTCAGCCGCGGGGGCGGCTTCCGGCGTGGCCGCACTGTCGGCGCTTTCGCCATCTGCCAGCAAAACCGCGATGGGGGTGTTGACCTTCACGCCCTCGGTGCCAGCCGCGACAAGGATCTTGCCGATCACGCCTTCATCGACAGCTTCGAATTCCATCGTCGCCTTGTCGGTCTCGATTTCAGCGATAATGTCACCGGCGGCGACCGTGTCGCCTTCCTTTACCAGCCATTTCGCCAATGTGCCTTCTTCCATCGTCGGCGAGAGGGCGGGCATCAATACTTCGGTTGCCATATCTGTTCTCCTCCCAGCGCTTACGCGTAAATATCCGTCCAGAGTTCCTCGAGCGCGGGCTCGGGGCTCTCTTTCGAGAATTCGGCGGCCTCGTTCACGATGGCCTTGATGTCCTTGTCGATCGTCTTGAGGTCTTCCTCGGTCGCGTGCTTGCCTGTGAGCAACAATTCGCGCACATGCTCGATGGCATCACGCTCGGAGCGCATTTTCTGCACCTCGTCGCGGGTGCGATACTTGGCCGGGTCCGACATGGAATGGCCGCGGTAGCGATAGGTCATGACTTCAAGGATATACGGACCCTTGCCCGCGCGGCAATGCGCCACGGCTTTCTCGCTGGCGGCCTTGACCGCGAGCACATCCATGCCATCGACTTCCTCGCCCTTGATGCCGTAGGCCGCGCCGCGTTCCCAGAGCGAAGGGGATTTCGTCGCGCGCTGAACGCTCGTGCCCATGGCGTATTTGTTGTTCTCGATGACGAAGATCACCGGCAAATCCCAGAGCATCGCCATATTATAGGTTTCATAGACCTGACCCTGGTTCGCGGCCCCGTCGCCAAAATAGGCGAAGGTCACATTGTCATTGCCCTTGTACTTGTCGGAGAACGCAAGCCCCGCACCCAGTGGCACCTGCGCGCCGACGATGCCGTGGCCACCGTAGAAATGCTTCTCTTTCGAGAACATATGCATCGAGCCGCCCTTGCCCTTGGAATAGCCGCCCTCGCGCCCGGTGAGTTCGGCCATCACGCCCTTGGGGTCCATCCCGCAGGCCAGCATATGGCCATGGTCGCGATATGAGGTGATGCGCTTGTCGCCCTCTTTCGCGGCAGCTTCCAGCCCCACGACGACGGCTTCCTGCCCGATATAAAGATGGCAGAACCCGCCGATCAGACCCATGCCGTAAAGCTGACCAGCCTTTTCCTCGAATCGACGGATCAGCAGCATGTCACGGTAATAGCCAAGCAGTTCCTCGGCTGAAACATTTGATTTCGCTGCGGGTTTTTTCACGGCCATGAGTGGCGCCTCCTCCCCTAAAAACGATAGTTCAACATTAAACCATCTCTTAGCGCAAAAGGGATTGTGTTGCGAGAGTTTTTCCGCATGGCCGCCATGCGCGGCCCGCAACCCTATTCGGGCTTGGCAATCAGCATATCCGTGGGCGGAGTGCGCATCAGATCGCGGGCATAATTGCCCAATTTGGTCGGGCTGCGACCGGAATGGCTGCCGATCACGACCAGATCGGGGTTCAGTTCCTCGATGCGGAAGGCCAGCACCTCATGCACGCCGCCGGGCACGATCTCGGGCGTGACCAGCCGCGCGGGCAGCGTTTCGAAATCAAGGAAAGCCTTGCGCAGCAACTCGGCCTCGGTCATTTCGGGGCTGGCCATCAGATCGGCGCTGGGCAGTTTTGTGATGCGCGGCAGTTGCAGGGCGTGGATGGCGTGCATTTCGGCATCGGGCGAGATATGGGCCGCGACCCGCAGCGCCCGTGCCGAGGCAGGGCCGAAGGTGATCGCGCCCAGAACCTTGCGATAGGGGGCACCGGAGCGGGTCTGCGCGATCAGCACCGGGCAGGCGACCGATTGCGTGATGCGTTCCAGATTGGTCAGGCGCAGGGTGTCCAGCACGCGGCGCGGCAGGTGCAGGCCCAGCACGATCAGATCGGCATCGTATTGTGTCGCCAATCGCTCGACCAGTTGGGCGGGGGGTTCCGTGGCGATCTCGGTCGCGATCTCTATATCGGGAAATGCCGCGCGCAACGCGGCGATTTCACTCTCGATTTTCGGCACCGGGGTCTTGCTGACGGCCATGCGGAAACGCTTGACCGCTTGGGCGTGCGGTTCGATGGCATGGGCCACGATCAGCCGCGCCTGATGCGCGCGCGCAAGCTGGGCCGCACGGGGCAGCACTGCGGCTGAGCGACGCGACAGATCTGTGGCGGCAAGGATGGTGCGCAGCGAATACAAGGACAAACCTACGATAAGGGGCAGCAGGGAACTGCAAGTGGCATAGCAGATCAGAACCCGGTCGTCACTTTGCTTTGTCGCGCAGGATGGTCGCGCGCTGTTCGGCGGTCACTTTCTCGACCGGGATATCCTGCGCGAAATGGGCGTGCTGGTTCAGTTGCGGGAAGCGTTCAGACAGATCCTGCGCCAGCGTGGCGGGCAGGCGTTCGAGCGTGGCGCGCGAGACAAGCATGCTCTCGACCGGGATGCCCTCGACATAGATGATCTGGTGCTGGTCGAAGACGAGGCTGAAATACTCGACGAATCCTGCCTCGCGCTGCAACACCCGCCGCCCGTCGACCAGATACTGCGCCTGCACCAGCACTTCCGCCTGTGTGCCCATCCGCTCTTCACCGCGCTGATACAGGAAGATGCGCTGCAACGGGCCGACAGTCAGCGCGCCGAGATTGCCCAGACTGCCCGCAGGAAACGTGACCGGCGCGAAGGCACCATGAGCGCGGGTCGTCACGCGTCCGATCCAGCGCAAGGGTTGCGGGCCGTGGTCGCGCGTGCGCACAGTCTGGCCGATGCGCAGCGCCTCGACCGGGCACAGCCCGCCATCGCCCAGCGTGACCCGCGCACCCGGCGCGAAACAGCCTGTGACGAGTTCAGAAATGCGCAATTCGGCGACATCTGGATTGACCGAGATCAGCGTGTAATCCATCGCCAGCCGCATCGGGTTCAGCGGCAGCAGCACCACCGCTGACCCTGTTTGCAGCGCAAGTGCCGTGACCAGTTCGCCATCGGTCGACATGAATTTCAACTCGCCCCGCACGAACACGCGCGCACCCTGCAAGAGAAGACCCGAGGGCGTGCCGATGACCTCTCCAAGGCGGATGACCTCGGCAATGGACAGTTTCAATCGCAGGGCGGCGCAGCCTGAGTTCAGCGCGTAGCGGTCGCCCAGACACATGGTGGCCACCGGTCCCAGACCGTCGCCTTCATTGATGCCCCAGGTCACGCGAAAGGCGCTGCCCTCGAAGACTTCGCATTCGTAACTATAGGCCAACTGCCACCCCGCGCCCGACACGCCCCATACGAATTCCCCCGCTGGACTATAGCGGGGTTTCTTCGTCTGTCATCCTGTCGGTGCCCGGAATGGGTTGAAATTCCGTTACTGATCAGTTGACGCGGGTCCAGCCCTGTTCGCGGCAGATGAAGGCCACACAGCCTGAAACACCCAGTTGGTTGCCGCGCAGGCTCATCTTGGCATTGTAGGTGCTGTCGCGGTCGGGGGCATAGACCTTGCCATTGCCGTAAGCCCCGTTGCCCTGCGGTTCCATGTCCCAGACGATCGCGCGCCCGATATTGGCGCTCTGGATCTGCTGGCCCGCAGCGTTGAAGGCTGTCTCCAGTCCGCCGCAGATCTTGCCGTTCGAGCATGTCTGTATGCGGACATGGCCGTAATTGCCATTGTCGTCGGGTTTGGTTTTCCACAGCCCATGCACTGGATCGGCGAAAGCGGGCAGGGCGAAAAGGGACAGCGCGAAGGCTGCCAGGGTCAGATTACGCATGTGTGAACTCCTCCCAGAGATGTCCAGTTCTTGCATAACGGCCAGACCGATCAAGCGCGACCTAGCGTCAACCGGGCGGGTGACGCAACGCAAAGGCGCCCGCAATGCGGGCGCCTTTGGTCGAGCGTGTCACGATGTTTATCGGGGTTCGTTCATCAGTCCCTTGACCAGTGCGAAACAGGCCAGCAGCAGCACGACGGCAAAGGGCAGACCGGTCGAAACCGCCGCTGCCTGAAGCGCCACAAGCCCGCCGCCCAGCAGAAGCGCTGCCGCCACCAGCCCCTCGAAGATCACCCAGAACACGCGCTGGCTGACGGGCGCATTGATCTTGCCGCCTGCCGTGATCGTGTCGATCACCAGCGAGCCGGAATCCGACGAGGTGACGAAGAACACGATCACCAGAATGATCCCCAGAACCGAGGTGATCGCGGCGAAGGGCAGTTCTGAAAGCATCCCGAAGAGCGAGAGTTCGGGCACATAGGCGTCGATCACGAAACCATAGACCGCGCTTTCCGTGACCTGATTGATCAACTGATCGATCGCTGTGCCACCAAAGGCCGTCATCCAGATCGCCGAGACGAAGGTCGGGATCAACAGCACACAGGTGATGAATTCTCGCACTGTGCGGCCCCGGCTGACGCGGGCGATGAACATGCCCACGAAGGGCGACCAGCTGATCCACCAGGCCCAGTAAAAGGCGGTCCAGCCCTGACGGTAGCCATCATCCTCGCGCCCGATGGGGTTCGAGAGCGCCAGCATTTCCGACGCATAGGCCCCCAGATTGCCGAAGAACTGCGAAATTAGCGTGAAGGTCGGTCCCACAAGGATGACAAAGACCATCAGAAGGATCGCCAGCACCATGTTGATCTCGGACAGCACCTTGACGCCGCCA
>JAFIEL010000149.1 GCA_020832585.1 Natronohydrobacter sp. | reverse complement strand
GCCTACGAGATGATAGTCCAGAACCTCGTAATTCTCGATATCCACCACGGCGATCCGGTTGGCCGGGCCAAGCGCCACATAGGCGCGGGTCATGTCGCGGGTCAGTTTGAAGCCCACAGGCTGAATATCATGCTCGTGCACATCGCGGATCTCGAACCGGATTTCAGCCAGTTCCTCGAATGTTTCAGTGTCGAACACATGCAAGCCCCCGCCGATCTCTGCACTGACGAAAAGGCGCTTGTCGTCGGTTGTAAATTCGGCATGACGCGGGCGCGAACCGACCAGCGAGTTCTGGAAAATCTGATGCGTTTCCGTATCGATCCAATGCGCCATATTGGTGGTTTCCGATGTCGTGATGGCGATGGTTCCGGCATGATTGATCGCCTTGCCTTCGGGTTCCACCCCTACAGGGATCTGCGCCACGATCACCCGGTCCACCACATCCAGAACCGACGTGATATTGTCATCTTCATTCGAGATATAGATATGCCGGTTGTCCGGATGCAACGCAAAGGTTTCGGGGTTCTCGCCCGAGGGCAGGTTGTGCAGGATCTGGCGCGTCGCCACATCGATCACCTGGATCGTGCTGTCATCGGATGCGCAGAGATAGGCCACCTTGTGATCATGGCTGAACATGATCCCGCGCGGGCGCGCGCCGACCTTGATCGTCTCGACCACCTCCATCGTGGGCACGTCGATGATGCTGATCGTGTTGTCGCGCTCGTTCGAAATCCAGACTTCCTGCGAAAGTGCGGGGGCCACCATCAACCCCATCAGGGCAAGCGTCGAAACTGTGTTGCGGATCATAGGTTCAGTCCTTTCAGTCAAAAGCCGTGCAGGCTGTTTCAGGGCGGTCACGCCCCAGCGTGTCGAGTGTGCTCACTTCGTGCAGGAAGCCGGGCATGGGGGTCATGGCCACAAGCGCCGTGCGCGTGGCAATCGGCATCGGCTGGCGCATCTGCCCGTTCCAGTCACGATAGGTGATCGCTGCCCCCTTGAAGGCGGCCAGCTCAAACGCGTCGCCCAGGATGTATTCCCGCAGCACGACCGCATCATTGCTGCCCGTCCGCGTCACCGCTTCCCCCACGGACCGGACTGCCGCCCATGCCGCGTAATCGACTGCCCCCATCGGCCGGTCTGCCAGTCGCTTGAAGCGCAGTTGCAACTGTGCAGCGCCATATGCTTCCACACGGTCCGACCAAGCATCGGGGCGCGCGCCTGCCGATCCGGCGACCGGGCGCGGCTCCCATGCGTTGAATTCAAGGAAGGGTCCGAAATCGCCCGTCTCATCTGCGACCAGCATGACATGGTGACTGGGGAAATCCTGCGTGAATACGGGAAATTCCTGCCCGATATTGCGCCGCATGTCGGATGACATGTCCCATTCCTTCTCGGCCCGGATGCGCGCGCCGAATTTGGTGGCGGAGTTGCGAAGCGCTTCGGCGAATTCCAGATCCGCCGGGCGCTGGCCCGTGATCATGACCAGATCGGTCCAGCGTTTTGTGACCAGAAACTGCATCAGCGCGTCAGTGCGCATGGCGTAGTCGGGCATCGTATGAAGGATATTCGCGCGGCAGTCCCCTTCGCGCAACGCCTCCGCTTCGGCACTGGCATTGAAGATCAGCGCGCCTTCGGCTTCTGGCAGATCGGCGAGGGCCAGCAGCGCATCGGCGGGTGCATTCACCACCAGAATGCGATGCGCGGCCAGCACCTCACGCGCGGCGGCCAGCCAGTCCTCGCCCAAGGGCACGACGACATCGCTCACGCTGTAATTGTGCCCCATGAACCCGCCTGTGGTGGCATTGTCCGCGAGCCCCAGCGCGGCCCCCATGCGGCCCAGATCATCGGGGATGGGATCAAGATTGGTCAGCACAGGCGGGCGCTCGACCTCCATCTCCAGATAGGCAATCGGGACGTCGATATTGGCCAGCGCCGTGCTGGCGGCAAGGCTTGCAAGGGCAGTCGGCAAGATCAGGGAATGATATGTCATGTGGCCTCCTCCCAAAGGCTGTACCAAGCCTAGCGCGGTGTTTCACCAGAATGAAACTAGACCAAGGTCGCATTTCGTAGGCGGCCTTTCGATGTTTACGCTGGTCCGATCATGCAGATGGAGGAGACAGACATGACACGCATCACCACACTTGCTGCCGCATCCTTGCTGGCGCTGAGCGGGGCCGTGCATGCCGCTGGCGGCGATCTGGCAACGCAGCCAATCGCCCTGGAGATGCAGGTTGGCACCGGCGACAATGGATTCGGGATCGAGCCGAACGAATTTCAGATGCAGACCGGGCAGGCCTATCGGCTGACCATTCAGGCCGTGGGTTGGCACGAATGCAACTGGGAAGCGCCCTCGTTCTTCAAGAATACCTGGATTCGCAAGATCGAAGCCGGGAACATGGAGATCAAGGTCGCCTACCTTTATGAGCTGGAAATGGACGCGGATGGCGAGGTCGAGCTGTTCTTCGTTCCCATCCGGCCCGGCAGCTATCAGTTCGGCTGCCGTGGGCTGGAAGATCGCGGCATGACCGGCACGTTCATTGTCGAATGACCTTGGTAACAAAGGCCCGTCGCGCCAGTGCGCGGCGGGCGGGAATTTCATGAATTCAAGCCGAATCTTATCCCTTCGTCGCATAGCCCATGGTCGAATAGCGCGTCTGGACTGGCTTCGTTAGGGTTGTGGCAAGCCTGATATCCGGAGGAAACACGATGCAAAGACCCCTGACAATCCTGCCAGCCGCAGCCCTTGCCCTATGCCTGTCAAGCACTCTTGCGCTTGCCCATGGCGATGTCGCGCCGCAGCCTGTGAATACCGACGGACTGCCCGAGTTGACCAGCGGATGGGAGTTCGAAAACCCGTTCCGCGACCCGGCAAGCGACCACTGGGAGCGCGCCCTGCGCATTGGCGACAGTGCCTATAACCAGAACTGCGCGCGCTGCCATGGGCTCGAGGTGGTGTCTGGTGGTCTTGCCCCCGACCTGCGCTTCCTGATGGCCGAGGAAATGGATGACGAATGGTTCCTTGAACGTATCCGCCGGGGATCGGGCGACCGCATGCCTGCTTATGAGGATCTGATGAACCAGCAGGCGATGTGGGCGATCCGCACCTTTATCGAAACCCGCCCGGACCCCGATGGCATCGCAGAGTTCATGCCGCGCCTGCGTGATATCCGTGACGGGCTGCGCGAGAAGCAGGAAGCCATTGCGGCGGGAACGGCCGCTGAGGAAGATTATGCTGATGAGATTGCCGCGCTGCATCTGGAACTGATGGAGATCGCCCTGGCCGTGCCGACCATGTCGGGCGCACCCAAGGCCGACAGTATCGCCCGGCGCGCTGCGGTCATTCTGGAACGTGGTGGGGAACGTGCCTTGCGCGAGGCGGATGAAACCCTGACCATCGGGCTGTCGGTCGCGCGCTGAGGCGAAACCGGACGGAGATGTGAATGAGACTGAGAACCTCCCTGTCAGCACTGGTGCTGATGACTGTCCTGACCCTTGCCGGGTCAGGACTTTTTGCGCGTGAATTTCCGTCGGACGATAGCGGGCGCGACCGCGTCGGCATCGATTATGACGCGATCATGGAGCGCGGTTTCATAGAGGTTGGTGTCTATGAAGACTTCGCCCCCTATTCGTGGCGGGACAGTTCCGGGCAACTGGTGGGCGTCGATGTGGCGCTTGCGCAACTGATCGCCGATGAGCTGGGCGTCGCCCTGCGGGTGATCGACCTGCCCGCCGATGAGGATGTGGACACGGATCTGCGCAATTATATCTGGCGCGGGCATTACATGGGACGACGGATCGTCAATGTGCTGATGCGGGTGCCCTATAATCGCGAACTGGATTACCGCAATGAACTGGCCGCGCTGACCGGGCGCTATGCGCAAGAGCGCATTGCCATCGCCTATCGCGTGTCGGAGTATCCGGACGAGCCGCCATGGCCGGGCAGTTTCACCTCGAAAACCGTGGCGGTGGAAAACCACTCGCTGCCTGATTTTTACCTGACCGGGCTGCAACAGGGCGCGCTGATCCCCAACATCACCCGCCGTCGTACCTTGCCCGAGGTGATCGATCTGCTGCGCGCGGGCGAGGTGAGCGCGGTCATGGGCATCCGCGCCCGGCTGGAGCACTATTTGCGCGATGACCCGGAATTTGCGGTCGAGACCGGGCCGCTGCCGGGGCTGTCCATCGGATCATGGCCCATCGGGATCGCGACGGCCTTCTATACGGCACGCATGCTCAGCTATGAGGTGGATGACATTCTGACGGCAGCGGTGCGCGATGGCCGGGTAGAGGCGATCTATCGCGACCACGGATTGACCTGGGAAGAGCCGGGGCGCTGAGGCGACTGGCGCAAGCTGTGTGCTGGGCACGCTTCTGGCAGATGGTATATCGCCGCCACTCAGACCGGTGCCCGAGCGGCCAGCACCATCTGTCGCGTTGCCAGACGGTCCGCCTCTGCCTGCGCATGGGTGACAAAGACAGTCGCGGGTCGCTGTTCTGCGATCACGCTTTCCGTCAGTGCGAGCATGTCCTCGACCAGCGCCTGATCAAGCGACACGAAAGGCTCATCCAGCAGCAGAATATCGGGTTTCGCCGCATAGGCGCGCGCCAGTGACAGCCGGCGCTGTTGGCCGAGCGATAACTGCCCCGGATAAAGCGCACCCTTGCCCGCCAGTCCGACGCGGGACAGCGCGGCTTCGGCCTGTTGCGCATCAACCCCTGTTGTCAGGCGCAGATTGTCCAGCGCCGAGCGCCACGGCATCAGGGTCGGTTCCTGAAACACCATCGCCAAACGTCCCTCGCGCCGGACTTGGCCTTCAAAGGCCGTATCCAGCCCGGCAATGATGCGCAACAGCGTCGATTTCCCCACGCCGGACGGACCCAACACGGCCAGAACCTCGCCGCGCGCGACCTGAAAGGCCAGATCGCGCAACACCTCTGTCGGTCCGAAGCGCTTGGCGCGAATGGCCACCTGCAGGCTCATGCCTCTCTCCAGCGGCGCGCGCGCCGTTCCAGTGGTTGCAGGATCAGGGTCTCAATGGCCAGCATGACAGCAATGAAGCTCAGCGCATAGACCATCACCATGGTCACATCGAACATCTGGAAATGCAGGTGGATCTTGAAACCAACCCCCTGTCCGCGCCCCAGAAACTCGACCACCAGCACGATTTTCCAGATCAGGCTCAGGCCAGAGCGGGCAGTCGCCGCCAGATGCGGCGCAAGCTGCGGCAAGAGGATATGGCGAAGTCGCGCGAGAGGTGACATGCCGAAAACCTGCGCCATATCTGACAGCTGTCCATTCAGCGCCCGCGCGCCCTCGCGCATCATTGCTGTCACCAGCGGGATCTTGTTGATCGCGACAGCCACAATCGCCGCCGTCTCGTTCAACCCGATCCACAGGAAACACAGCACGATCACCACCAGCGCGGGCAGGTTCAGGAAGAACACCAGCCAGGGGTCCAGCCAGCGGTTCAACCGGGGCAGAAGCCCCATCATCACCCCCAGCACCAGCCCAAGCGACATCGCCGCGACAAAGGCCTGCACCACCCGCCACAGCGTCACGCCAAGATGCTGCCAGAGTGCGCCGGAGGCGGCTTCGGACCACAGGCGCGGTAGCACGGTCTGGGGGCCGGGCAGCACCATCGGGTCTGCCTTGGTCCACGCCAGCACCCACCAGAAGGCCAGAAGCCCCGAGAGCGACAGCACACGCACGGCCCAACCGGGCAGCGGGCGCGGCACCGCAGGGGTGCCGCGCCCTTGCGCGCGTCGTGTCTCGTCACTCAGGGCCACGCCGCTCACGAGCCGAGCGGCACGAACACGCCTTCGGGCAATTCGGTCGCAGTGCCGACCAGTTCTTCGCCGCCAAGCTCCACCATCAGGCGGAACATGGTGCGCGCAGAGGTTTCATCAATCGGCCCATCGCCCGGAATCCCTGCCCGGAATCCGGCCTTCAGCGCCTCGAATTCTGCATCATCGGCGGCATTCATCATCGGGCGCAGGCGGTCCCAGTCAGCCTCGGAGCTTGCCAGAAGCGCCTTGGCATCGCGTGAGGCTGCCGCGAAAGCCGCAACCAGTTCTGGCTGATCCGCGACCATTGCCGATTGCACCACATAACCCAGAAGCGGCATGTCCGGGTCCATCCCCAGCGCGCGGGCCGCATCCGCAACCGAGATCAGATGGCGCATGCCCGCCGCTTCCTGCTTGGCCATGAAATGCCAGAAATTGATCGCGCCGCCAAACTCGCCCGAACGCGCGGTCTGGAAAATCAGCGGGGGCGCGCCATAGACCTGTTCGGTTTGCGCCATCAGATCGAACCCCTGCTGCGCTGCATAGGCGCGCAGGATGATCCAGCTCTTGTCATTCGGACCGCCCGCAATGCCGATCTTCGCGCCCGCCAGGTCCTGCAGGCTTTGCGCCGTGCTGCCTTCGGGCACCATCACGCCGCCGACAGCGCGGCTGTAGGGAACGAACGCAATATCCTGTCCGGCAGCGCGCTGGCGGGCGACCCAGATCCAGTCATCGACGATCACATCCGCCTCGCCGCCCTGAAAGGCAATCTGGCCTGCCGCCTTGCCCGCGACTTCCATGATTTCCAGCCGGAAGCCGTTGGCCTTGTCAAATCCGTGGTAGTGTATCGTGTCCAGTTCCCAGGCGACGGTGCCCCCGGCCTGACTGGCAATGGTCAGAACCGGCAGATCCGCAAGGGCAGGGGCCGTTGCGATCCCCAGGGCAAGGGCTGCGTGCTTGAGGCGAGTGAAAATGGTCATGCGCTGTCCTCCCGACATTCCAGATACAGCCTATGCGGTGATCTCCGCCCAGCCTATTCGACCAAAGGCCAAGTTTCGCGAACCGCCGTCGCACAAAGGTCGTAAGACCATTGGCCAATTTCGCGCTTTTCACGCTTTCGCGA
>JAFIEL010000009.1 GCA_020832585.1 Natronohydrobacter sp. | reverse complement strand
TCGTGCGGGTGGCGCTCTATGAAGAATACATCCTGACCGGCAGCCGCGTGATCGAGCGTGAAACCCCCGCCAATCTGCGCCGCTGGCAAGCCCCGGTGCGGATGCAGCTCACCTTCGGCGATGCGGTGCCCGATGCCACGCGCACATCGGATACGGCCTTTGTGACCCGATATGCCGCGCGGCTGGCAGGGCTGACCGGGCATCCTGTGTCGCGAGTGGATCGGGGCGGGAACTTTCATGTCCTTGTGCTGAACGAGGCCGAGCGCAGAGCCAGCGGGCCCCGCCTGCAAGAACTGATCCCCGGTGTTGATTCCGTGACCCTTGATCTGGTGCGCGACCTCCCGCTCACGGTTTCCTGCCTTGTGCTGGCCTTTTCGCGCAGCGGGACCGATACCTATACGGATGCACTGGCCATCATCCGCGCCGAATTGCCTGACCTGTCGCGCCGCGCCTGCTATTACGAGGAATTGGCGCAAGGCATGGGCCTGCCCAATGACAGCCCGCGCGCCCGCCCGTCGCTGTTCAATGACACGGCGGAATTCGCAGTGCTGACCGTGCTGGATGAACAGATGCTGCGCATTCTCTACGATCCGCGCCTGCGCCCCGGCATGCGCGAGGCCGAAGCCCGCCCCATCATTCGCCAGATCGTGAATGAGTTGATGGCAGGCGAGAGTTAGGCGATACTTCCACAAATTCAGCACTTCATGGAAAGGGTGCCAAGCATGGTTTTCAGTTTCCTCAAAGGCCAGTTCATCGATGTCATCGAATGGACCGATGCCAGCCGCGACACTATGGTTTACCGCTTCGAGCGCTATGGCAATTCCATCATGTATGGCGCGAAGCTGACGGTGCGCGAAGGACAGATGGCGGTCTTCATCCATGAGGGCCAGCTGGCGGATGTGTTCGAGCCGGGCATGTATATGTTGGAAACCAACAACATGCCGCTGCTGACTGCGCTGCAGCATTGGGATCACGGCTTCAACTCGCCCTTCAAGTCGGAGATTTATTTCGTCAACACGCGCCGCTTTGCCGGGCTGAAATGGGGGACGCAGAACCCGGTCATGCTGCGCGACCCCGAATTCGGACCGCTGCGCCTGCGGGCGTTCGGGTCTTATGCGGTGCGGGTGAAAGACCCGGTGCCCTTCATGCGCGAGATCGTGGGCACGGATGGCGATTTCACGCAAGACAAGATCGCAGGCCAGATCCGCAATATCGTGGTGCAGAAGGTCAGCCGGGTGCTGGCCGCAAGTGGTATCCCGGCGCTGGATATGGCCGCCAACACCAAGGATCTGTCGGATGTCGTCGCCAAGGCGATTGCACCCACGCTGGAGGAATACGGGCTGGAGATGCCCGAACTCTACATCGAGAATATCTCGCTGCCCCCCGAAGTGGAAAAAGTGCTCGACCAGCGCACCAGCATGGGGATTGTGGGCGATCTGAACAAGTTCACCCAGTTCTCGGCCGCGCAGGCGATGCAGAAAGCCGCCGAAGGCGGCAGCGATGGCGGCATGGGCGCGGGGCTTGGGGCTGGTATGGGAATGGGCATGGGCATGGCCATGGCACAGGGCATGGGCGCGCAGGCCATGGGTCACAGCCAAGGGGCGGGGGCGTCTGCACCGCCCCCACCGCCGCCGCCTGCCGCTGAGCCCATGTGGCATATCGCCGAGAATGGCCAGACGCGCGGCCCCTTCCCGCAATCGCAGCTTGCAGCCCAGATCACGCGCGAGACACTGGTCTGGTCCGAGGGGCAATCGGGCTGGCTGAAAGCAGGCGAGGTGCCGGCGCTGGCGCGGCTTTTTGCGTCCATGCCGCCGCCCCCGCCACCCGCGGGCTGACGCACCTGCGCTACCGGCGCGCGTGGGGCGCGGGCGTCGGTTTTGAGTATTTTTGGCAAGATGAAACTGCCAGTCGCAAGATGAGACAGAGGCCGGAACACGGCCCGATTGTTCAGGACAGGGCATGGCCACGACACAGTTGGAACACCGCTTCCCCTGCGCCCAATGCGGCGCCTCGCTGCGGTTTGAACCGGGACAGGCGCGGCTGTCCTGCGAATATTGCGGCCATGAGCAGCCCATCCCGCAGATGGATGACGCCACCCGCGTCACCGCATTGCAATCGCTCGATTATCACGAGGCAGTGGCCCAGACCCTGCCCCCGGACGAATTCGAGGAAACCCGTGTCGTGCATTGCGACACTTGCGGGGCCGAAGTGCAGTTCGAGGCGCATATCCATTCGGCGGAATGTCCGTTCTGCGCCTCGCCGGTCGTCACGGATACCGGCACGCATCGCCATATCAAGCCGCAGGCGATCCTGCCCTTTCGCCTGTCCGAGCGCGAGGCGCATGAGCGGATGGGCAAATGGTTGAAAGGGCTGTGGTTCGCCCCCGGCACCTTGGCGAAATATGCGCGCAGCACGGGCAAGCTGAACGGGCTTTATGTGCCCTATTGGGCGTTCGACGTGGCCACGCGCTCGCGCTATGTGGGCCAGCGCGGCACGCATTATTATGTCACCGTCGGATCGGGCAAGGATGCGCGGCGCGAGCGACGCACGCGCTGGTCGCCCGCCTCTGGGCGGGTGCAGCGGCAGTTTCTGGACCTGCTGGTGATCGCCTCGCAATCGCTGCCGCGTGCCAATGCGCGCAGGCTGGAACCATGGACACTGGCAGACCTGCAACCCTACAGCGCGGATTACCTGTCGGGATTTCGGGCCGAGGGGTATACCGTTGGCCTGCCGGAAGGGTTCGACGGGGCGAAACAGATCATGGACGAACAGATCCGCGCCGATATCTGCCGCGACATTGGCGGGGATGAACAACGCATCACCTCGGTGAACACCGATTACAGCGATGAGCGCTTCAAGCACCTGCTGTTGCCGATCTGGATGGCGGCCTATCGCTACCGGGGCAAGAGTTACCGTTTTATCGTCAATGGCCAGACCGGACGGGTGCAGGGCGAGCGGCCCTGGTCGGTCTGGAAGATCGCGGGCGCAGTCGTGTTTGCGCTAGCATTTCTGGTTCTCGCATTTTATGTCGCGGAAATGGGTGGATTCTAGAAGGAGAGCGCCATGATCCTGTGCGCAGGCGAGGCACTGATCGACATGCTGCCGCGCGAAAGTGGCGCGGGCGAGGCGTGTTTCGCGCCCTATCCGGGCGGGGCCGTGTTCAACACCGCGATTGCGCTGGGGCGGTTGGGGCGCGCGGTTGGGTTCTTCTGCCCGCTGTCTGATGACCTGTTCGGCGCGCAACTGCGCGCGGCGCTGGAGGCATCAGGCGTGGATCACAGCCTGTCGCCTGCGGTGGACCGGCCCTGCACGCTGGCCTTCGTGACATTGATCAACGGTCAGGCGCGCTATGCGTTTTATGACCGGGGCACGGCACTGCGCGATCTGACCGAGGCGGAACTGCCCGATTTGCCTGCGGGTGTGACCGCGCTGTTCTTTGGCGGTATTTCGCTCGTGGGGGATCCCTGTGGCGCGGCCTTTCAGGCGCTTTGTGCGCTGGCGGGCGACCGGGTGGTGATGCTGGACCCGAATATCCGCCCCGGTTTCATCCGCGATGAGGCCGCCTATCGCGCGCGCCTGAGCGCGATGATCGCGCAGGCCGATATCGTGAAACTCTCGGATGAGGATCTGCATTGGCTGATGGGCGCGGGCGATGTCGCAGCGCTGGCGCGCGCAGTGCAGGCGCAAGGGCCGAAAATCGTGATCATCACCGAGGGCGCGAAAGGCGCGCGCGCGTTCACGGCACTTGGCGAAACCCATGCGCAGGCAAGCCCGGTAGAGGTCGTCGATACCGTCGGTGCAGGCGATACGTTCAATGCGGGCTTTCTGGCGGGGCTGTCAAAGGCGGGTGGCCTGAGCAAACCGGGCATTGCTGCAATCAGCGCGGATCGGTTGCATGACGCGCTTGCGCTTGGTGCACGGGCGGCGGCGGTTACAGTGTCGCGCGCAGGCGCGAACCCGCCCTGGGCGCGCGAGATCTGATGCGCGCGCTCGTGCAGCGCGTGACAGAGGCGCGCGTCGAAGTCGCAGGCGAGATCATCGGGCGCTGCGGGCCGGGTCTGCTGATCCTTGTCTGCGCCATGCAGGGTGATACCGAGACCGAGGCCGCAGCGCTGGCCGCCAAGATCCACAAGCTGCGGATTTTCCGCGATGCGGCAGGCAAGATGAACCTTGCGCTGAAAGACACCGGCGGCGCGGCACTGGTGGTCAGCCAGTTCACCTTGGCGGCAGATACGCGCAGCGGCAACCGACCGGGGTTTTCGACGGCAGCAGCGCCTGAACTTGGCGAGCGGCTGTATCAGCATTTTGCCCAAAGCCTGCGCGGCTTGGGTGTGGCGGTCGAAACCGGGCAATTCGGCGCAGATATGGCCGTGCATCTGGTCAATGACGGGCCTGTGACGATCTGGCTCGATACAGCCGCCTGAGCCAGATCGGAGGCGAAAAACGGGGGCAGTTCAGCTTCGCGCCAGAAGCGCGGGCAGATGGCTGATATCGGGCAAAACCGCATCGGCATAGGGCGCAAGGGTCGCGCGATCGGCAAGGCCCGTCAGCACCCCCACAGTGGCCATCCCCGCCGCACGCCCCGCGACCAGATCATGCGTGCTGTCACCCACCATCACCACCCGCGCAGGCGCAATGCCGGTGCGCGCGGCAAAACCCAGCAGCATGTCGGGCGCAGGTTTGGGCGTATAGCCACTGTCATAGCCTAGCACTTCGGCGAAACAGGCGCGGATGCCCGCGCGGGTCAGATGCGCCAGGGCCGGGGCTTCGCCATCATTTGTGGCCACACCCAGGACCAGCCCCTGCCCGGCCAGCGCTGCCAGGAGCGGCGCAAGCGGCACCGGCGGGATCATCTCGGCCTCGGCGGCGGTGCCCAGCAGCATCTCGATCAGGCGCGCGCGCGGCATATGTGGCAGATGCGGCAAAAGCAGCTCGGCGGATTCCTCCAGCGTGCCGGCAATCACTGGCGAGGCCGGATTGAACTGGCCCGTCGCCAGATCGAATTGCAGCGCATGTGCCAGCACTGTCTGACGGGCGGCATCCTCTGGGGCCAGATCACTCAGCAACCGCCCGGCCCAGCCGGACCAGCTGGCCGAGAAGTCAAACAGCGTGCCGTCCTTGTCAAACAGCACAGCGTCAATCGCGTCAAAGGGCATGATGGCTCTCACATCTGGCAAGGCAGGATCAATAGACCATCGGCATGGCACGGTTCATCTGGTCGATGGCAGACCGGAGTTCTGGCGAGATCACGACCTCTGCCCCCTTGAGCAGATGCGCCAGTTGCGCCGATGTGGTGGCCCCGATGATCGGCAGCGTCGGCGCAGGGCGCGTCAGCGTCCATTGCACGGCCATATGCACCGGATCAATGCCGAATTCATGCGCAATCGCCAGATAGCCCGAGACCGCCTCGAACACGCGCCCGGTGATGCGCCCGCCCAGATCCGGGTTCAGTTCCCGGCGCGACCCGTCCGGCGTGACATTGCCCGCATATTTGCCCGTCAAAAGACCTGCCGCCAAAGGCGAGAAGGCCAGCAGCGGCACGTTTTCGTTCCAGCAGGCTTCGGCCAGATCCAGATCGAATGTCCGGCACAGCATCGAATATTCATTCTGCACTGTCAGGACGCGCGGCAGTCCCTCGCTTTGGGCCAGATGCAGCCAGTTCGCCAACCCCCAGGCGCTTTCATTCGACAGCGCGATATGGCGGATCTTGCCCTCTGCGATCAGTTCATCCGCGCAGGTCAGGATTTCGCGCATATGCGCCAATGTCACGGCGCGGTTCTGACGAGAGGGATCGAAACTCCAGCTTTTGCGAAAGTGATAAGAGCCGCGATTGGGCCAGTGCAACTGATAGATGTCGATGCACTCGACCTGCAACCGCCGCAGCGACCCCTCGACCGCCGCACGCATCCGCGCCGCTGTGATGGGCGCGCCATCCTTCACCGCATTGGACCCCGCGCCAGTGATCTTGGTCGCGACCACCAGCCCTTGCGGCTTGCGCGCCGCGATCCAGTTCCCGATGATCTCTTCGGTGCGGCCCGCCGTTTCCAGCCGCACCGGATTGACCGGATACATCTCTGCCGCATCAAGGAAATTCACCCCGGCATCAAGCGCCATGTCAAGCTGGCGATGGGCGTCGGCCTGATCCGTCTGGGTGCCATAAGTCATCGTGCCCAGACAATAGTCCGAGACCACCAGATCCGACTGGCCGAGCGTGCGTTTCTTCATCTTTCGCCTCTGGAGATCATTTCGAGCCGCAACCTAACCTGTTTTGCGCGCAAGAAAACCCCGTATTTTCAACCGCAATAGATCCGCGTGATGATCTGCTTGCCGTCATGCTCGATATTCAGCCGCTCCAGCCGGTAATCCATCGTCACAGGCGACATCGGTGCAATCACGCGCACAGGCTCTGGCAGAGTGTGCAGCGGCAGACGCGACAATGGCTGGCCGACATGGTGCTGCAGCTGGTCGGCGATACAGGTCTCGGGCGTGGGGTTTGCCTCGGGCATGGTGTCCTCCTCGGGCGTCTGGGCCTGACAGGCCGTCAGGGCAAGCAGAGTTGCCGCAATCATCATGGCACGCATGGAACCGGTCCTTTCCGTCTGGGGCGCGCTATCAGCGCGCAAGTCCTGCGAACCATAGCAAAGCCTGCCGCTGGCTGCACTTGGTTTTGCGCGCCCCCAGGACCCGGCACGCGAGGGCTTGCCATAAGTGAACAAATGTGGAACATTTGACATATGACCCTGATAGCCCCGCCCCTGACCGATACCCCCGCGATCAACGCCCCGCAGCCGCTGGGCGCGATCTTGCAGTTGCAACCGGGCCGGGCGCATGAATTCTGCGGCCCCGCGCGGCGCATGCTGGCGGTCTGGATGCTGGCGGCCACGACCGGGCCAGTGCTGTGGATTCGCCCGCGCTGGAACCGTGACCGGTTGAACCCGCTGGGCCTGAATGACTGGGGCAATCCCGAACGGCTGATCACCCTGAACGCCGCGCGCGAACCAGAGGCCCTGGCCTGCGCGGAAGAGGCGTTGCGCTCGGGCGCGGTCGAGCTTGTGGTTGCGGAACTGGCCACGCCCCCGGCGCTGACGCCCCTGCGCCGGTTGCATCTGGCCGCCGAGACAGGTCTGGCCCGCCGCCGCAGCACATCACGCGCGGCAGGCCTGCTCGGACTGGTCCTGACACCGGGCGATGGCGGTGCGGCGGGGGTGGAAAGCCGCTGGCGCCTGACCCCCTGCCCGGCCCCGGACCCGCCGCGCCACAACCCCGTGCAACCCCAGTGGCGGCTGGACCGGTTGCGCGCCCGCATGGCCCCGCCCGGTTGCTGGCAGGTCTCGGGCGACCGCCCTGACAGGCTGTGCGCGCACCCACTGCGCCACAAGGGGGATTCGCAGCATGGCTGAAACGGAATCGTCCCGCGCAACGCTGTCGCACGGACCGACCCGCGCCACGGCACCCGGACAGGCCAGCAGACCACGACCACGGCATACAAGCGCAGTTATCCCCAGTTTTCTGCAGGGGCCGTAAATTTTCCCTTTACAGGCGCATTGTTTGACCACACCATATCTAGTAAGCGCACAGCAAGGGGCGCACCATAAAAGCGGTCATCCTCTGTGTCTTGGGGATCAAGGCACAGGCAACGCAAAGAGGCGGATATGTCAGCAGCAGAGTTCTATCTTTCCTCCGACAGCCTGCACCCGATCGATATGGTGGAAACCCTGGCCGAACATCACGCCTGGGATTTCGACCGCATGAACGAGGATCAGATCGCCATGGCCGTCGAGGGGCAATGGCGCACCTATTCGGTCACACTCGCACTGGACCCTTACGAAAACATGCTGCGTCTGGTCTGCACCTTTGAGATGGACCCACCCGAAGGGGCGATGCCTGCGCTTTATGAAACGCTGAACCGGGCCAATGACATGGTCTGGTCCGGGGGCTTCAGCTTCTGGGACAGCCAGCGCCTGATGGTCTGGCGCTACGGGCTTCTTCTCAGCGAAGACCAGCCCGCCGGGATCGACCAGATCGAGCGCATGATCCGCAGCGCGATCATGGCGGCAGAACGCTTCTACCCGGCCTTCCAGCTTGTCGCCTGGGCCGATCACAGCCCCGAAGACGCGCTTCGCATGGCTCTGGCCGAGGCGGTTGGTCGCGCATGATCCGCGCCCCCTCTTGACCCTCGCGCGCGCCGCGCGCATCAAAGGGTGAAGAACAACACGGGGGCTATGGCATGGATTTCGACAGGATTGCCCAGGGCGGCATGGTCCTTCTTGGGTGCGGCAAGATGGGCTCTGCCATGCTGGCAGGCTGGCTTGCGCGGGGCGTGCCTGCATCCAGCGTGCATGTGATCGACCCCAACCCCTCGGACTGGCTGCGCGGCACAGGCGTTCACCTGAACACGGATCTGCCCCCTGCGCCTGCTGTGGCGATTGTCGCGGTCAAGCCGCAGATGATGGGCGACGCCCTGCCCGCGCTGCAGGCTCTGGGCAATGGCGCGACGCTGTTCATCTCGATCGCCGCAGGCACCACCATGGCGCGGTTTTCCGAAGCCCTTGGCGCCGACACCCCCATCATCCGCGCCATGCCCAACACGCCCGCGGCAGTGGGCGCGGGCATCAGCGCGCTGATCGGCAATGCGCATGTCTCGGAGGAGCAGATGGCACTGGCGGAAGCCCTGCTCGCCGCTGTCGGCCAGACCGTCCGGCTTCAGGACGAGGCGCAAATGGATGCCGTCACCGGACTGTCCGGCTCTGGCCCCGCCTATGTGTTCCACATGATCGAGGCGATGGCACAGGCTGGCGAGGCACAGGGCCTTGCCCCGGACCTGGCGATGCAACTCGCCCGTGCGACTGTGATCGGTGCCGGACAGCTTGCCGCCGGATCGAGAGAGAGCGCAGAACAGTTGCGCATCAACGTCACCAGCCCCAAGGGCACAACCGCCGCCGCCCTTGATGTGCTGATGCCGGAACTGCCCCCCCTGATGGTCCGCGCGATCAAGGCCGCGACCGACCGCTCGAAGGAACTGTCGGCATGAGCACGATCAGCTTTGACGATTTCCTGAAAGTGGACATCCGCGCAGGCCGCGTCACCCGCGCCGAACCCTTCCCCGAAGCCCGCAAACCCGCAATCAAGCTCTGGATCGATTTCGGGCCAGAGATCGGCGAGAAGAAATCCTCGGCCCAGATCACCACGCTCTATACGCCCGACGCGCTGATCGGGCGGCAGGTCATGGCGGTGGTGAATTTCCCGCCCCGCCAGATCGGGCCGTTCATGTCCGAAGTGCTGGTGCTGGGCGCGTCCGACGATCAGGGCCGCATTTCGCTGCTGGCCCCCGACCATGACGTGCCCTTGGGCGCGCGGATGCATTGACGGAGACGCAGATGGAACTCTACATCACCCGCCCCATGCCCGAGCGCGTGCTCGAACGCGCGCAGGCGCATTTCAACGTGACCGTGCGCGAACAGAACACGCCGCTGAAAAAGGGCGAAATGCGCGCGGCGCTGGTGCTCTATGATGTGGTCATCCCGACACTGGGCGATCTGTTCAGCGCCGAGGTGTTCGACGGCATGAGCGATTCCCGCTGCCGCCTGCTTGCCAATTTCGGTGTGGGCTACAACCATATCGACGTCGCCGCCGCCCGCGCCGCTGGCATCTCTGTCACCAACACGCCGGGTGCCGTGACCGAGGCCACGGCCGATATTGCGCTCATGCTGATGCTGATGACCGCGCGGCGCGCGGGCGAAGGCGAACGGCTGGTGCGGTCGGGCAAATGGACCGGCTGGCACCCGACGCAGATGCTGGGCCTGCATCTGGGCGGCAAGACCTGCGGCATTGTCGGCATGGGCCGCATCGGTCAGGCTATTGCGCGGCGCGCGCATTTCGGGCTGGGGATGAAGGTGATCTATCACAACCGCTCGGCCAAGGTGCTTGACATGCCATCGCGGCAGGTGGGCAGTCTGAACGAGCTGATGGTCGCCTCCGATTGCGTGGTCCTGGCCGTGCCGGGCGGGGCCGAGACGCGGCATATGGTGGGCGCGCCCGAGTTGGCCGCGATGCGCCCGCATGCGCGTCTGATCAACATCGCGCGCGGCGATGTGGTGGATGAAGCGGCCCTTGTCGCCGCCCTGCAAGCGGGCCAGATCGGCGGCGCGGGGCTGGATGTCTATGAGTTCGAGCCGAAAGTGCCCGAGGCGCTGCGCAAGATGGACAATGTGGTGCTGTTGCCGCATCTGGGCACAGCGGCTTTGGATGTGCGCGAGGAAATGGGGCTGATGGCGGTTGAAAACGCCATCGCACATCTGGAGGGGCGGGGGTTGGTCAATCCGGTGTGAGGGGCGGCTTTGCGGGACGGAGCGGACGGTCACTGTCCTTGCAGCTTTGTTCTATCTATGTTCTATTGAAGCGTAGGAAAGAACATGTTTATGTGTCATCGGGAGAAAAGGTGGAAGAACGTGCTGACATATAAGAGAACCAGCCTCCTTGAAGCTAACACGCAGACACTGGTCAACACAGTAAACTGCGTTGGTGTCATGGGGAAAGGGATAGCAAAAGCCTTCAAGGAACGTGAACCCAAGATGTTCACGGCTTACAAGCAAATTTGTGATCAGAAATTATTGGAACCTGGTAAGCTATGGCTATGGCGAGGTTCAGAGCACTGGATTCTGAACTTTCCCACCAAGAAGCACTGGCGCAGTCCGTCGCGTATAGAGTGGATCGAAGCTGGTCTGGAAAAGTTTACCAATACCTATGAAGCACAGGGTGTGACTGACATTGCTTTCCCTAAGCTTGGTTGTGGAAACGGTGGCCTAGATTGGGAGAACGTAAGACCGTTAATGGAGCGGTACTTATCCAGCCTGGCTATTCCAGTCTTTATACATGACTTTACTAAAGACATCGGGTTACCAGAACACCTTGAACTGCTTGCTGTCGAAGTTCGCAAATCGGCAAAAGATTTATCTTTTCAAGGCTTCGTCAGCGCTCTAGAAAGCATAACGAAGCTTGCACCAGTGTTGCGTTTAGATGATGAGCGCAAGTACGAAATTGACTTTAGAAATGACGCTCTGCGAATTCAAACTCAGGATCATGACTGGTTGTTCGAAGAAGACGACCTGCGTGGTGTATGGCTCAGCCTATTGAATGGCCTAGTTACGAATGAGAAAGCTGAATGGGCAGCGAAAGGGTCCGCTGCACCCTTGCTGACAATGATGCAACTATTGCCAGATGTACGCGCGGTACAAATTCATCGGCACGGCAGACCGGAACCTGAAATTGCTGTCGAGTTGAAGCCGGAGTTCTCAGCTTCCTTTGAGATACCAAGCCCAAGCGCACAAGCTGAATTGCTATGGCACTAACGGAAGCCTTTGTGGATCAACATATCGACAATTGGAGCTCACAACTCGCCACCGGGGTCCGCACATACCGAAAACACTGGCCTTCTAGGTTGTTCCATCACGCCCCCCTTGAAACAGCATTAGCTATCATCAAGGATGGATGCTTGCGTGCCCGAAATGATCCACAACGTCAGCAAGTTCAGGATGTGGCAGCAGGCGGGGTAATTGACAATTGTCAAGAGGCGCACGGGCGTGTACGTCTTTACTTTCGCCCGCGAAACCCGACGCAGTTTCATATCGAAGGCATACGGAAAGATGGGGACTGCCAATACGGTCCTGACGCGCACGCTCCGGTCTTGGTAATGTTCGTACTTGACGCAAAACGCGTGCTCACGCGTCCCGATGTATTATTCTCAGATCGAAACATGCAGAAAAATGCTGCGCAAACCGGTAATGACGAGGCGTTTTTTTCCAACATCCCCTTTTCGTCAGTGTTCCACGAAGGTGGGGTAGCTGGTGATTATTCAATTATCGACCGTAGGTGTGCTGAAGTCCTGCCAACGTCGCCCTTGCCATTGGCAGATGTACTTTCTAGCATTTGGTTCCGTTCGGAGCCCGAACGCGACACTTTCCTTCACAGGTTGGGTGCAGAGGCACGTCAGTGGCAGCCATTATGCTCTGTTTCGGAAGAACTAAAGGTGTTCGACAAAAGGTTTTCATTTGTTGCAGATATCGACCTTTCCCAAGAAGGGGTGAGTTTTAGATTAAATCATCGACACGATTTAAAAAATGTATCAATCGCGATTCAAGTTTATAACACTCAAAATGAGATTTGTGTTGATTTTCAGAATGATGACTTCAAGACCATCAATCAATCTGGGGGGCGCTGGATTCTCAAGAGGACGCTCGAGCCGGACAATTATTTCGTTCGCGTTAAACTAGAGAACCACATTGCATATGAGGCGATGATACGCCTTAACGATAGCCTGTTCTGATTATAGGTGCCGCACCAAGGAAATGTGTATCGGGGGCTAGTACGAAGGTGTAAACGTGGGCGCGGTGTCAATGGGCTCCTGCATCAATGTCTTCAGAATGGCTTGCTTCTGCCGACTGCACCCGCAGCAGTTCTGACCGTCCGCAAAGGGCTCCAAGCGCCCCTCACCCCACCAACGCCCCCACAGCATCCCAGACAAGCTTCACCCCCACCAGCGCGATCATGCCATACATCAGCGGATAGAACACCTCGGCCCGCATCCGCTTGATGATCCACGCGCCCAGCAAAGTGGACACCGCCGCCAGCGGCAGCATGGCGAAGGCCGAGACCAGCGTCACCCGGTCGAACTGCCCCAGCGCCGCATAGGGGCCAAGCTTGATCACATTCACGACTGCAAAGAAGATCACGCTCGTCCCGGTATAGACCTTGGGATCAAACCGCAACGGCAGCACATAGACTTGAAAGGGCGGCCCGCCCGCATGGGCCACGAAACTCGTGAACCCCGCGCCGATCCCCCAGAAACTGCCGCGCCCCCAGCTTTGCCCCTGCGCCCGGCCCCCGCCCCGCGCAAGCCACATCCGCGCGACAAATCCCAGCGCGACAAGCCCCACCATCAGCCGCACCACGGCCTCTGACGTATAGGCGGCGGTCGCCCAGCCAAGGCCGATGCCCACTACAGCCCCCGGCAGCAGATGTAGCAGTGTCGCCCGGTCAAACCAGCCGCGCCACGCCCACAGGCTGATCCCGTCCATCATCAGCAATATCGGCAGCAACAGTGCTGCCGCCTGCACCGGTGACATGACCAGCGACAGGATCGGCACGCCCATCAGCGCGAAGGCACCCCCAAGCCCGCCTTTGGACAGGCCCACCAGAAATACCGCGATCAACGCCGCAATCAGCGTGGCCGGGTCGCCGAACAGCGTCAGCCCATCAAGAAAAGGCATTATCCGACCCGGTAATTCGGGCTTTCGCGGGTGATCTGAACATCATGCACATGGCTTTCCTTCAGCCCGGCATTGGTGATGCGCACGAAATTGCAGCCGCCGCGCATCGCCTCGACCGTGGCATTGCCCGTATAGCCCATCGCCGCGCGCAGGCCGCCCACCATCTGATAGAGCACCGTGCCGACAGACCCCTTGTAGGGCACCTGCCCCTCGATCCCTTCGGGCACCAGCTTGTCGCTGGCCGCATCCTTCTGGAAATACCGATCTGCCGAGCCCCGCGCCATCGCACCAAGCGATCCCATGCCCCGGTAGCTCTTGTAGCTGCGCCCTTGGTAGAGGATCACCTCGCCCGGTGCCTCATCCGTGCCCGCAATCGCGCTTCCGACCATCGCGCAGGATGCCCCCGCCGCAATCGCCTTGGCGAAATCGCCCGACAGCTTGATGCCGCCATCGGCGATGATCGGCACATCGCCCGCAGCGTCCGCGCAGTCCATGATCGCGGTCAGCTGCGGCACGCCCACACCCGCGACAACCCGCGTGGTGCAGATCGAGCCCGGCCCGATCCCCACTTTCACCGCATCCGCGCCAGCGTCGATCAGCGCGCGTGTGGCCGCACCTGTCGCCACATTGCCCGCAATCACCTGCACGGCGTTCGACGCGGCCTTGATCCGCTCGACAGCCTTGGCCACCCCTTCGGAATGGCCATGCGCCGTGTCGATCACCACCAGATCGACACCCGCCTCGATCAGCGCCATCGACCGTTCATAGCCCGCGTCCCCCACGGTCGAGGCCGCCGCCACCCGCAACCGCCCCAGATCGTCCTTGCACGCAGACGGGTTCAGCACGGCCCGGTCAATATCGCGCAGGGTCAGCAGGCCCGTCAGCCGCCCCTGCCCGTCTGTGACCAACAGCTTCTCGATCCGCCGCGCCTGCATCAGCGAGCGCGCCTCGTCCCGATCGGCAGGTTCGCGCAGGATCGCCAGATTATCCTGCGTCATCATCACCTTGACCGGAGTGGCATCATCGCTGGCAAAGCGCATGTCGCGATTGGTGACGATCCCCAGCACACGACCCTGATCATCGACCACCGGAAAACCCGTCACATTATAGCGCGCCTGCAATTCCTTGGCGTCGCGCAGCGTCTGGTCCGGCGTCAGCGTGATCGGGTCGAACACGATGCCGGATTCGAACCGCTTCACACGGCGGACTTCCTGCGCCTGCGCCTCGATATCCAGATTGCGGTGGATCACCCCGATCCCGCCCATCTGCGCCATGGCAATCGCCATGCGCGCCTCGGTCACTGTGTCCATGGCCGAAGACAGAAGCGGAATGTTCATCCGGATGGATTTCGTGACAAAGGTCGAGGTGTCCGCCTGATTGGGCAACACGGAAGAGGCTGCGGGAACCAGCAGCACATCATCAAAGGTCAGCGCCTCGCGAATCTGCATGGGCATGCTCCTTATGGGGTGGATCGCTTGGCGCTTTCCCTTTTCACGTCCCGCAGGAAATGAAAACCCCTGTCAGGCCTCTGCAGCATTCGTCTTGACCGCCAACATCCCGCCCGCCCAGAGCTTCAGGATGCGGTAGGCGATCACCGGTATCAATAGCGTGCCAAAGGCCAGCAGAAAACCACCGATCCAGCCCATCACGCCCTCGCCCTGCGACACAAGGATCAGCGCCGTGGCCACTGCCGCCAGCGGAAAGGTGAATGCCCCCCAAAGCGCCGAGAAGCCTGCAGCCGTCAACCAGCGCAGCGATGCCAGAAGCGCCACAAGGATCGCCACAGCCAGCGCAAGGAAACCGTGCGCCGCCGCCTGCATCCCCGCGCCATGCGCGACAATCGTGAACAGGCTCGCCGGGGCCAGATGAATGGCCAAGAGCGGGCGCAAGGGCGCAGGCGGCAACGTGCGGGTCAGTTGGCGCGCAGAAATCCCCCAGATCACGCCCGCCGGGATCAGCATGGACCAGACCAGCCAGCGCGCGATCTCATGCGCGCCCAGTGCATTGGCCGCGACACCCCCGATGATGAAGCCCACGAAGGTCAGGTGAAAGATCGGCGTGACCACGCGCCCTTCGGGCGGCCCAGAGCGCAGCACATGGATCAGCGCGACCAGAAGCCCCACATGCAGGCTGAACGCAAGCACCGCCAGCCCCCGCGCCAGTCCCGCAGAAAACGGCGCAAGCGAAGCCGCGAGCAGCATCACGCTCAAGGACGCCGCCGCCAGCCCCGCCCGACCGGGCAGCACGCGCAATTCCTCCAGCACCACCGACGGACGGCGCAAGGGTTTCGCGATCCATGCCACCAGCGCAAAGAGGAACAGCAGCGCCACCGCCCCAAGGATCATATCCCCGATGGCGGGCGAAATACCAAAAGCCGGTGCCGCCGCGCGCCAGCCCAGACCCAAGCCAAAGAGCCCCATGATCGGCGGAAATATCGCAGGCGGCGTGCGTCGCCACAGGCCTGGCTTGGGCATCGGCAAGGGCGGCGGCAAGGGGCGGCGCGTCTCAGCCATGCACCAACCCCGGCAAAACGCGGTAATCATCGAACCGGAACTGATGATACAGCGCCTCAGGGGCCGATTTGCGATACCCCTCGGTATAAAGACCGAAGCGCGCACCCGCGCGCTCGGCAGTCTCTGCATCCGTCTCGCTGTCACCGATATAGGCAATCTCGGGCAGACCAAGCCCCATCCCCTCCAGCACCGCCAGCAGCGGCGCAGGGTCAGGTTTCGCAACTGGCAACGAGTCGCCCCCGATCACCATCTCGAACAACCCGTCCCAGCCCAGATGCGCCAGCACCGCCTGCGTGGGCCGCAACGGTTTGTTCGTGCACAGCCCCAGCCGCAGCCCCTGCCCGCGCAACTCTGCCAGTGTCTCGACCACATGCGGATAGACACGCGTGCCTTCATGCGCGCGCTCGTAGAAATGCAGGAACCGCGCATGCAGATGCGCCGTGCGCGCAGGCTCATTCGCGCCTGTCACGGCCCGCTCCATCCGCTCGACAAAGACCCGCGCGCCGCGCCCGATAAAGCCGCGCGATTGCTCGAATGTGACGGGCGGCAGCCCTTCGCCCTCCAGCACCTGATTGGCCGCGCGCCAGATATCCGGGGCGCTGTCGATCAGCGTGCCATCCAGATCAAAGACGACCGCCCGGATCACACGACCACCCCAAGCGCGCCCTCTGCCGCCGCGCGGATGCTGCGGATATTCGCGCCATAGGGGCCAGGGTCCGCAACCGATCCGCCCTTGAACACCGCCGATCCTGCAACCAGCACATCCGCGCCTGCCCGCGCCATGATCGGCGCTGTCTCACGCGTGATCCCGCCATCGATCTCGATATGGATGGGCCGATCCCCGATCAGCGCGCGCAAGCGGCGCACCTTGTCGCTCATATCGATAAACGCCTGCCCGCCAAAGCCCGGATTGACGGTCATCACACAGACCAGATCGAGCAGATCCAGCAGGTTCTCCACCCCGTCCAGCCCCGTGCCGGGGTTCAGCGCCAGCCCGGCCTTGGCCCCGGTCGCACGGATCGCCTGCAAGGTCCGGTGAATATGCGGCCCGGCTTCCAGATGCGCAGTGATGATATCTGCGCCTGCCTTCGCAAATCCCTCGATATAGGGGTCCACCGGCGCGATCATCAGATGCACATCCATCACGCCCCGGATATGAGGCCGGATCGCGGCGCAGGTTGCAGGGCCGAAGGTGATGTTCGGGACGAAATGCCCGTCCATCACATCGACATGCACCCAATCCGCGCCCTGATCTTCAATGGCGCGGCACTCGGCACCGAAATTCGCGAAATCCGCCGCAAGGATCGACGGCGCGATCTTGATGGCACGGGAAAAACTCATGGCGCAGGCTCCTGAATCAGCATCTCGCCTCTTTTAGTCCCCGGCAAGAGGAATTGCACGCCCTGCCCGTTTCATCTTGCCCCAAATACTCCCGCCGGAGGCACACAGCCTCACCGCCCCGGACCAACGCCCGCGGATCAGGCCAGCGCCGCCTGCCGCGCGTCCCGCAGCCGCGCGAAATCATCGCCCGCATGATAGCTTGAGCGCGTCAGTGGCGTGGCAGAGACCATCAGGAACCCTTTACCCCAGGCCGCTTTCTCATAAGCCTTGAACTCATCCGGCGTGACAAACCGGTCCACCCGATGATGGCGCGGGGTCGGTTGCAGATATTGCCCGATGGTGATGAAATCCACGTCTGCGGCGCGCATGTCATCCATGACCTGCAACACGCCCTGCCGGTCTTCGCCCAGACCCACCATGATGCCCGATTTGGTGAACATCGACGGGTCCAGTTCCTTGACCCGCTGCAACAGCCGCAAGCTGTGGAAATAGCGCGCACCGGGGCGTACTTCGGGGTAAAGCCCCGGCACGGTTTCCAGATTGTGATTGAACACATCAGGCCGCGCCGCCACGACAGTTTCCAGCACCGAGGGCGCGCATTTCAGGAAATCCGGCGTCAGAATCTCGATCGTCGTGCCGGGCGCGCGGTGGCGCACGGCGCGGATGGTCTGCGCGAAATGCTCGGCGCCCCCATCGTCCAGATCATCGCGGTCGACGCTGGTGATGACCACATGCTTCAACCCCAGTTTCGCGACCGCATCGGCCACTCGTCCCGGCTCGAACGCATCCAGCGTATCGGGGCGGCCCGTCGCCACATTGCAGAATGTGCAGCCGCGCGTGCAGATCTCGCCCATGATCATCATGGTGGCATGGCCTTGGGACCAGCACTCGCCCACATTCGGACAACCCGCTTCCTCGCACACGGTCGTCAGCTTGTGCTCTCGCATGATCTTGTGGGTCTCGGCATAGCCCGCCCCGCCCGGCGCCTTCACGCGAATCCAGTCGGGTTTCTTGGGTTGCGCCTGCACAGGCTTGCGGGCTTTTTCCGGGTGGCGCTGGTCGGGCAGTTTCAAGTCGCGCAAGGCATGGCCTCCTCCAAATCTTCTTGGTCACATATCCCTGAATGACCCGAAAAACAACGCATCCTGCGCAAGACCGCCATGCAGCCCGGTCATGGCCCCTTCTGGTCCGATCCGCCACGCGGGGCAATCGCCTCGGCGCGGGCCAGCAGATCAGCCCCCGCTGCACACAGATGCGCCTGCAAATCCTCGAACCATGCGCCCCCCGCACTGCCCTTGCGCCGCACCAGCGCAATCTGGCGCGCGGGTTCCGGTGCTTCGAACCGGCGTAGCGCAAGCGCCGGACTGGCCGCCGTTTCCGACGCCAGCGCAATCTCGGGCAGAAAGGTCAGCCCGAACCCTTCCGCCACCAGCCCGCACAGCGTGCCCAGCGAAGAGGCCCCCAGATCCAGCCGCGTCTGCCGCCGGTCCAGACGGCAGAATTCCAGCGCCTGATCAGCCAGACAATGCCCCTCATCCAGCAGCAGCAGATGTTCGGGCCGCAGCGCCATCGGCCGCAGCGCCTCAGAGCCATCCCCCAGCGCATCAAGCCGCGCAGGCGTGCCCGCAAGCAGGAAGCGGTCCTCGAACAGGCGCAGCGCTTCCAGATCCGGACTTGGCGGCGGGTCGGCCAGCACCACCGCGTCCAGCCGCCCCTCGCGCAAAGCGCCCAGCAGATCCGCCGTCTGCGCCTCGCGCAGCCGCAGATCACGCGTAATATCCGCCGCACGCAACCGCGCCAGCGTGCCCGCCAGCAGATAGGGCGCAACCGTGGGGATCATGCCGACATTCAGCGCCGCCCCCAGATTGTCGCGCTGCGCACTGGCCTCCAGTTCCATCGCTTCCGACAACACTCGCTCGGCGCGCTCCAGCACGGCCCGGCCCTCGCGCGTCAGCCGCACGTCGCGCGGCAGGCGCTCGACCAGCCTGACCCCAAGTGCTGCCTCCAACTCCTTGATCTGCATCGACAAGGCGGGTTGCGTGACATTGGCGATCTCGGCGGCCCGCCCGAAATTGCGCGCCTCCGCCAGCGCGCGGAAATAGAGCAGTTGCTTGAGCGTTATGCGCATCAGAGATATGTCCTTTGGCAACCGGGGCGGCGCGGGCATGTTCCGCCTGGCGGCAAGACCCTCATGCAGTTTCAAGCGCTCCCTGATGTCAAGCCCGCGCTGCCATGGTGACGAACGTGGACAATCCAAACCATGCGCAAGAACTGTTTCGCAAAGCGATACATAACCTTAAAGATCCGTTAAAAATCTAGGCCAATCACCAATTTTTTGCCTTTTTTTACGATATGCCCCGTGTAGCTTAGACGCATAGCGCACGCAGCCCGGCACAACGTCGTCAGAGGCCCGCGCCGCTTTGTAGCGTATGGTCCCAAGATGTTCAGTTCAGACACGAAACCCGCAGTCTTGCGGCACTGAAGGAAACTGAAATGTCCAGAATCTTCACTTATCAGGAAAACGGACTGTCCTATACTGTGACAGTCTTTGAACGCGATGGTCAGATATTCGCCGATATCACCGTCACCAGCGGCTTCATGGATGTGAACGCCGTCTATATCGGGGATGATGACTTCTCGGGGACAAGCGCCAATCTGGGCGGTCCGCTGAACATGAATGGTGGCGGGTCGCAATATGAGGGCGAAACAGTGCAATGGGACGATGCCATCGCCCTCAGCCGTCCCGGCCTTGGCAGCGAAGGCACGGACAAGACCACATTCCTCCAAGAAGGGGAAACCCTGACTGTTCTGTTGAATGTGGACAGCATCGAGGATGTCGATTTCTTCGGCATCCGCGCCACTTCGACCAGCACGCCGGAAGGCTCGATCAAGGGTGTTTCGGGCGATCCCGAAGATGATGACGGCGATGATGGTGGCGATGATGACGGCGACGCGACCTATTCCAAGGTCTTCTTCGTCTATGACCCGGACGCTGACATTCTTGGTGGTTTCATCTTTACCGCCGATGATCTGCCGGAAGATGCCGAAGGCACTTTCGCCGATTACGTCGCCTTGATGGACAGCACCTCACCCAATGACATCCCCCTCTTCAATGCCGTGATCTTCTTTCAAGGCGAGGATCTGGAAGAAGTGTTCCGCCTTGAGGGTCCGTTCGCGGATGCGGATGCCCTGCTTGCTGCCTATGACGAGGCGATTCAGGGCGTCGATGTGGATGGCCTGATGATTGCCTTTGTCGGGGACGAAGACGCGGCCATCGAGGATGATGCAGAAGAAGAAGAGCTGGAGGTCATCTGACCCGGCCCTGATCAGGACACCGCTGAACGGCCGGGCATTGTCCCGGCCGTTCGTTTTATCGCAAGCTCAGGCAGCGCCCGCTTTCGCCGCCAGATCCCGCGCAATCGCAAACGCCCCGCGGACGCGCTCTTTCTCGGTTGCCCAGTCGCGCTGCACGATGATCTTGTTATCCTTGATCTTCGCCAGCCCCTTTTCGCCCTGGATGAACTCCACCAGCCCCTTGGGCGAGGCGTATTTGTCGCGGTGAAACTGCACCGTCGCCCCTTTCGGCCCTGCATCCAGTTTGGCAATCCCCGCGCGCTTGCATTCGGCCTTGATCCGCACCACGGCCAAGAGCGTGTTCACCTCGCGCGGCAGCTTGCCGAAACGGTCGATCAACTCGGCAGCGAAACCCTCCAGATCGACCTTGCTCGCCAGCCCTGACAAACGCCGATACAGACCCAGCCGCACGTCCAGATCGGGCACATAGTCTTCCGGGATCAGCACCGGCACGCCAAGATTGATCTGTGGCGACCATTGCCCGTCCAGATCCTCCAGCGAGGTGATCTCGCCCGAGCGCAGCCGTGCAATCGTTTCCTCCAGCATCTGCTGATACAGCTCGTAGCCCACTTCCTTGATATGGCCCGACTGTTCCTCGCCCAGGATATTGCCCGCGCCGCGCAGGTCCATGTCGTGCGACGCCAGATTGAACCCGGCGCCCAGACTGTCCAGCGAGGCCAGGAGTTTCAGCCGCCGCTGCGCCTGCGGGGTCAGCGGGCTGCGCGGTTTCGTCGTCAGGAAGCAATAGGCGCGGGTCTTGGACCGACCCACACGTCCGCGGATCTGGTAAAGCTGCGCCAGCCCGAACATATCGGCGCGGTGCACGATCATGGTATTCGCGCGCGGGATATCCAGCCCCGATTCCACGATGCTCGTGGCCAGTAGCACGTCATATTTCCCGTCATAAAACGCATTCATGCGCTCATCGAGTTCGCCTGCCGCCATCTGCCCATTGGCGATCATGTAACTGACCTCTGGCACATGGGTTTTCAGGAAATCCTCGACCTCTGGCAGATCAGAGATGCGCGGCACCACGAAGAACGATTGCCCGCCCCGGTAATGCTCGCGCAAAAGTGCCTCGCGCAGCGTCAGCGTGTCGAACTCGCTGACATAGGTGCGGATCGCCAGTCGATCGACCGGCGGGGTCTGGATGATCGACAGATCGCGCACGCCGGTCAGCGACAGTTGCAGCGTGCGCGGGATCGGCGTGGCTGTCAGCGTCAGCACATGAATGTCGCTGCGCAATTCCTTCAGCCGTTCCTTGTGGCCCACACCGAAATGCTGTTCCTCATCAATCACCAACAGGCCCAGATTGGCGAATTTCACCCCCTTGGCCAGCAGCGCATGGGTGCCGATGCAAATGTCCACAGTGCCCTTGGTCAGCCCTTCGCGCGTGGCGCTCGCATCCTTTGCATTCACAAAGCGCGACAAGGGTCTGACATTGATCGGAAACCCCCGGAAGCGTTCGGCAAAGGTCTTGTAATGCTGCCGCGCCAGCAGCGTTGTTGGCGCGATCACCGCCACCTGCACGCCCGACATGGCCGCGATAAAGGCCGCGCGCATCGCCACTTCGGTCTTGCCGAAACCCACATCGCCCACAACCAGCCGGTCCATGGGCCGCCCAGAGTCGAAATCATCCAGCACATCCTCGATGGCGCGCAACTGGTCGTCAGTTTCGGAATAGGGGAAGCGGGCGAGAAATTCCTCCCAGATCCCCTCGGGCGCGGTGAACATAGGCGCCTTGCGCAACTGCCGCTCTGCCGCAATGCGGATCAGCTTGTCGGCAATCTCGCGGATGCGCTGCTTGAGCCTGGCTTTCTTCGCCTGCCAGGCACCGCCCCCCAGCTTGTCGAGAAGCCCTTCCTCATGGCCATAGCGCGAGAGCAGTTCGATATTCTCGACCGGCAGAAACAGCCGGTCCCCGCCCGCATATTCCAGCGCGATGCACTCATGCGGCGCGCCCATCGCGGTGATGGTCTCCAACCCCGTATAGCGGCCCACCCCATGCTCGACATGAACCACCAGATCGCCGGGGCTAAGCGTTTGCGCGTCCTGCAGGAAATTCTCGGCCCGTTTGCGCCGTTTGGTGCGGTTCACCAGCCGGTCGCCGAGCACATCCTGCTCCGAGATCACGGTCAGGCCGGGCGCTTCAAATCCCTCCTCCAGCGGCCAGACCGCGAGATACAGCCCGCTCTTGCCATCCAGATCGCGCGCTGTGGCAATCGCCGTGCCCAGACCCGCGCCGTGATCTTCCAACAGCCCCGACAGCCGCTCGCGCGCGCCCTCGGAATGGCTGGCCAGAACGACATTGCCCTGTTTCAAGCAGTCGGTCACATGCGCGGCCAGTGCATCGAACACATTCGCCCCCGCCTGACGCTCTGGCGCGAAACTGCGCCCCGCGCGCCCGCCTGCATCAACCACCCCCGGCCCCGGCGCGGTCTTCAGCGGGTTCAACTGCACCACCCGCCGTCCCGCCAGCGCGCCTTGCCAGCCTGCATCATCAAGATATAGCAGATGCGGCGGGCAGGGCTTGTAAACCGTGTCTAGCCGCCCCTTGGCGCTCATCGCCTCGCGCCGCGCGTCATACTGATCGGCGATCCCTTCCCAGCGGGCCGCGCGCGCGGCCTCCAACTGGTCATCCAGCACGACAGAGGCACCGGGCAGATAGTCAAACACAGTCTCCATCCGGGCATGGAAGAAGGGCAGCCAATGCTCCATCCCCTGATGCTTGCGCCCCGCGCTCACCGCCTCATAGAGCGGATCATCACTGCCCGCCGCGCCAAACTCGATCCGGTAATTCTGCCGAAACCGCGTGATCGCCGCATCATCGAGAATGATCTCGGAGACAGGCGCGAACTCGACCGCCTGCAGTTTCTCCAGCGAGCGTTGTGTCTCGGCATCAAACCTGCGCGCCCCGTCCAGCACATCGCCGAACAGGTCCAGCCGCACCGGCCCACCCTCGCCGGGCGGAAAAATGTCGAAAATCCCGCCACGAATCGCGAAATCACCCGGTTCGGTCACTGTGGGCGATTGCGAAAACCCCATCCGCACCAGCCAATGCCGCAAAGCCTGTTCATCCAGCCGCTTGCCGACGACCGCGCGAAAGGACGCATCCGCCACCACCTCGCGCGCAGGCAGGCGCTGGGTTGCCGCCGAAAGCGTGGTCAACAGCACAAAACGCCCCGGCACGCCATGCGCCAAAGCCGCAAGCGTGGCCATCCGGGCGGATGCAATCTCGGGATTGGGCGACACGCGGTCATAGGGCAGGCAATCCCATGCCGGAAAACGCAGCACCGTCAGACCGGGCGCGAAAAACGCCAGCGCCTGCGCCATCGCCTCCAGCCGCTTGTCATCGCGCGCGACATGGATCAGGCTTGCGCCGCTTTTCTCGATCTCGCGCGCCAGCAGGGCGGCATCAAAGCCCTCGGGCGCGCCCCCCATCAGCACTGTGTGTAACGAAGCGGGCATGTTCTCGATATTCCTGTCTGACCGGGCGGGGCTTTAGCGGATCTCGGCGGCCGTTAAAACCCCAGCACCGAACGCGACATGACCAGCAGCATGCCCCAGACCGCGGTCACGAAAATGGAAATCACCCCCAGCACCTGTATCCACAGCCTGTGGGTCAGCAGCGCCCGGCTCAGTCGCGCGCCATCCATATGTTCGCGCTCGACGCGAAAGGCCAGTCGCAGCCCCAGCAGGCGCACGATCGTCAGGGGAATGAGGATCAGCATCACCGCCTGCGCAAATTCCAGCCGGTAGACCACCGCCAGAACGCCGATGGCAGTCAGCCCCGCCGCACTGAACGCAACAATCCAATGCCCGACCCGGCGCATCAGGGACAGCTTGCGCCGCACATGAATCCCCACCAGATCGCCAAGATCCTGTTCGTTTTGCGGATTGTCCCCGCGCCGCGCGCGCATGATCAGATCATAAGGCGCACCAAGAATCGTCTGGCTGGCCGATGACCAATACAGCGCCACCACGATCCAGTACCAGACCGAGGAAAACGACCGCATGTCGATCAAGCCGAAGATATTATCCAGAAAGGCCAATCCGCGCCCGCCATTTTCCTGTGTCTTAACCTTGCCACTTCATGCAACGCCGCGCGCGCGGGCGCAAGCAGGCTCTCAGCGCCGCCCTGTGCCCACGTTGGCGCTATCATGGTGCAGATTGCGCTAACGACTTTATTTGTAACGGGTTTCGCCCTTTTTCTGACGGCATTGGCTGGGTATAGAGACCACAGGCTACAGCAAGCGCGGAGTAACGCTCATGACCATCACCATCGGGATCAACGGGTTTGGCCGGATCGGGCGCTGCACCCTCGCCCATATCGCCGAAAGCGCACGCAATGATGTCGAGGTTGTCCGGATCAACGCCACTGGCCCGATCGAAACCAACGCACATCTGCTGAAATACGATTCCGTGCATGGCCGCTTCCCCGGTTCGATCCGGGTCGAAGGCGACACAATCGATCTGGGGCGCGGCCCGATCAAGGTCATGTCCACCTATGAACCGACCGAGCTGGACTGGGAAGGCGTCGATGTCGTGCTGGAATGTACCGGCAAGTTCAATGACCGCGACAAGGCGGCCGTGCACCTGACGCGGGGCGCAAGCCGGGTGCTTGTGTCGGCCCCGGCCAAGAACGCGGATGCGACCATCGTTTACGGCGTGAACCACCGCAGCCTGCGCAGCGAACATCTGGTCGTCTCGAACGGTTCCTGCACCACGAATTGCCTGGCACCGCTGGCCAAGGTTCTCAATGACGCCATCGGCATTGAATCGGGCGTCATGACCACAGTGCACAGCTATACCGGCGACCAGCCGACACTGGACCGCCGCCACAAGGATCTGTATCGCGCCCGCGCTGCTGCGATGGCGATGATCCCCACCTCGACCGGGGCCGCGAAAGCGCTGGGCGAGGTGCTGCCGGAACTCGCAGGCAAGCTTGACGGCACCGCGCTGCGCGTGCCCACCCCCAATGTCAGCGCGGTCGATCTGACCTTCTATGCCGGGCGCGATGTGACTGTGGCCGATGTGAATGAGATCGTGCGCGAAGCTGCGAGCGGCGCGATGGGCGCGGTGCTCTCCTATGACCCGGAACCCAAGGTCTCGATCGACTTCAACCACACGCCGCACAGCTCGATCTTCGCCCCCGACCAGACCAAGGTCGTGGGCAAGCGCATGGTGCGCGTGCTGGCCTGGTATGACAATGAATGGGCCTTTTCGTGCCGGATGGCCGATGTCGCCGGTGCCATGGGCCGTTTGATCCACTGATCCCGCCTGCAAAGCCGAAAACCGGAACCCGTCAGCCGCAGGGCTGACGGGTTTCGTCATTGTGATGATTTGTCGCCTTTCCGTGACCTGCCAGACAGGCTACACATTCAAGAAATCACGAAGGTCTATATATGCTCCGCATCCTCGCCACCTGCCTCGCCCTGTCGCTCGCCCTGCCCGTTCAAGCGCAACAGGTCTATACGGCCCAACCCTCGGCGCAGCAGATACAGGACGCGCCCATGCTGGTCGTCGATATCCGCCAGCCTCATGAATGGATCGAGACCGGCGTGCTGCCCAATGCGCTGCTGCTGCCCTTCAACACCCCCGAACAGTTCCTGACCGATCTTGCGCCGCATCTGACCCCCGGCCAGCCTGTCGCGCTGATCTGCCGCACCGGGAACCGCACGGCGCGCGCGGCGCAGATCATAGCGCCCGCGCTGGATGTGCCTGTGATCGATATTGCAGGCGGCATGTTCCGCCTGATGGGCGCTGGCTACCAGCCCGACCGCCCCAGACGCGCCCAGGGCTGCACCATCTGCTAAGTCACACCCTGCATGGGCCTTGCTTTTGGGCGCACAGATATGTTAGCGCAAACGCAATTCAGGAACACAGCGCCACTTTCGGGGGGAATGACCCATGACAACACGGCTTGCAATCAACGGTTTCGGGCGGATCGGGCGGCTTGTGCTGCGCGCGCTCGTGGAACAGAATCGTGACGACCTGGAAATCGTCGCCATCAACGACCTTGGCCCGGTCGAAAGCAACGCGCATCTGCTGCGGTTCGACTCGGTTCATGGCAAATTCCCCGGTGATGTGACAGTCGATGGCGACAGCATCAATGTCGGGCGCGGCCCGATCAAGGTCACGGCAGAGCGCGACCCCGCCAACCTGCCCTGGGACGATATCGACATCGTGCTGGAATGCACCGGCATCTTCTCGGATGCCGAGAAAGCCCGCGTGCATCTGGGCAAGGCGGGCAAGGTGCTGGTCTCTGCCCCGTCCAAGGGTGCGGACAATACCGTGGTTTTCGGTGTGAATCACCAGACTCTGAAGGCCAGCGACAAGATCGTGTCGAACGGCTCCTGCACCACCAACTGCCTCGCCCCCGTCGCCAAGGTGCTGAATGACACCGTGGGCATCTCGCGCGGTTTCATGACCACGATCCACAGCTATACCGGCGACCAGCCGACGCTGGACACGATGCACAAGGATCTCTACCGCGCCCGCGCCGCCGCCATGAGCATGATCCCCACCTCGACCGGGGCCGCGAAAGCCGTGGGTCTGGTGTTGCCGGAACTCGCGGGCAAGCTTGACGGCGTGGCGATCCGCGTGCCGACCCCCAATGTCTCGGTCGTCGATCTGACCTTTGAAGCCGCGCGCGATGTGACAGTGGACGAAATCAACGCCGCCATCATCGCCGCCGCCAGCGACGGCCCGCTGAAAGGCATTCTTGGCGCGACCGATCAGCCCAATGTGTCGATGGATTTCAACCACGACCCGCGCTCGTCGATCTTCCATCTGGACCAGACCAAGGTTCTGGAGGGGCGCATGGTCCGCGTGCTGTCATGGTATGACAATGAATGGGGCTTCTCGAACCGGATGCTGGATACGGCCGCGGCAATGGCCAAGGCGGGTTGAAACACAGGCCATTCCGGACCAGAAGCCGCATCCCCGGATGCGGCTTTTCTTTTTCCTCAGCCCCACCCCGATGAAACAGTCTTGCATCCGGTGAAATTGGCATTTGATCTTCACATTTCTTTCAGCGCAAATACCCAAGCCTTTGGACAGGATGCGGCCATGTTGCATTCCCTGTCTGACACTTGAGGGAGGACAAGATGGGCAAAACACTGAATTTTGCAAAACTCGCCGCAGTTGCGTCTGCGTTCTGCGCAACCCCGGCCCTCGCCAATGGCGACAGCGACGAGGCGTTCGACCCGCAAGCCTATTTCGCGGCCGAATGCAGCCAGTGCCACGGGCGCGCCGCGCGCGGCATGGCCAGTTTCCCATCGCTCAGGGGCAAAACGCCGGACTACCTGTCGCAACGTCTCGAAACCTATCGCGCCGGAGATGCCGTCGGTCCGAACTCGATGCTGATGTATCCTATCGCCGAAGAACTTTCGGACCAGATGATCGAAAGCCTCAGCGCCTATATCTCTGAAAACTTCGGCTGAAACAGCCACCTGAACGCAAGGGTGCGGCGCGCTCCCCCGAGCGCGCCCAAAGGCAGCTGGCGTGAAGAGGTTCTCTGAGCGGAAGATAATTTATTTCACATGCAAATTAAAAAAGTTGACGTCAGGGAAACTCATTGCTTACCTTCAGCGCTGTCGACCACGGGGGAGCGTGGACGACTCAACCCTGGGAGGAGTTAAGCACATGAAACGTCGACTGAGCACGCTATCGGCATCCTGTCTTGCCGTATCCGCCACCGCCCTCGCGCTGACATCCGGCATCGCCCTCGCTGCAGGCGCACCCGATCTGTCAGCCGAAACAGTCCTGTCCGATCTCGACAATCCGTGGGACATGGCCTTTCTGCCTGATGGCACCATGTTCTACACTGAAAAATGCCTCGGCCTGTCCGTCCGAATGCCATCGGGCGATGTGAATGCGCTTCTGGGCATGACCGGGAGCGATGGCTACGCCTCAACAGCCGATGACCTGTTCTGCGAAGGTCAGGCCGGCATGATGGGCGTCGCGATCGATCCCGATTTCGACAACAATCGCCGCATCTATGTCTATTCCACCTCCAGCATGACCGCGCCGGGGAGCAACCGGGTCATGCGCCTTGTTGTCAATGACGACCTGACCGCTGTCTCGGACCGCACCGACATTGTCGATTCGATCCCATACAAGCCACAGGCCAGCGACCATCCCTTCGGTGGTCCCGGCGCGCATAACGGGGGCCGGATCCGCTTCAATCCGGGCGACGGGTTCCTATATGTCACCACAGGCGATACCCATAACGGCGAAGTCCCGCAATCGCCGACACTTCTGGGCGGCAAGGTGCTGCGAATCGACACCGATGGCAATGCCGCGCCCGATAATGGCGCCCCTGATGGCTTCGACGCGCGCATCTATGGCTACGGCTTCCGCAACGTGCAGGGCATCGCTTTCCGCCCCGGCGACAATCGCCCGATCATCGCCGAACACGGGCCATGGCACTCGGACGAGATCACAGCCCTTGTGCCCGGCGGCAATGGCGGCTGGGATCCGCGCCCGAACATGGCCGGACGCGAGGACTGCCCGGACAATTACTGCGGTTATTCCCCCAACCAGATGGAAGGCATGAACCCCGAAGAACGCGCGGCCTTCATGCCGATGACCGATTTCGCCACCTATCCTGACGCCATGCCGCCTGCGTGGACGAATAACGGCCTGTCGCAAGGCTCATCCTCGGCCGTGTTCCTGACCGGCGAGCATTGGGGCGAGTGGAATGGCCGCATGGCCGTGGGCATCATGGGGATCGGCTTTGGCGGAACGCCTGTCGGCCAGCGCATCGACCTTGTGGATCTGACCGATGATGGCCTCTCGGTCCATTCCGTCATCGAGATGCCGCTGCCAATGGGGTCGGGCCGCTTCCGCTCGCTGGTGCAGGGGCCTGATGGCGCGCTTTATGCCGCCATTGACGAAGGCGACATCTTCCGCGTGACGCCGAACTGATGCAAGCCTCTGCCCCGCATTCCGATGCGGGGCAGACCTCTCGCATGCGCCGCGTGTCCTTCGCGCCCCGGATGCGGTTTCAAACAGCCTTCGCGTCGGGCGGGCAGACGCTCAATACATCGACTTCGCATAGGCCACTTCCAGATCGGCCTCGGCCTGCGCCATCTCTTGCGGATCGACCGCGATCCCCGATGTCTGCTCATGAATGATCTGCGGCAGCGAGGGCATCGAACGGCGATCCTGAAACTGCTCCGGGTCCCATAGACCAGAGCGCCGGAATGCCTTGGCGCAATGGATAAAGACCTCTGCAATATCGACCACAATCGCCACACGCGGCAAACGCCCCTCGACCGCACAAAGCGCCAGCAAGTCCGGGTCGCAGGTCAGCCGTGCCGTGCCATTCACGCGCATCGTCTCGTCAATGCCGGGAATAAGGAACAGCAGCCCGACCGACGGATTGCCGATGATATTCGACAGGCTGTCCAGCCGGTTATTGCCCGGACGATCCGGTATCAGCAATGTCTGGTCATCCAGCACATGCACGAAGCCGGGGCTGTCACCCCTCGGGCTGACATCCGCCGTACCATCTTCAGCCTGCGTGCCCAGACACAGAAACGGCGCGCGTTCGATGAAGCTGCGCGAATGGCGCTCAAGCCGGGTCAGGGATTTGCGCTGCGCCAGATCATGCACCGGCGGGAACAGATCCCGCAGCGCCGCTTCCGATGAAACCACATGCGCCTCGCGCAACGCGTAGCCGGACATCCTCTGTTCCTCTCTCATGCTGAACCGTTAGCGCTCTCACAAGAACGCCACAGATGTCCTCAAGTCAAGCGCCCGCAGGCCAGCGCCCCACCCGTGAACCGCGCTTCCATCCCTTGCCGATACCGGACAAGATCTGCGTGATCATGGTGCATCTTCCGCAGTTGCACCTCGATCAGCCCTGCATTTTCTGCAACGCGGCTCTGCGCCCGCCCATCTTGTGCTGCGCTGCAGCATGCCCATCTTTGCAGGAACGAGCAAGATAACACGAAAGGGCAACCCCATGAGCACCATTCTGAGCACGATCCAGACCCGGTTGCGCCAGCGCGCCGCCTATCTGCGTACCAAGGCAGAGCTTGAAGCCATGCCGCTTGATGTGGCCATCGATCTGGACATCTACAAACCCGACGCGGCCCGGATCGCCGAAAAAGCCGTCTACGGGCGCTGAGCCAGCTTCGCGACCAGTGCATCCCGGATCGCGGGCGAGACGAATTTCGACACATCGCCACCCAGCCGCGCGATTTCCTTGACCAGCTTCGACGCAATCGCCTGATGGCGGACCTCCGCCATCAGGAAAACCGTTTCAATCGAATCGTCCAGCGCCCGGTTCATGCCGACCATCTGGAACTCGTATTCGAAATCCGTCACCGCGCGCAGCCCGCGAATGATGACCTTCGCGCCCACATCGCGCGCGCAGTCGATCAGCAGGTTCTCGAACGGATGCGCCACGATCTCGACGCCTGTGCGCACGCGCAGATCGGCGACCTCTTCCTCGATCATTGCGACCCGCTCTTCCAGCGTGAAGAGCGGCCCCTTGTCGCGATTGATCGCAACCCCGATCACCAGCCGATCCACCAGTTGCGCCGCGCGTGTGATGATATCGCGATGCCCCAGCGTCAGCGGATCGAATGTCCCCGGATACAGACCGATGCGCATACTATCCCCTTCTCGTGTCCCTCGGGGGTGACGCAACAATATTGCGACGCAAGTTGCAAGACTGGTTGCGCGCTCAATAGCCCATGATCATGCCGGTCAGCGCGTCTTTCTCCAGTTCCAGCTCCGCCAGACGCGCCGCCACCACATCCCCGATCGAGATCAGCGCGATCATCTTGCCCGCTTCCATGACCGGCAGATGGCGAAAGCGCTTCTGCGTCATGGTCTGCAAGACCAGATCGGCATTGTCATCGGGGCCGCAGCCAAAGACATTGCGCGTCATCACGGTATCCACTGTATCCGACAGCGCCGCCGCGCCCCGCTGCCCGATCACGCGCACGACATCACGCTCCGACAGGATCCCCGCGACCTTCTCGCCATCGACCGAAACCACCACAGCCCCGATCCGCTTCTCAGACAAGAGTTTCGCAGCCTCGCTCAATGTCACTCCGGGCTGCAATGTGACGACACCCTGCTGCGCCTTGTTGCGAATGATCTGACTGACTAGCATCGGAACCGCCCTCCTCTGACCGAATGTGCCCAGCCCAAGGGTCAGACACGGCACCCTGCCCTGTCAAGTGAAATCCGGTCAATAAGATGAAAGGCTTATCCCGCAAGCTGCTGCGCCAGTTCCCGACATGATCCCCTCACGAACCCGACACGATCCCGCTTGTGGCCCCTGTCATCCGGTCGATCCAGCGCAGCAGCGCCAAGGCATCGGCATGGCCAGGCACCCGCACCCGAACCGGCTTTTCGTCCCTGCGCGCACTCTCTTTCGCGCCGGACATCCCGACAGGCTCTTTCAGTCTTGCCCAAATATCCTGGGGGAGTCGCCCCTGACGACTGTGCGTGCGGGAACACCGCGTCTGGCGACGGGGGCAAAGCCCCCATACCCCATCAGCCCCTGCACACCCTCTGCGCATGGCGCCGCGCTTTAGCGCCGGCCCGCGGACCCCTCGATGGGGTCCAAGGGTCGCCCCCCTTCCCCCAGCACCAGCCGCGCATGTTCCTGTATCGCAAAGCGATCCGTCATCCCCGATACATAATCCGCCACGATCCGCGCCAATTCCGTCTCGGACCGCGCCAGTTCCACATCGCGCCGCCATTCCCCCGGCAACAAGTCCGGCCGCGCCAGAAACAGCGGAAACAACGCCCGCACCATGCCCGTCACCTGCGCGCGCATCGCCACCACAGAGGGCGCGCGATACATGTGCGTGAACAGAAACTGCCGGATCACCTTCAATTCCCGAAACAGCCGATCTGAAAACCGGATGATCTTCAACCGCAGATCGCGAATATCCTGCGCATGGGTCAGTTCCGCAGGCCCCAGCCGCGTGCCCGCGACCAGAAGCACATCCTCGACCATCACCCCGAACACCCGCCGCAAAGCCTCATGCCTGCGCCGCATCGGCTCCAACCCCGGATAGAGCCGGTCCACTTCGGCAAAGGCCGGTCCCGTGATCGGCAATTCCATCAGATCGGCTTCCGTAAACAACCCCGAGCGCAACCCGTCATGCAGATCATGGTGGTTATAGGCAATGTCATCAGCGATTGCCGCCACCTGCGCCTCGGCGCTGGCATAGCCCGACAGTTCCAGATCGAACCCCGCATTGCATTCGGCCAGCGCATAGGGAACCGCATCCCCCTTCAGCGGATGGCCGTCGCGATCCGTGACAGGACCGTTATGCTTGGCAATCCCTTCCAGCGTCTCCCATGTCAGGTTCAGCCCGTCGAAATCCGCGTAATGCCGCTCCAGCTTGGTGACAATGCGCAGCGCCTGCGCATTATGGTCAAACCCGCCATAGGGCGCCATCAGATCACACAGCGCATCCTCGCCCGTATGGCCGAAAGGCGGATGGCCCAGATCATGCGCCAGTGCGATCGCTTCCGCCAGATCCGTATTCAGCCCCAATGCGGCGGCCAGGGTACGCGCGACCTGCGCCACCTCGATCGAATGGGTCAGCCGCGTGCGGTAGTAATCGCCCTCATGCTCGATGAACACCTGTGTCTTGTGTTTCAGGCGGCGAAAGGCCGAGGAATGGATGATCCGGTCGCGGTCGCGCTGAAAGGGCGAGCGAAACGTGCTCATCGCCTCGCGATGCGCGCGCCCGCGCGAGTCTTCGGGGCGCGTGGCGTATGGTTTGAGCATGATTTCTCCCGTCATCTTGCCGATGGCCGCGTTCCGGCCTATATCTCGAGCAAAGTTATCAGAATTGGACGCAAGACCATGTCTCTGACCCTGACCCTGCCCCCGCGCGTAAGCGACCGCGCCTTTGCCCGTCTGGCCGAGATTGCCGAAGATACTGGCGAGGTCAAGGCCCTGCGGGTGGCCGTCAACGGCGGCGGCTGTTCAGGATTTCAATACGATATCCGTTTCGATGCGCCTGCGCCCGATGATCTGGTGCTGGAAAAATCCGGCCAGCAAGTGCTGATCGATCCGGTCTCGCTGCCTTTCCTGCAAGATGCAGTGATCGATTTCACCGAAGAACTGATCGGCGCGCGCTTCGTGATCAACAATCCCAATGCCTCATCCAGTTGCGGTTGCGGCATCTCTTTCTCGATGTAAGCTGCCCGTGCAGGCATCACGGAAATTTTGCCCCAACCGCGATGCAGTTTTTATTGACCATTAGTCAATAAAGCCCCACATCACTGGAAACAGTAAAGGGGTCACGCGTGAAACCAGAAGCCATTACGTCAAGCTATCGCCGCTGGGCGCCTGTCTATGATATGACTTTCGGGCGCATTACCCATGCCGGGCGGCGTCATGCGACCAAGGTCGTCAATGAAACCGGCGGGCGCGTGCTCGAAGTGGGTGTCGGCACCGGGCTGGCGCTGCCCTATTACAAGGGCGATCTGCAAGTGACCGGAATTGATTTTTCCGAAGACATGCTCGAGCGCGCCCGCGCCAAGGTGGCGGAAGAAAACCTGACCCATGTCACCGAATTGCGCCAGATGGATGCCCGCGCGCTGGATTTCCCCGATGCCAGTTTCGACACAGTGGTGGCGATGCATCTGATTTCGGTCGTGCCCGACCCTGAACAGGTCATGGCGGAAATGGCACGCGTCTGTCGTCCCGGCGGTCAAATCCTGCTCGTCAACCATTTCGCCCGCGACGAGGGCTGGCTGGCCTGGTTCGAGCGCAAATTCGCCCCGTTTGCGGATTATCTGGGCTGGCATTCGAATTTCCCGAAAGCCCGCGTGCTGGGCGTGCATGAACTGCAGCTGGTCGAGGAAAAACCGCTGACCAGCCTTGGCCTGTTTACCTTCCTGCGCATGGAAAAGGCCGCCTGACGCGCGCATGCGCGCGCCGCTCACTCCAGCCAATGGCGCGGCGCATCCCAACTGCACCGCGCGGCTTCACGCGCGGCCTCTTCGCGCGTCAGGCCAATATCCCTGAGCAGGTGATCATCAAGCAGCGACAATCGCGCGCGCGTGCGGCGCATCGCGAAGAACCGCGCAAGGGAAAAACGACCCTTCCAGCGAAGAACCGACCGCACAGGCAGATGAATTGCGCGCAGCATGGGACTGTCCTTTCTTTTGGCCTATCTTCAGGCTTTGTGATGTGAACTGCAGTTTGCATGTTCATGCTTGATATTTACCGCCAAGCCATGCACAATGAAAACGAATGTTCTTGATCTCATCCATCAGGGTTCGTGATATGAAACGCAATCTGGACATGACCGCCCTGCGCGCCCTTCTGTCGGTGCAGGATCAGGGCGGCGTCACCCGCGCCGCCAGTGTGCTGAACCTGACGCAATCGGCGGTGTCGATGCAGATCAAACGGCTGGAAGACAGCCTTGGCCTTGCGCTTTTCGAGCGCCGTGGCCGCGCGATGGTGCCGACCGCTGCGGGCGAGCAACTTATCTCCTATGCGCGCCGGATGCTGTCGCTGAATGATGAAGTGGTGGGCCGCCTGACCGATGCCGATCTGTCCGGCGAGATCCGCATCGCCGTGCCCTATGACATCGTCACGCCCATCATCCCGCCGATCCTGCAAGCCTATCAGCGGGCCTATCCGCGCATGAAAGTGCAGCTTCAGGCCACCCATACCCGCAACGCGCGCGAGATGTTTCTCAAGGGCACATGCGACCTGATCCTGACAACCGAAGATCAATGCCCGCCCGAGGCCGAGACGATCGCCGAGCGCCCGCTGGTCTGGATCGGCGCGCATGGCGGCTCCTGCTGGAAAGAACGCCCCTTGCGGCTGGCCGTCGGGCGCTACTGCGCGTTTCGCGAAGGCGTGATCCGCGCGCTGGACGGTGCCGGTATCGCTTGGGTCGCGGCCGTCGAGAGCGAATCCGACCGCACGCTGGAAGCGGCTGTGACCTGTGACATGGCTGTGCATACGCTGCTTGCGGGAACCGAACCGGCCAGCACCGAACAGATCGACCATGGCGGCGCGCTGCCTGAACTGACCCGCCAGAAGATCAATCTCTATCTGCGCCGCAACGAGGCCGCGCCGGGGGTTCTGGCTCTGGCGCAGATGATGCGCGAGGGCTGGGCCGGCCAGACCGTCGCGAAGCTGGCGGCGGCGTGACCAAGAAAAAGGCCGCCCTGTGCGGCGGCCTTTTCCATTATTTCAGACGCTTACTTATACGCCTTGATCTGCCCTGATTTCAGCCGCAGCAGATAGCTGTTCAACTCGCGCTTGACGATCGGCATCAGGAAATAGAGCGCGATGATGTTGAAAATCGCCATCGAGAAGAGCGCTGCATCCGAGAAGTCGATCACCGCATCGAGACTGGTCACAGCCCCCACGAAGATGAAGAAGCAGAAGATCAACTTGAACACCAGCTCCTTGGCTTCGCCCTCGCCGAACATGTAGGTCCAGGCCTTCACCCCGTAATAGGACCATGTGATCATCGTCGAGAAGGCAAACAGGAACACCGCCAGCGACAGCGCATAGGGTGCCCAGCCAAAAGCAGACCCAAAGGCTGCCGAGGTCAGCGGCACACCCGCGCCCACGCCTTCGACATTGGCGATCCGGCCATTTTCGCCCAGAATATACATCCCCGTATTCGCATCGATCAGCAATTGCTGCGTGATGATGATCACAAGCGCCGTCATGGTGCAGATGATTACCGTGTCAATGAACGGCTCCAGCAGCGAGACAAACCCCTCGCTGATCGGCTCCTTGGTGCGTACCGCCGAATGGGCGATGGCGGCAGACCCGATCCCGGCCTCGTTCGAAAACGCCGCGCGCCGGAAGCCCTGGATGATCGCGCCCACCATGCCGCCGACAATCCCGCTATCGGTGAAAGCGCCGCGAATGATCTCGCTGAAGGCCCAACCGATCATGTCCCAGTTCAGGATCAGGATCGACATGCCGACAAGGAAATAGCCCCCGCCCATGAACGGCACGACCTTTTCCGTCACCCGCGCGATGGATTTGATCCCGCCCACGATGACCAGAAACACGATCCCCGACAGCACAAGCCCGGTGATCCATGTCGGCACGCCCAAGACAGAACTGACCTGCGACGCGGCCTGATTGGCCTGAAACATATTGCCGCCACCAAGCGAGCCCAGCACGCAGAAGATCGAGAACATCACCGCCATGAACCCGCCCAAGGGCAGGCCGCGTTCGGCAAACCCCTTCTTGATGTAATACATCGGCCCGCCAGAGACTGTGCCATCGGGGTATTCATTGCGGTATTTTACGCCCAAGGTGCATTCGGTGAACTTGGACGCCATCCCCAGCAAGCCCGCAAGGATCATCCAGAACGTGGCCCCGGCCCCGCCGATGGACACAGCGACCGCAACACCCGCGATATTGCCCAGACCCACCGTGCCAGACAGTGCGGCTGTGAGCGCCTGAAACGGACTTACCTCGCCCGCATCCTTGGGGTCGGAATATTTGCCGCGCACGATCTGCAACGCATGCCCAAAAGCGCGGAACTGGATGAACCCGAAATAGAGCGTGAACACCACAGCACCCGCCACCAGCCAGCCCACGATCCAGGGCACGCCGGTTCCAGGCAGATTGGCAAAGATCAAATTGACAAACCACGTTGTCGAGGCGGCGAAGACCGCATCCACCTGCTCGGCCAGCGAAGCCTGCGCCGGACCCGCCAGCACAGAGGCAGCGGCCAGAGCCGCAAAAGCATATTTCATGTCAAATCTCCTGAAATCCATCACGGAACAATCGTGCAAGGGACGGGTGCGGCCTGCGCCAGTGTACCTGCCACCGACCCGAAGAGCCGCGCCTGCAACCCCTTCTCGCCGGTGCGCCCGACAATGATCTGCGTCGCGCCATATTCCGTCGCCAGATCGCACAGCACCTCGGCCACATGGCCATAGCGCACCACTGTCTCGACACTCAGCCCCTGCGCGGTCAGCTTTTTGCGCACAGGCTCCAGAATGACAGTCTCGGCACGGCCCACTTCCTCGGTGCGTCGCTTGTGGCGCTCGGCCACTTCCTCGGCGCTGAGAAAGGAATAGGGCGACCATTCCAGCACATGCGCCAGCAACAGCCGCGCCCCAGAGGCGCGCGCGCGCTCCGCCCCGAAGGTCAGCGCACGCGCACTCGCCGCACTGCCGTCAAAGGCAATCAGATATGTTTCAGACATCTCACCTCTCCTGTCGGGTTTCTTTGGATCTCCCAGTCCATGCAGAATACATGTTTCTGAATTTTTCCGGTCCGGTTTTTACCTTTGTCCGGCGTCAGGGCCAAAATTAGCGACATTTCACTTCTAAGCCCGCCACATGCGAAACATTGGATTGCAATCCTGCAAAAATAAGGCGCATCGCCTGCCAGAGTATCAGCCCCCGTCCCCCCTGCGGCAGATCTGCACAGACCGATGCAGGGCTTGCCCCCCTGCCCGCACTGACCTAAACCGGGTGCAGTTGTGACAAGAGCCAGACCCGATGACTGATACCAGTGCTGCCCTCGAGGCCCGCGCGAAATCGAAGAACATGAGCGCGCTCAAGGGGCTCTGGCCCTTCATCCGGCCCTATCGTGGCCTTCTGGCCGTGGCGATGCTGGCGCTGATCTCGACCGCCGCGATCACACTCGCGCTGCCGCTTGCGGTGCGCCGCGTCGTGGACGGGTTCGAAGCGCGCGAGATGATGCTCCTGAACCAGTATTTCGCGGGCGCTTTCGGCCTTGCCGGACTGCTCGCACTTGGCACCGGGCTGCGCTACTATTTCGTGACCCGTCTGGGCGAACGTCTGGTGGCTGATATCCGCAAGGCGCTCTTCGCCCGCGTGATCGATCGCTCGCCCGCCTTTTATGAACGCATCATGACCGGCGAGGTGCTCTCGCGCCTGACCACCGACACCACGCTGATTCAGTCGGTCGTGGGATCTTCCGTCTCGATCGCGCTGCGCAATGCGCTCACGCTCCTTGGCGGGCTGGTGCTCCTGGGTCTGACCTCGGCCAAGCTGATGGGATTTGTTCTGCTGATGGTGCCCGCCATCATCGTGCCGATTGTGGTGATGGGCCGTAAGCTGCGCCGCCTGAGCCGCGAAAATCAGGACTGGATCGCGGCCTCCTCCGGCAATGCCTCCGAGGCGCTCTCGGCGGTGCAGACCGTGCAGGCCAACACCCATGAAGCTGCCAGCCGCGCCGCTTTCGACAGCGTGACCGAAACCAGCTTCGACGTGGCCCGCCGCCGTATCTTCACCCGCGCGCTGCTGACCGTGATCGTGATCTTCCTTGTTTTCGCGGGCATCCTCGGCACGCTCTGGGTCGGTGCGCGCGATGTGGCCGCGGGGGTGATGAGCCCCGGCGAATTGGCGCAATTCGTGATCTATGCGGTGATCGTCGCAGGCTCGGTCGGCGCGCTGTCGGAAATCTGGTCGGAACTCCAGCGTGCCGCCGGGGCGACGGAACGGCTGGTGGAACTTCTGCACGCCGTGGACAATGTGCAAGACCCAGGCAACCCTCGCCCGCTGCCACGCCCCACACGCGGGGCTGTCAGTTTCGACGCCGTGCAGTTCCACTACCCCACCCGCCCCGGCCAGCAGGCCCTTGACGATGTGTCGCTGCATGTCGCACCGGGCGAAACCGTGGCGCTGGTCGGCCCGTCTGGCGCAGGCAAGACGACGATCCTGCAACTCCTGATGCGCTTCTATGACCCGCTCAAGGGGCACATCTATATCGACGGCGTGGATCTGCGCGACATGGCGCGCAGCGATTTCCGGCAGGCCATCGCGCTGGTGCCGCAAGACCCGGTGATCTTTGCCAGTTCCGCAATGGAAAACATCCGCTTCAGCCGCCCCGATGCGTCCGACGATGACGTGATCGCCGCCGCCCGCGCCGCCGATGCCGATGCTTTCATCGCGAAACTGCCCGAAGGCTATGCGACCGAACTGGGCGAACGCGGCGTGATGCTGTCAGGCGGACAGCGCCAGCGCGTTGCCCTTGCGCGCGCCATCCTGCGCGATGCACCGATCCTGCTGCTGGATGAAGCCACAAGCGCGCTTGACGCAGAATCAGAGGCCGCCGTCCAACGCGCCGTCGATCACCTGTCGAAAGACCGCACCACCATCGTCATCGCGCACCGTCTTGCGACGGTGAAACAAGCCGACCGGATCGTGGTCTTTGACGAAGGGCGCATCATCGCGACCGGCACGCATGACGAACTGGTGGCCCAAGGCGGGCTTTATGCACGCCTCGCGCGGTTGCAATTCACCGCAGATCGCGCCGCCTGACCTTTGCAGGGATGCTGTCCTGACCGCCCTGTCACCACGCCCTCATTCGAAATGGTGCCGTATCCGCCGCACCATGCCCCAGACGCCCAGCACCACCGCAGGCGCCAGAACCGCCATGGCGACGGTCTTGGACACCCCCAGCGGCTCGACAAAGGGCATGACGACATAGGCCACCAGATTGACCGCGTAATAGCTGATCGCCACCACCGACAACCCCTCGACCGTGTTCTGCAGCCGCAATTGCAGATCCGCGCGCCGGTCCATGCTTTCCAGCAGTTTCTGGTTCTGGCTTGAGCGTTCGACATCCACCCGCGTGCCCAGCAATTGCCCTGCCCGCATCGCGCGTTCGGCCATCTTGGTCAGCCGCAGTTCGGCGGATTTGACCGTCCGCATCGCCGGATCATAGCGCCGGGTCATGAATTCATGCAGCGACTGGCGATCCTCGAACCGTTCCTCGCGCAGCACTTCGATCCGCTGCTGCACCAGCGCCTCATAAGCCCCGGTCGCGCCAAAGCGGAACGAGGATTCGACCATCATGTTCTCCAGCTCGGACGAAATCCCCAAAAGCGCGTCCAGCGTCTCGTCCGACCGCGAGTCGGGCGCGGTCATCGCGCGGGTCAGCCGCGTCAATTCATCATCCAGCACATTCATCTGCGCCGAGAGCCCCCGCGCGCGAAACAGTCCCAGCATCGAAATCGTCGTATAGGTCTCGATCTCGCACAGCCGCTGGATGATCCGGCCCACACGCCGCCCGCCAATGCCCGGCTTCGCGAATACCGCCATGCGCACATGGCCTGCACGGTCAATGCGGAAATCACTGGCAATGATCGCACTGCCATCCAGCACATAGGCCGCGGCCAGGCTTTCAGGCACGAACCATTCCATCAGCTTCTCTGACACCGCGCGCCGGTTCTCGGGCATCTCCTCGATCTGGAAGATGATCGAGGTCAGGCGCGTGCCCTGCGCATCCCCCAGCCACGCTTCGGGAAACACATCAAAAGCCGCCGGATCGAAGGGCCGCGCCGCCTGCCCCTGCTCGAAGGCTGTGTAGGTCACGAACTCGGTATGGCTCTCCCATTTCAGGTGATGCCGCCCCAGGTCAGAGGAATGATGCGTCGCCTCTGGCGCCGGATGCCCCGCGCCATGCCGGTCCAGAAGCGCCAGCAAATGCGCCCGGTCCCGCGCCCGGTCGCGCTTGGCCGCCTCGCGCTCGGGCTTGAGCGCGATGAACACCGCAACCCCCGGAACGGAAACCTTGGCCGCAGGGCGCGCATGCAGCTCGTTCACCAGCGCATAGCGATTCGGATGGTCCTGAAGTGGCGGCATATGGCAAAGGCCCTGAAAAGACGCGTCACCGCACATGATATGCTGCAAAGCGGCGAAGGAAAGCCCGCTTCCGGCACACGACCGCACACTTGTATTTCTGCAACATGCCGCGCAATGGCGCAAATCACTGGCAGTTTGCGCAGTCTCGGCTAGGCTGGCAGGAATTTCGACACAGAAAGACATTCACCATGTTGCGCCTTGTCCTTATCTGCTTGCTCTGCATGCTCGCCGCACCCCCGCTTCAGGCCCAGACCAATGACGGGATCGGCCTGACCGACCTGCCCATCGGCGTGCAGACCGGGGCCAGCGATGATCTGCGCATCCTGCGCCGGCTCGAAGAGCTGCTCACCGAATTGCGCGGCTACGAGAATGTCAGGGTCGAGGTGCGCGGCGGTGTCGTCATCTTCACCGGACGCACCGTCGATCCCGAAAAGCAGGACGCGCTGAACCAGATCGCCGCGCGCATCGACGGGGTCGTTGCCGTCGAAAACCGGGTCGAGGTCAGCCTTGATGTGGCCGAACGCGTGGCCCCTGTCGCAGACCGGCTCTGGCGCAGGCTGCTTGCGGGCATCAACGCCACCCCCGTCCTGCTGGTCGCGGCCCTCACCGGGCTGGCCCTGACGTGGGCGGGCTTCCAGATCGCAAAACTGCACTGGCCCTGGGACCGGATCGCGCCCAATGAATTCATGGCCGATGTGCTGCGCCAGATCATCCGCCTGATCGCCATTCTGGCCGGGCTGATGATCTTTCTCGACATCATGGGCGCGGGCGCGCTGATGACCAAGGTCTTCGGCGCAATGGGGATCGTGGGCCTCGCCGTGGGCTTTGCCGTGCGCGATACGGTCGAGAATTTCATCGCCTCGATCATGCTCTCGCTGCGCACCCCCTTCCGCCCGCGCGAATTCGTCGATATCGGCGGCGATCAGGGCTTCGTCGTGCGCCTGACCTCGCGCGCGACCATCCTGCTGACCGCCGATGGCAACCATGTCCGCATCCCCAATGCGACCGTGTTCAAGTCCAAGATCACCAATTTCTCCCGCCATCCCCAGCGCCGTTTCACCTTCACCCTCTCGGTGTCCAACCCCGGCAATCTCAGCGGCGCGCGCCAGATCATGCTGCAGGCCATGCTCGACGCCGATTTCATCCTTGATGACCCCGGCCCGGCTGTCTGGCTGACCGATGTCGCGGACGGGGCGGCGAAATTCACCTGCGCGGGCTGGATCGACCCGGCACAGACCAATTTCAACGCAGGCCGGGGCGAGGCATTGCGCCTGACCGTCAACGCCCTTGAACGCGCGGGCAAGGGCCTGTCCTCGGCGGGGCTGACCATCACCCTGGCGCAGGACATGCCAGAGGCCGAACCCGAAGCCACCACCGCCGCGCAGGACATTTCGCAGGATGAAGCGATTGTCGAGATCATCGAGGAGGAAATCCACGACCCCGATCTGGAAGACCTGTTCGCCGGGCGCACGAAGGATGAATAAGCGCGCGCGCCCCTAGCCCGCACGCCCCCTTGGCCAGACCGGGCTGAACGGCACGCGATAGACCATCGTGGCCGCCAGATAGCCTGCAAGCGCCGGGGCCAGATACGTCAACCACAGCGCAAGTGGCGCTTCCTCGCGTCCCAACTCCCAGAAAGACGAGCGGGGAACCGGGATCATGTCCGGGATCGACTGTCCCAGATGCAGTTGCAAGGACAACGGCACCACCATCATCCCCGCCAGCGCGGCGGCAATCTGGCTCGCGCGCAATTCCGACAGCCCCGACCACCACAACACCACCCTGCAAAACGCCCAGACGACCACCACAGCAGGCAATGTCCAGGGCAGCAGCAAGACCCCGCCCGCCATCAGCGACGGCGCGCTGACCACAAAAGTGACCACTGCGCCGATCACTTCGCCCTGAAACAGGATGACCCCGGCATAGGGCAGGCTGAAGAACACAGCCGTCAACAGGGTCGAATAGATCACCAGCAACGCAAGCCGCGGATCGAGGCCCGGAATTTCGAGAACGGATTTCATGCAGCATTCCTGACTGTCATGCCAAGAGGTTAGCGCGGAATATGGGCGAAAAAATGGTCTGCCTTCATGGCATGGCAGAGCAGGATGACGACATCATTGACCCGGCGTCGCGCCTGAATGCGCTGGAATTGCCGGGCAAACGCGCCTTGTTCCCGCGCCTGGGCTAGATCCTGTGACTGTCCGCAAGGGCCTCGAACGCCCCCTCATCCCACCAACACCCCCCGCGCATACCCCCGCAGCGCGCGCGTCACCCCCTCCAGATGCCCCGCCACCCGCCGGTTGATCTGCCAGAACAGCGGGCGGTCCAGCACGGCACCCGGGATCAGCTCCACCAGCCGCCCTGCCTGCAGATGCGCGGCCACCAGCAGCGCCGGGTTCATCCCCCAGCCCAGACCGGCCAGCGCCGCTGTCACGAACCCTTCGGTCGAGGGCAGCCAATGCACCGGCCCCGCCCCCCCGCGCCCGAATCGCGCGCGCAGCCAGTCCTGCTGCAACTGGTCTTTCTGGTTGAAGGTCAGTGCAGGCGCATGGGCCAGCGTGGACGCACGCACCCCATCCGCGAAATGCAGCGCCATGAAATCCGGGCTGGCTGTGGCATGGTAGCGCAACGCCCCCAGCGGCACCGCATTGCACCCCGGCACCGGCTTTTCCAGCGTCGTCACCGCCGCGAGAACCCGCCCGGCCTTCAGCCAGTCGGCGGTGTGCTCCTCGTCATCCACCGCGATATTCAGGAGCAGTCCCTGAGCACGGGCATGATCGCAGATCGCGGGCAGGAACCATGTCGCCAGACTGTCGGAATTGACCGCGATGGACAGCGTAACCCGCGTCGCAGGGCCAGCCTGGCCCGGCAGCAGCGCCAACAGATCGCGTTCGGCCAGCGCCACAAGGTCCACATGACGACACAGCGCCACGCCCGCAGGCGGGGGGCGCCCCGGGGGGGCCCCCCGGCGACGCCC
>JAFIEL010000148.1 GCA_020832585.1 Natronohydrobacter sp. | reverse complement strand
ATCGTGGTATCGAACAGATCACGCTCGATTCGGGCGCGGGCCATCTGAAGGACAGCCTCATGCCGCGCTACGCCGAACTCATCTATAACGGCTTCTGGTTCTCGCCCGAACGCGAGATGCTGCAAGCCCTCATCGACAAGAGCCAGGAGCATGTCACCGGCACGGTGCGGCTCAAACTCTACAAGGGTCATGTGCGCACGATTGGCCGCTGGTCCGATCACAGCCTCTACTCCGAAGCCCATGTCACCTTCGAGGAAGACGCAGGCGCCTACGATCAGAAAGACGCCGCAGGTTTCATCCAGCTCAACGCGCTGCGCCTGAAACTGCTCGCCGCCCGCAACCGCCGGGTCAAGGGCTAAGCTGTTTCATCTTGCCCCAAATACTCCCACTGGGGGCGCACCGCGCCCCCGGCACCCCGCCAAAGAAAGGGCTCGCCATGACCAGACCTGTCGTCCTGTGCATCCTCGATGGCTGGGGGCTCTCGCCCACCCGCGAAGGCAATGCCGTGGCTCAGGCCGCGACCCCGAATTTCGACCGCGTGATGCGCGACTGCCCCAATGCGACCCTGATCACGCATGGCCCCGATGCGGGTCTGCCCTCGGGCCAGATGGGCAATTCCGAAGTGGGCCACACCAATATCGGCGCAGGTCGTGTGGTCGCGATGGATCTGGGCCAGATCGATCTCGCGATCGAGGACGGGTCTTTCGCCACCACCCCTGCCATCCAGTCGTTTGTTGAAAAACTGCAAGCGACCAAGGGAACGGCCCATGTTTTCTCTGTGGTTTCCGATGGCGGTGTGCATGGTCATGTTGAACATTTGAAAGCGACCATTGCCGCGCTCGGTGCCCACGGCATCCCGGTCGTGATCCATGCCATCACCGACGGGCGTGATGTGGCCCCGAAATGCGCCGACCGTTTCCTGCGTGATCTGGAAACGCATCTCACCGACGACACCCGCATCGGCACGGTCATCGGGCGCTACTGGGCGATGGACCGCGACAATCGCTGGGACCGGGTCGAACGCGCCTATCGCGCCATCATCCGCGCCGAAGGCGCGCGCGCGGCTTCCGCATCCGAAGCCGTCGCCGCCGCCTATGCCCGCAACGAGAATGACGAATTCATCGCCCCCACCGTGATCGACGGCTACACGGGCGCAAAACCCGGTGATGGCTTCTTCTGCCTGAATTTCCGCGCCGACCGCGCCCGCGAAATCCTCGCAGCCCTTGGGGCCCCCAGTTTCAACGGGTTTGACCGGGGCCAGCCCCCGGCATGGTCCGCGCTTCTGGGCATGGTCGAATATTCCGACGCGCATAACGCCTTCATGGCCACGGTCTTTCCCAAACGCGCGATCACCAACACGCTCGGCGCTTGGGTCGCGCAGCATGGTTTGCGCCAGTTTCGCTTGGCAGAGACCGAGAAATACCCCCATGTCACCTTCTTCCTCAATGGTGGCAAGGAAGACCCTGAACCGCTTGAGGACCGCCACATGCCCCAAAGCCCCAAGGTCGCGACTTATGACCTGGCCCCAGAGATGGCCGCCGCCGAAGTGGGCGCGAAACTGGTCGAAGTCATCAACGCCCGCTATGACCTGATCGTGGTGAATTTCGCCAATCCCGACATGGTGGGCCATACTGGCGATCTTGCCGCCGCCTGTCGCGCGAATGAGGCCGTCGATGCCCAGCTTGGCGCCGCCCTTGACGCGCTGGCAGGGCAGGGCGGTGCAATGCTGCTCACCGCCGATCACGGCAATTGCGAAACCATGATCGACCTAGAGACTGGCGGCGCGCATACCGCGCATACGCTCAACCCCGTGCCGGTTGTCCTGATCGGCGGGCCAGAGGGCGCGCGCCTGCGCGATGGCCGTCTGGCCGATATCGCGCCCACCGTGCTCACGCTCATGGGGCTGGAACCCCCGCCCGAGATGACGGGCCAAAGCCTGATCACAAGCTGATGCGGCGCGGCCTCGCTCTTGCAGCCTGCCTGATCTGGGCCAGCACGGCGCAGGCCGACCCGGCCGAACGCGCCACCGCCGCCGCCCGCGCGCTCGAAGCCGCCACCAGCGCGATGCAGGCCGCAACCGGCGGGCGCGACCAGATCGCGGCCCTCAGCCAGACGATTCAGGCCTATGAGGACGGGCTTGTTTCCCTGCGCGACGGGCTGCGCGAGGCGCAGTTGCGCGAAGCCGCGCTCACGCGCCAGTTTTCCGCCGATGCCGCCCGCGTGACACGGCTTCTCAGCGTGCTTATGGCAACCGAACGCGTCGATGACAGCCTTGCCCTTGTCCATCCCGAAGGCGCACTCGCCACCGCCCGCGCCGCGATGCTGCTCGGCGATGTCACCCCGGCACTGGCCCGCGATGTGGCCCAGTTGCGCGACGCGCTCGACGATCTGCGCGCGCTGCGTCGCGCGCGGCAATTCGGGCTTCTGGCGCTGGAACAAGGGCTTGTCGCCGCGCAGGATGCGCGCATCGCACTTGCGCAGGCCATCTCGGATCGCGGCCCTTTGCCCAAGCGGCTGGTCGATGACCCCGATCAACTGTCCATTCTCGCGCTCAATGCCGCCACGCTGGACGATTTCGCGCAGGAATTGCAGCAAGGTGCCGTGCAGCGCCATGACACGCCCGCCGCCGGGTTCCGCGATGCGCGCGGCAGCTTGCCCGCGCCCGTGCGCGCGACGCTGCTGCACGGGTTCAACCAGCCCGACGCTGCCGGGATCACCCGTCAGGGCGTGATCCTCGCCACCGCCCCCGAAGCGCTGGTGACTGCGCCCTGGTCCGCGACGGTGCGCTATGCCGGGCCGCTGGCCGGTCACGGACAGGTCGTCATTCTCGAACCGGCAGAGGCGATCCTGATGGTTCTGTCCGGTCTGGGCACCACCTTGGTCGAGACCGGAGAGATCCTGCCCGCAGGCGCGCCACTGGGCAGCATGCCCGCTGCTCAGCTTTCCGAGAGCGCCTCTGGCATCCGTAGCGAAACACTCTATTTTGAGCTTCGAGAAGACGGAAACCCCATTGACCCGGCGTCCTGGTTCGCCTTCACTGGGGGGTAACAGGTACCGGCTGGCGCAGACAGGGCAGGCGCAGGGGCTGGTCAGGATAGGATGATGGCATGAACAGATTCGTGATGGCGGCAATCGGCGGGATCATGGGCGGCGCAATTCTTGCGACGCAGGTAGCCGGTCCGCTGCTGGCGCAGGAACGGGGCAATTCGACCTCGGTCTATGAGCAACTCGACCTGTTCGGCGAGGTGTTCGAGCGTATCCGCAATCAATATGTAGACGAACCCGACACTGCCAAGCTGGTCGAAGCGGCGATCAACGGTATGCTGATGTCACTCGACCCCCATTCGGGCTATATGGCACCCGATGATTTCGACGACATGCGCACCCAGACGCGCGGCTCTTTCGGGGGCCTGGGGATCGAGGTGACGCAGGAAGACGGCTTCATCAAGGTCGTTACCCCCATGGATGGCACCCCCGCCGACAAGGCGGGCGTGGAACCGGGCGACCTGATCACGCATGTCGATGGCGAATCCGTGCTGGGGCTGACGCTGGCGCAGGCCGTCGACATGATGCGCGGCCCGGTCGGGTCCGAGATCATCATTACCGTGGTGCGCGAAGGCGCGGCAGAACCGTTCGAACTGTCGATCATCCGCGACACGATCCGGCTTCAGGCCGTGCGCACCCGGATCGAGGGCGATATCGTCGTGCTGCGCCTGACCACCTTCAACGAACAGACCTTCCCCTCCATGCGCGACGAACTGGGCGGCGCGATCGAACAGTTGGGCGGCATTGAAAATGTCGGCGGCGTCGTGCTGGATCTGCGCAACAATCCCGGCGGCTTGCTGACACAGGCCATCCGCGTGACCGATGCCTTCCTTGAACAGGGCGAGATCGTCTCGACCCGTGGCCGCGACGAAGGGGCAGGGGAACGCTTCAACGCCCAACCCGGCGACCTGATCGAGGGGCTGCCGCTGGTCGTGCTGATCAATGGCGGCTCGGCCTCGGCCTCTGAAATTGTCGCAGGCGCGTTGCAGGATCACCGCCGCGCCATCGTCGTGGGCACGCGCAGCTTCGGCAAGGGCTCGGTCCAGACCGTCATGCCGCTGCGCGGCGATGGCGCGATCCGGCTGACGACCTCGCTCTATTACACGCCTTCGGGCCGCTCGATTCAGGCGCTGGGCGTGTCGCCCGATATCATGGTGGAACAACCCCGTCGCGCCCCGATCGAGGAAGCCGATGAAGCTCCGCGCCCCACACGGTCCGAAAATGACCTGCGCGGGCGGCTCGACAATCGTGGCATGTCCGAAGACGAACAGCGCCAGATGGAAGAGGAACGCCGCAAGGTCGAAGAAGTCGCCCGTCTGCGGCAGGATGACTACCAACTGGCCTATGCGCTCGACATCCTGCGCGGGCTTTCGGCGCTGAACGGCCAGTGATGACGCCCGATCAGGCGGCAAAACTGCCCTATCGTCCCTGCGTGGGCGTGATGATGATAAACCCCAAGGGGTTGATCTTCGCCGCCCAACGCATCGACAGCCCGACACCCGCCTGGCAAATGCCGCAAGGCGGCATTGATCCGGGCGAGAATCCGGGGATTGCGGCGCTGCGCGAGTTGGAAGAGGAAATCTCGGTCTCGCCCGCATTGGTCGCGCCGCTCTCGGAAACTGCCGACTGGCTGGCCTATGACCTGCCCCCCGAAATGGTGCCGACCATCTGGGGCGGGCGCTTTCGCGGCCAGAAACAGCGCTGGTTCCTGATGCGCTACCTGGGCGGCGATCATCAGATCAATCTGGCGACCGAACACCCCGAATTTTCCGAATGGCGCTGGATCGGCGCAGACGAGATGCTCAACTCTATCGTGCCCTTCAAACGCCAGACCTACGCGCAGGTGATCCACGAATTCCGCGACTGGCTGGCATAGCCTGCGCTTTTCACACCGTCAGCCCTGTAAAACGGCGCCCGGCCTTGCTATATGGTGCCCTCAGACCCATAGCCAGAGGCCACGATGTCCACCACCGCCCCCATCACGCAGGACGTGCTGACGATCCCGCGCAAATTGCCCGAAGGTGGCAAGCTGAACCTTGTGGGCCTGACGCGCGCGCAACTGGCAGAAACCCTGATCGCCCATGGCACGCCAGAGAAACAGGCGAAAATGCGCGTGGGCCAGATCTGGCAATGGATCTATCATTGGGGCGTGCAGGATTTCGCGTCGATGACCAATCTGGCAAAAGCCTATCGCGCCGATCTGGCCGAGCATTTCGAAATCAGCCGCCCCGAAATCGTCACCCGCCAGATCTCCGACGATGGCACCCGCAAATACCTGTTGCGCATTGCGGGCGGGCATGAGGTCGAAGCCGTCTATATCCCCGAGGAAAATCGCGGCACGCTGTGCATTTCGTCTCAGGTGGGCTGCACGCTCACCTGTTCCTTCTGCCACACTGGCACGCAAAAACTGGTGCGCAACCTGACCGCCGCCGAAATCGTGGGACAGGTGCTGGTTGCCCGCGACGACCTGAACGAATGGCCCCAGCCCGGCGCCCCGAAAGATGAAACCCGCCTTGTCAGCAATGTTGTGCTGATGGGTATGGGCGAGCCGCTCTATAATTTCGACAATGTGCGCGATGCGATGAAAGTCGTGATGGATGGCGAGGGGCTGTCGATCTCGCGCCGCCGCATCACGCTCTCCACCTCCGGCGTCGTCCCCGAAATCGCCCGCACCGCGACCGAGATTGGCTGCCTGCTCGCCATCAGCTTCCACGCGACAACAGACGAAGTGCGCGACCAATTGGTGCCGATCAACAAACGCTGGAACATCAAGACGCTGCTGGACGCGCTGCGCGAATATCCGCGCCTGTCGAACAGCGAACGCATCACCTTTGAATATGTCATGCTCAAGGACGTGAACGACAGCGACGCCGATGCGCGCCGTCTGGTGAAACTGATCGCGGGCATCCCGGCCAAGATCAACCTGATCCCCTTCAATGAATGGCCCGGTGCCCCCTATCAGCGCTCCGACTGGGCGCGGATCGAGGCGTTTGCCGATATCGTCCACAAGGCAGGCTATGCCTCCCCCATCCGCACCCCGCGCGGCGAGGACATCATGGCCGCCTGCGGTCAGTTGAAATCCGCGACCGAACGCGGGCGCAAGTCAGCGGCACAAATCGCCGCTGAGACCGGGGCCTGAGACCATGCCGCTGGTCCTTCTGATCGTCGTGGGTGCCCTCGCAGGCGTCGTGGCCACCCGCCTGATGCGCATGGATACCGACCTGCCCACGGCAATGGTGATCGGCGTGTTGGGTGCGGTCATCGGGGGCATGGGCTTTCGCTTCCTGATGACCTCGGCAGGCTGGATCGGCGCGTTCGTGATCGCGCTTCTGGGGTCGCTGGTGCTGCTCTGGGTCTGGCAGAAATATCAGGGGCGACGGTAAGTAAGCTGCGCGCCACGCACCCTACGGTCCGCCGCTCACTCCCCCGGCCGCCGCAGGCTGAACACTTCTTCCACCACCGCATAATCGCGATAGCCACACCGCGCGAGCGGGCGGAAACGTGTGATATCGAACACCCCATCCACCAGACAATCCTCGCGCAGATGCACGCCCACCACTTCGCCCAGCACCAGAAAATTCGCCGCCCCCTCCAGCGGCACGATCTGCGTCATCCGACATTCCAGCGCCGCAGGTGCCCCCGCCACGCGTGACGCCGCGATCATCCGGCAGTCTTCGCGCGCGATCCCGGCATGATCGAACTCATCCACCTCGCGCGGCCAGGGCCCTGATGTCGCATTCATCGCATCGCGCGCGGCAAATTCCACCACATTCACGCAAAACACGCCCGTGTCGCGGATATTTGCCACTGAATCCTTCGTGCCGTCCCGATCCGGTTTCGCGCTGGTGGATGCAAACATCACCTGCGGTGGCACATAGGCGACCGCATTGAAAAACGAGTAGGGCGCAAGGTTTTCGCGCCCATCCGCGCCCCGCGTCGAAATCCAGCCAATCGGGCGCGGGGTCACAATCGCATTGAACGGGT
>JAFIEL010000147.1 GCA_020832585.1 Natronohydrobacter sp. | reverse complement strand
CCAGATCGCGGTCGAGATAGCGCGCGACCGGCATGACCTTGGCGATATTGCCGGTCACGAAAATCTCTTCTGCCGCGTCGAAATCCGTCAGTGTCAGCGTGGTCTCGATCACCTCAACCCCGTCGGCGCGCAAGAGGCCGATCACGCGCTGGCGCGTGATCCCGTTCAGGAACATGCCATTGGGGACCGGCGTGAACACCACCCCGTCGCGGACCATGAACACATTGGTCGAGGCGGTTTCCGCCACATGTCCATTCACATCGAGCGACAATGCGTTGGAATAGCCGCGTTTGCGCGCATCCGCCATGATGCGGGCGTTATTGGCGTAGAGCGAGCCTGCCTTGGCCTCGGTCAGCGCCATGTCGGGGCGCGGGCGGCAATAGGGCGAGACGGTCAGCGAGAAGCTGCCCGGTTCCGGCATGGGCAGGGCTTCGATGCAGATGGCGAAGCCTGTCGCCTCTGGCACCGCGTCGATGATGCCGGGGGTGGACTCGCGCGACCACATCATCGGGCGCAGATAGAGGGCCGCGTCGGGCGCGAAAAGCTTGCAGCCTTCTTCCAGCAGCCCCTGCACTGTGGCGGCGTCGACCGGCGCGACCATCCCCATCGCCTCGGCCGAGCGGATGATGCGCGCGGAATGAAGGTCGAGATCGGGGCGCTGGCCCTCGAATTGCCGTGCGCCGTCAAAGACCTGAGAGCCCAGCCATGCCGCATGATCGGCCGCGCCGATGATGGGGGCATTGCCCTTGTGCCACTGGCCATCGACCCATGTGACGATTTCCGTTCCGACTGCCATTCTTCCGTCTCGCCCCGTTTCCTTACGGCGCGCAACCTGCGGCGCAATCGGGCGCGCGTCAACCCTGTTGCGGCGCGGTCGGGCGGAGGGAGCCGGGCAGATCCTGTGCCACATCGCGGCGCGGGGCGCGGATGCAGGACAGGATCGCGCGCGGGCCTGCGGTCAGGGCGCGGCCCAGCGGGTTGCGTTCCACGGCGCGCTTGACCTCTTCGAATTGCATCACCCCGTCGATGCGGCGGTCAAGGAAATTCCATGTCTCCTGCGCGTCTGCGCTGGTGTCGCCCAGCCAGAACAGGACTGTCGCGGAATAGACGCCCGAGAGCGTCAGGCGCTTGGTGTACCAGTTGTAATCCTCTGCACTGTCACCAAGGGTCGTCCAGATCAGATCCGCTGTGCCCCAGATCGCGCGCGCGCCATCCGCCGCATAGGGGGGCAGCGCGAAAAGCGTGGAGCCACGGCGCACGAGTTCGCGGTCCTCTGCGGCCTCGATCCTTGCGCGCACGGCAAAACCCACGCGGTCGCGAAAGCGCAGCGCGCTCAGGTCGGTCGCGGCCAGTCGCGCGGCCATCCGGGCATCGCCGCGCTGGTGATAGGCCAGTGCCATATCGACGCCGCCCCGCGGGAAAAGCGCGCGCGCGGTGGCAAAGTCGATGCCGCAATCCGTGGCAGCCGCGCGCAGGGCTGTGTCGCCCCAGCCGTCAAAGGGCACATGCATCACGGCGGCGTCGAGGATCTGGTCGCGGGTCTCGGTCATCTGTGGCACTCCGTTTTCGGGCAGGTCTCGCTTGGCGCTGGACATAATCCGCAAGCTCTGCTAGGCGAGCGCTTCCTGCTATATGATGCAACTCTAACTTGGAAAGGTGGTGAAAACCACATGCAGGTATCGGTTCGCGACAATAATGTCGATCAGGCTCTCCGGGCGCTGAAGAAAAAACTCCAGCGTGAAGGTGTGTTTCGCGAGATGAAGCTCAAGCAGCATTTCGAGAAGCCATCCGAGAAGAAAGCCCGTGAGAAAGCGGAAGCGATCCGCCGTGCGCGCAAGCTAGCGCGCAAGAAGGCGCAGCGCGAAGGCGGTCTCTGAGACAGCGGACATCCGGTCTGTGGGGTTTTGCGCCCTGAGGCCAGAGAGCGACCCCCGAAGGCCTGGCCTGCGGGGGTTTTTCTTTTGCGGGCTGTCCTGGCGTGCTGGGTGTCTTTGCGTGCGGGACTGGTGGGATGTCGTCCACCCTGCCCGGTCCGGTTCAGCGTTGCGCGGGCCGCCAGCCTGCGGCGCGGGCCTCGGCCTCGGAGCAGAACCAGCGGGTTTCCGGGCTGCGCATGGTCACACGGTCATAATCGCGCTGGCCGGGCATGTGATAGATCCGCCCATTGGCCGAGACATTGCCCTTGATCACACATTCGCCTGCCGGCGCAGAGGTCGGGGTGATCCGTTCCGCGCGCGGGGTCGGGTCACAAAAGCTGGCTTCCGGGTTCAGTGGACCGGCATGGATTCCGGCCTGTTCGGCTTTCGCCACGGCCTGGGCCTGCAGATAGGTCTGGTCCTGCCCTTGCGCGCGCGCAAACCGCAGGCAGGGGCGCGCGGCCCCCAGTTCGATCAGCGTCACGGCAAGGTCGCGCCCGCCCAGATAGCAGCGCCCGACAATGCGATCATGGGTACGCTCGCCAAGGTCGAGGCAGGTCAGCGTCTGCCCTGCGACCAGACGTTTCGCCTGTTCGGTGGCCCAGGCCCCGCAGCGCCAGGCGCGGCCTGCCGCGTCGCGGCAGCGCTCGTTGCGTTCGGGGGCGTCGATTCCCCCGATGCGGATGCGTTTTCCGGCAATGTCGAGCGTATCGCCGTCGATGATCCGCGCAGGACCGGTGATCTCGGGTTGCGCGGCCCAGAGTGGAAGGGCGAGCAGCATGGCCGCCAAAAGTGAACAAAACCTAAACATGTGACGGCTATCGCCGATCCTGCAGGCAATGGTCAAGGGCTTTGTTAACTTTTCGTTAATGAAGGTTAAGCATGTTGCCAGGGGGCGCAGGTCGCGCTTCCTGATATGGACAGGGCCGCGCGGCCTGTGTAGCTTGCCTGAAGCCTGCCGGGACGAGGTATCTGGCGGGTTGTTGTGGACAGGACAACCCTATGAACGAGACGACCCTGAGTTGCGACGTGCTGATCGTCGGCGCAGGTCCGGCGGGGCTGTCGGTCGCTGCAAGCCTGCCCGATGAACTTGCGAGTATCATCGTGCATCAGGATCGCGAGATCGGTCTGCCAGTGCGCACATCGGGCGCGTGCTGGATGCAGGATGTAGAGCGGCTGGGCATTCCCGAAGGGATGTACAAGCGCATGCGCAGCAATGAGGTGTTTGCCGACAAGGAACATGCGCTGATCGAGCTGGGGGATGAGATCCCGGTGATACTCGATACGCCGAAACTGTATCAATGGCTGGCGCGGCAATCGGACCACAAGAATCGCAGATTGCTGATGGCCACCAAGTTCCTGACGACGCGGCTGCGCGAGGACGGGCGCTACGAGAGCACGGTCCGCGCGCGCGGCGGGCCTGAGCAGCGGGTCGTGTCGCGCTATGTCGTCGATGGATCGGGCTGGCATTTCGCGGTGCTGGACGCGCTGGGGCTGGTGGCCAAGCCCGAACGGCTGGCGGTCGGCACCGAATATGAATACCCGCTGGGCCGCAATGCCGATGACCGTGTCATTGCCTTTGTCGGGCGCAAGGTGCCTGCGGGCTATGGCTGGGCCTTTGGCACGGCGCATGGGACGTTGCGCATCGGGGTGGGGGTAATCCAGCCTGACACCGACGCCTCGCCGCGCGCGCTCCTGGATGCGGTGGTGACGGACCGGGCCTATCTGGCGCGGATGGGGCTGGACCTGCAGGGGCCGCCGCTGGTCGTGCATAGCGGGATCCTGCCCTCGGTCGCCTATGACGCGCGGCTGGTCTTTGGCCGGGTGATCCGGGTGGGTGACAGCGCCAATTTCGCGACGCCCACGCTGGGCGAAGGGATCCGGGTCTGCATCGAATTCGGGCGTCTGCTGGGCGAGAAGCTGGGAGAGGCTGCCCGGACCGGGCGGGACGGGCCGCTGCAAGAGTATGAGCGGGCCTGTCGGCGCAAGCTGGAGCGCGATTACAAATGGGGTTTTCTGGTGAATACCCGCGCGGCGCGCTACACGCCTGCGCAATGGAATGCGTCCGTGCGGCGGATGGGACAGGCCGGGCCTGATGCGCTGGTCGCGACCTTTCGCGGCGAGTTTCCGCGCGCCAAGATCGCCCGGATGGCGCTGATCTTTCTGCGGCAATACCTGCGCGCGCGGCTGCGCCGGATCCGGATGCGGCTGGGGTGGGGGTGACTCCTTGACGGTCGGTCGCGTGCCAGTCGCGCTGGTTTTGGTGCGCTTGACAAGTGACGGTGCAGGGTGGTGTTGCTGATGATGGATCAATTGTCTGAATTCACGGATTGGGGGCTTTGGGCAAATATCGCTGAGGTGCTGATGTTCCTTGGCGTTGTTGTTGCAGCCATTCTCGGCTGGCTCTGGAAATCCGGACGCTGGCTTTTCGCCAAGCGTAAAGACGAAACACCACCACCCCCGCCCGCCAAACCCATCCCCCAGATCGGCCTGCCGGATCGCGTCGAAGTCTTTGGCCGCGAGGCAGAGGTCGCCGATATCCGCGCCAGACTGCGTGACGCGCCGGAACATAATGTCGCGCTGGTCAATTCCGGGGCGGTGCTGGCGGGGCAAGGGGGGATCGGCAAGACCACGCTGGCGCGCTATTATGTCGACTGCCATGCTGCGGATTACAGCGGGGTCTTGTGGACACTTGCCGCCACCCGCCAAGATATCATCAACGGTCTTTGCGCGGCCTGCCCTTCGCTGGGGCTGGACACGCCCGCGCAGCCACAATTGCACCACGCGCAACAGGTTGTCAGCGCCATTGCATCATCGGACCGGCCCTGGCTGATTGTGTTCGACAACCTTGAAACCCGCAAGGATCTGGACGGGCTGATCCCCACTGGCGCGCATGTGCTGGTCACTACGCGGCAGGGGGCGGGCTGGCCGGGTTGGGGGGTGGTGCAAACCGAGGTGCTGAATGTTGACACCCCGACTGGCGCAGGCGTGCAATTGCTGATGGCCCATGCCAAGCGTGACGATGCCCCCGAAGACGCCCGCGCATTGGCCGAGGATTTGGGCGGCCTGCCCTTGGCGCTGATCGTGATGGGCGGGTATCTGCATGATCAGGGCCTGGGCTTTGCCGAGGGGCGCGCACGGCTGGCAGAGGTGCTGGAGCATGTGCCGCCAAATGCGGGGGTATCCCACGTCGCTGATGGGCGCGCTGCGGTTGAGTTATGACCAGCTTGGCGCGGATGCGCAGACCATCGCCAAACTCTGCGCCTATTGGGCACCTGAAGGGCTGGGGCCGTGGTTGCTGCTGGATGCGCCGGGGGGGCAGAACTGGGGCGCGGTCCTCGACCTGATCCCCGAACCCGTGCAGGCGCTGGCGCAGGATGGGGCGCAGGTGCGGGCCGGGTTCACCGAACTGGCCGCGCGGTCGCTGCTGACCGGCACGGGAGACGCGCGCGCCATGCACCGCATGAGTGCCGCCTGCCTGCAAGCGTTGGATCGAGGCGAACTGGATCACGGCGAACTGGCCCCCGCCGCCACCGCGCTGCTGGCGGCGGTGTATCCGGGGGGTGACCGCAACCCCGGCTATTCGCCGCAATGGCCCCTCAGTTCCCGGCTGACCCCGCATGTGCTGGCCCTGCGCGCCAGCACCGCAGCCCCGCCGGTCGCGGCCTGGGATTATCTGCTCAATCAGGCCGGGATCTATCTGAACGCCATCGCCGACTACCCCGGCTACCTGCCGCTGGCGCAGGAGAACTTGCGCGTGAAACTGGCGCGCGGGCTGCCCGAGTCCGACCGCGACATCGCCGTCGCCCATGCCAGTCTGGGCGTGGCGCATCAGCGCCTGCGCGACTGGGATGCGGCCGAGGTGGAACTGGGCCGGGCGCTGGCGCTGCAACAGGCGCACCGGCGCGGCAGCGCGGATCATGCCGACACTCTCGACTTGATGGGCGGGTTGATGCTGGATCTGGTGCGGGACGGCCAGCGCGACCGGCTGGACCGGGCGATCCGCCTGTATCAACAGGCGCTGGCGATCCGGCGGCGGGTGGCGGGGCGGCGCTCGGCGGCGATGGCGGAAAGCCTCAACAACCTCGGCACGGCGCGGCACTTGCAGGGGCGCGGGCGGGCGGCGGCGCGGCTAATGGCTGCGGCGCTGGGCATCCGGCGCGGGGTGCTCGCCCCCGGTGACGCGCGGCTGGGCACCAGCGCGGTGAATGTCGGGGCCTGCTGGCTGGAGGCCGGGGATGCGGCGCGGGCCGAGCCGCTGCTGCGCGAGGGGCTGGATATCTTTGAGACCGCCTTTGCCGCCCAGCCGCAGCACCCCGACACGCGCGACGCAGCGGGCTGGTTGATTTCCTGCCTGCTGGTCCGCGCGCAGGGGGGCGTGAATACCGGTGCGCGGCAGGCCGAGGCCAAGCGCCTGTGCGCGCAATACGGCTTTGACTATGCCGAGATGGTCGGCCATGCCCAAAACTACGCCGACACGACCCCCTGAGCGCGCGACGTTCGGCGCGGGCCGAGATTGCGCGACGGGCTTTCAGCGGATCAGGGCCAAAGCTGCGCCGGCCCTGCCCCCCCCGCCACGGGCCGCGCCTTTGCCCGGATCGGCCCTCAGCCTGAGGCGGGACCGCCTGCGCCCTCGCGTTCCAGCTCATCGCCGCAGGTCACGCCGCTGATCAGTTGATAGGCCAGCAGATCGGCGATGTCATGAGGATCGCGGATCAGCGGGCGCAGTGCGCGGCGCAGGCCCGCGCGGCGTGTGGCCTCTGCCTGTTCGAGCGCGATCGCCTCGTCCAGCGAGACGAAGCGGAACCACAGGTCAGCCCCCTGCGGGGCCTGCACCAGTCGCGGCAGGTCGCACGGCAGGACCGTGCCGATGCGGGGATAGCCGCCCGTGGTCTGACATTCCGACAGCAGCACGAAAGGCGTGCCATCGCCGGTGATCTGGATGTCACCGGGGACGATGATTTCCGACAGGATCTTCAACCCCGCATCCAGCCCGAAACCTGCGCCGTCCTGGATCAGCCGCTGGCCCATGCGATTGCCGCGCGCATCCTTGCGAAACCGGGTCTCGGTGAAGCGGGCGCGCATATCCGGCGGAAAGAGGGCAGTTTGCGGGGTTTCCACCA
>JAFIEL010000146.1 GCA_020832585.1 Natronohydrobacter sp. | reverse complement strand
GCCCGCTTTTCAAACCCGCGCTGCCGGTTTGAGTATTTGTGGCAAGATGAAACACGCGGCAAGGGCTGGGTTCAGCGCGTGGGCACAGGCACCTCGCCGCGATAATCGTAGAAACCGCGCTGTGTCTTGCGGCCCAGCCAGCCGGCCTCTACATATTTCGTCAGCAGTGGGCAGGGGCGGTATTTCGTATCCGCCAGACCGTCATGGAGCACATTCATGATTGCAAGACAGGTATCCAGCCCGATGAAATCTGCAAGCTCCAGCGGCCCCATGGGGTGATTGGCGCCGAGTTTCAGCGATTCGTCGATGGATTTCACCGAACCTACACCCTCATAGAGCGTATACACCGCCTCGTTGATCATGGGCATCAGGATGCGATTGACAATGAAGGCCGGGAAATCCTCGGCGCTGGCCGCCGTCTTGCCCAGTTTTTCGACCACACCCAGAAGGGTCTTGTAGGTCGGTTCATCCGTGGCAATGCCGCGGATCAGTTCTACAAGTTGCATTACCGGCACGGGGTTCATGAAATGAAACCCCATGAATTTCTCTGGCCGATCCGTGCGCGAGGCCAACCGCGTGATCGAGATCGAAGAGGTGTTCGAGGTCAGGATCGTATGCGGCTGGATATGCGGCAGCAAGTCCTCGAAAATCGCCTGCTTGACGGTCTCGCGTTCGGTCGCGGCCTCGATGATCAGGTCGGTTGGGCCAAGGTTTGGCAGCTTCGTCGTGGTGCGGATGCGCGCCATTGCACTGGCCTTGTCCTCGGCAGACACCTTGCCGCGCGTGACCTGACGCTCGATGTTGCGGTCGATCAGGGCCACGGCTTTGGCCAAAGCATCTTCTGATATGTCATTGAGCAGCACGTCAAAACCTGCCAGCGCAAACACATGTGCAATGCCAGAGCCCATCTGGCCCGCGCCCACCACTCCGACAGTCTTGATCTGCATGTGTTTTGCGCTCCTGCTTGTCTGCGGCTGACCATAAGGCGGGCTTCGCCCATGACGCAAGTGCGAAAGGCTTCTGCCTTATGCCGTTCTGGGGGATTGCGGCAAGAGTTGTTGTGCGATGCCAACGCCTGCAAGATAGAGGCTGGTCGCAATCAACCCCAGCGTGACGAGTTGCGGCTGCTCGAAATTTGTCCAGGCCGCCCAACCTGCCAGTGCCGTCCAGACAAACGCAATTGGCAATGACAGCCCGCGCCAGCGCTCGGTGCGCACCGGATGGATGAATTTCAGCGGCGTGAACATGGCAATCGCAAGAAACGCCACGATGCCAAGGATGATCCAGAAGCCCGGTTGTGTGGCAAAGATCACGACAGCGGCCATGTTCCAGCAGGCTGGAAAGCCCTGAAAGGAATTGTCCGAGGTCTTCATCCGCGTATCGGCGAAATAGAGAACCGAGGTGAAGGTGATCACGATAATGGCAATCCACCCGGTCCAGCCCGGCAGCAGACCGGACTGAAACAAGGCGAAAGCCGGGATGAAAACATAGGTCAGATAGTCGATGATCAGGTCAAGCAGAACACCGTCAATGGTTTTCGCATGTTCCTTGACCTGGTAGCGCCGCGCCAGTGGCCCGTCGATCCCGTCAACGATAAAGGCCACCACCAGCCACAGGAACATCATCGCCCAGTCGCCTTGGGTCGCTTCCAGCAGCGCCAGCATCGCGAAAACGGCCCCTGTCGCTGTGAACAGATGCACCAGATAGGCTTTCCAGCTTGCGCTCACGCAATATCATCCTTCTGCTCGACCTCGACATTCTGTGCCAGAGTGTGGTGGATCATGCAATCATTGCCCCTGCGTCCGTGCGCGTGGATGGGACTGTGCGTAAATCTCCATCAACCGACCGGTATCCACGGCTGTATAGACCTGTGTCGATTGCAGCGAGGCATGGCCCAGCAACTCCTGAATCGCGCGCAGATCACCGCCTGCGGCCAGCAGATGCGTCGCAAAGGAATGGCGCAGCGCATGCGGCGTTGCTGTTGCGGGCAGGCCAAGTTGCAGGCGCGTCATCTCCATCACTTTCGCGATATGGCGTCGCGACAGGGGGCCACCACGCACGCCACGAAAGATCGGCGCGTCTGGTGCCATCTGATGCGGGCAAATGCGCAGATAGGCATCAACCGCCCGGCGCGCAGCCGGCAAAAGCGGCACAAGACGCTCGCGCCCGCCCTTGCCATGAATGCGCAGCACCTCGCGCAGGGGCAGATCGCGCCCGGTCAGTTCCAATGCCTCGGAAATACGAAGCCCGCAGCCATAAAGCAATGTGATCACAGCCGCGTCGCGCGCACCGGTCCAGTCTGATCGGGTTTGCAGCGGGGCCAGCGCGATGACCTCGCGCGCGGCCTCTTCACTCAGGGGGCGGGGCAGGTTGCGGCTGTATTTCGGGGCGCGCGCAGCAAGGATCGCAGAAATATCAAGCCCCTCGCGCTCGGCTATCCAACGCGCGAAACTCTTCACTGCCGAGAGTTTGCGCGCCAGTGACCGGCTGCCCAGACCGCCCGCCCGTTCTGCCGCCATCCATGCGCGCATGTCCGACAGGCTGATCCCGGCAAGCTGATCTATCCCGGCCGCGCCGCCCAGATGCCCGGCCAGAAATCCAAGGAATTGCCCGACATCATGCGCATAGGCCGCGACTGTATGGTCTGACGCGCCATCCAGCGCGCGCAGCCCCTCCAGCCAGAGCGCGAGCATATCGCGCATCTGCGCGCTTGGCAGGGCGTGCGTCATGCCAGCCAGCGGCGCATCGATCTTTCGAATATGCCTGCGAAGAAGGACAGCAAATCCGTGCCCTGACCCGGTTTGAACATATGCGGATTGTCGGACCCCATGACCAGCAGCCCGCCCATCCGATGCTTGCCCAGATCCAGCCGCATGCAGGCCTCAGAGCGCAGATCGGGCGTCTTCGTCCCGTACAGCACATCCGTTTGCGGGATCGCCTGACGCAGCACAACCTGTCGGGTTGTCGGGCCGCGCTCCGAACTCATATAGGCCTCGATGAAACCCGGCTTGACCACGCACAGCACATCCGAAATCCGCTCCAGCGCCGGATCGGGTCCGGCATCGGGGCTTTCGAGCACCAGCTTGATGGCATCCACATTCAGGATCTGCGCGACATCATGGCCCAGATTGCGCAGGAATTCCTCGAATTGCTCGGGATCAAGCATCCGCAGGATGGCGCGGTGAATCTGGTTCGTGCCCGACAGGTTCTCATAGGCGGCGGCGATGACGGCGCGATGCGTTTCTTCCAGACGGTCAAGCCGCGCTTCCAGCCGTTCCATCGCCAGCCCGCGCAGGTCGATGATATTGTCACCCATGCCGCGCTCGCTGGCCGCAACCAGCGTGCGCATCACATCCTTGTCATCGAGAACCAAGGCGGGGTCCGCGATGATACGGGCACGAAATTCATCGGCCATTTCGGGCCGGAGAGCGATTCCTGTCATGTGTCAGCCTGTCCGTTTCTGCTCGGGTTGTTTTTTGTTGTCCGGACTATAGCAAAGGTTACAGGATTTTTTGACCTGTTTTTTCCCAATCCTTCATGAATTGTGCCAGTCCGGCATCGGTCAGCGGATGGCTGGCCAGTTTCCGGATCACTTCCGGCGGGGCCGTCATCACATCCGCGCCGATGCGCGCCACGTCCAGAACATGGTTCACCGAGCGGATCGAGGCCGCAAGAATCTGCGTCTCGAACCCGTAATTGTCATAGATCGTGCGGATGTCGGCGATCAGTTCCACGCCATCCAGAGCGATATCATCCAGACGGCCCAGGAAAGGCGAGATGAAGGTCGCACCGGCCTTGGCCGCCAGAAGCGCCTGGTTTGCCGAGAAACACAGGGTCACATTGACCATCTTGCCTTCGCCGGTCAGCACCTTGCAGGCTTTCAGACCATCCCATGTCAGGGGCAGCTTGACTGTGATATTGGGGGCAATCTCTGCCAGTTTGCGGCCTTCGGCGATCATGGCATCCGCTTCCAGCGCCACGACTTCGGCAGAAACCGGACCCTCGACGATGTCGCAAATCTCTTTTGTCACTTCCAGAATGTCGCGACCGGATTTCAGGATGATCGAGGGGTTGGTCGTAACCCCGTCCACCATACCAAGCTCGTTCAGCTCCCTGATTGCGCTAACATCGGCGGAATCTACAAAGAATTTCATCGTGTGTTTCCTCTGGGTTGCAGACAGGTGATGCGCGCGTCATACCTCAAGCCTCATCCAGCCGGAACCCCCCTTTGCCATGTCTGATCCCGACAGCCCGGAGTTTTTTGACGAAGGAACCCCCTGCGGCGTCCTGACCGCAGAGCCGTTGGGCCGACCGCTTGACTATCTGGCCCCCGAAGGCGGGGCATGGCTTGGCGCTTTCGTCGAAGTGCCGCTTGGCCCGCGCCGCGTGATCGGCGTGGTCTGGGGCGCGGCAGAAGGAATTGTTTCGCGCGCGAAACTTCGCCCCGTCATCCGTGTGCTTGACGCAGCGCCCATGCGCGCGGAACTGCGCGACTTCCTCGCGCGTGTTGCAGAATACACGCTGACGCCGTTGCCCGCCATGCTGCGGCTGGCAACCCGCGTGCCCGATCTGGGGCAGGGGCCTGCCTTGCGCAAACTGCTCTATCTTGGCGACACTACCCCGTCGCGCATGACTGACGCGCGCGCAAAGGTGCTGGCGGTTTTTGCCGAATTTGGCGGCGCAGGTCTGACGCCGGGCGAAGTGGCGCAGGCGGCTGGAGTGAGCGCAGGCGTGGTGCGCGGTCTGGTGCAGTCCGACGCGCTGATCGAGCGTCAGGCCCCGCGCGACCAACCCTATCCAAAGCTTGACCCCGACCGGGCCGGGCCTGATCTGACCGAGGATCAACGGCAGGCATCAGTCGCGCTCTGCGCCGGGCTGCGCGATGGCGGATATGGCACGACGCTTCTGCGCGGTGTCACCGGCTCTGGCAAGACCGAGGTTTATCTCGAAGCGGTCGCCACCTGTCTGGCACAGGGGCGGCAAGCGTTGGTGCTTCTGCCCGAAATCGCGCTGTCATCAGAGTTTCTGGACCGGGTAGAGGCCCGTTTCGGTGCGCGCCCTGCGGAATGGCATTCCGGCGTCACGCTCAGCGAACGCAGGCGGTGCTGGCATATGATTGCCTTGGGCGAGGCGCAGCTCGTGGTCGGCGCGCGATCTGCCCTGTTCCTGCCATTTCGCGATCTGGGGCTGATCGTGGTGGATGAGGAACATGACAGTTCCTACAAACAGGAAGAGGGTGTCCTGTATAATGCCCGCGACATGGCCGTTCTGCGGGCGGCGATGGGGGGGTGCCGGGTGGTCCTGGCATCGGCCACGCCGTCCCTGGAAACATGGGCCAATGCGGAATCCGGCAAATATACGCGCCTTGATCTGCCGTCGCGCTTCGGGGTGAATACTTTGCCCGAAATGCGCACCATCGACCTGCGAGCAGAGGAAATCCCCTCGAGCCGCTGGATTTCGCCCAGCCTGCAAGCGGCGGTGAGCGCGCGTGTCACGGCAGGCGAACAGGCGCTCTTGTTCCTGAACAGGCGTGGCTATGCGCCGCTGACGGTCTGTCGCGCCTGCGGCCATCAGATCGGTTGCGACGATTGCGACGCGCGCATGGTCGAGCATCGGTTCCTGAAACGGCTGGTCTGCCATCAATGCGGCGCGTCAAAGCCCATGCCGACGGTCTGCCCAAGTTGCGGGGCAGAGGACCGTCTGGCCCCGGTCGGCCCCGGTGTCGAGCGACTGGAAGAAGAAGCCCGCGCGCTCTGGCCCGATGCGCGGGTGGCGGTGCTGTCCTCTGACCTGTTCGGCACGGCGCGCGCGCTGAGAGAGCAGATCGCCGTGATTGCAGCGGGCGAGGCGGATATCATCATCGGGACGCAGATCGTCGCCAAGGGACATAATTTCCCCGATCTGACACTGGTCGGTGTGATTGACGCGGATCTGGGCCTGTCGGGGTCCGATCTGCGCGCGGCGGAACGCGTGTTTCAACTGGTGCGGCAGGTCTCTGGCCGGGCAGGGCGAGCGGAAAAGCCGGGGCGCGCGCTGATCCAGACCAGCCAGCCCGAACATCCGGTGATCCGCGCGATCCTGTCGGGCGATGAGGAAGCTTTCTGGCGCTCGGAAGCTGCGCAGCGTCAGGCGCTTGGCATGCCGCCCTATGGGCGGCTTGCGGGCATCGTGATTTCCGCCCCGTCGCTGGAACCTGCATTCGCGCTGGGCAATGATCTGGCGCGCGCCGATCAGCCCTTGCGCGCAGTGGGCGCGCAGGTCTTCGGCCCGGCACCTGCGCCGATTGCACGCATCCGGGGGCGGCACCGGGTGCGGCTGTTGGTCAAGGCCCCGAAAACCGCGCCCTTGCAGGCGGCGATTACAAAATGGCTGAAACCGCACAGGCTGAAAGGCGATCTGCGCTTGAGCGTCGATATCGATCCGCAGAGCTTTTTCTGAGCGGTTGCAAAACGCCACGTCAGGGCTATCTTTCGCCCAAGCAAAGAGGAGTCACGCAATGTTCGGATTTGGCGCAGACAAGACCCGCATGATCACCCCGGCCGAGGCGCTGTCTGGCCGCGCCGCGCCGATCCCGACGGCTGACACCCACGCGATCTTTGGCCGTCCGCTCAAGGCGGAAATCCCCGAAGGCATGGAAGAAGCCGTGTTCGGGATGGGCTGTTTCTGGGGTGTCGAGCGGAAATTCTGGCAGCTGCCCGGCATCTGGCTGACCATGGTCGGCTATGCGGGCGGGTTGACGCCAAATCCGACCTATCAAGAGGTCTGCACCGGCAAGACCGGCCATAACGAAGTCGTGCGCGTGATCTTTGATCCCGCACAGATCAGTTATGAGGCGCTGTTGCAGACCTTCTGGGAGAACCATGACCCGACCCAGGGCATGCGGCAGGGCAATGACCGCGGCACGCAGTATCGGTCTGGGATCTACTTTGTGAGCGAAGATCAAAGGCTGGCTGCCGAGGCCAGTCGCGATGCTTATGCCGAGCGGTTGCGGGCGGCAGGGTATGGCGCGATCACGACCGAGATCCTGCCTGCGCCAGAGTTCTATTTTGCCGAAGATTATCATCAGCAATATCTGCACAAGAACCCGCAAGGCTATTGCGGGATTGGCGGGA
>JAFIEL010000145.1 GCA_020832585.1 Natronohydrobacter sp. | reverse complement strand
CGGTAAAGGCCGCGCCGATGATGATACCCACGGCCAGATCCATGGCATTGCCGCGAGCGATGAACTCCTTGAACTCTTTAAGCATCCTGTTGTCCCTTGTTACGATGGTGTCAGGATGCTAGCGCCAACGCTCAGAGCGGTAAACGGGATATTTTCCTGCCGATGATCAGGGCATCTCGCCGGTCAGAGTGTAACGCAGGATCTGAACCACCTGTTCCGGCGTCTGAACCACTGCCAGAGCGGCAGCATCCACCTCTTTCAAGGCGTGCTGGTGTTCATCCTGATGCATGACAATCAGGGACTTGCCAAGGGCTGCGGCATAGCCTGCATCAAAGGCCGCGTTCCACTGCTTGTATTTCTCGCCAAAGCGCACCACCACTATATCGGCATCAGCCAACGCCTTGCGGGTGCGGATCGCGTTCAGTTTCGCGCCCTTGTGGTCATGCCAGAATTTCTGGTCCTCCGCGCCCAGAATGGCCACGCCGCAATCATCCGAGGCCGCATGATCCGTCACCGGGCCGGTAAATGTCACGGGCAGGTCCGCGGCCCCTTGGGTGATCCTGTCCCGCCAGTCAGTGTGGATCTCGCCTGCCAGATAGACGGTGAGTTTCATGTGGGCCTCCATTTTCAACCTGTCCGCCGCTTATAACAGAGCGATCCGCGATCTCCAGCCGCTGGCATGTTGCGGGGGCGGGCAAACTGTGGCAAGTGTCTTTCTGTCCCTTGCTAAACTGATGGGTTCACTTCATGGCCGATTTCGTTTCCCGCCGCCGCACCATGGTCGACACGCAAGTGCGTCCTTCGGATGTGACCAAATTCCCGATCATCGAAGCCATGCTGCGCGTCCCGCGCGAAGAATTCGTGCCTGATAACAAGATCGAAGCCGCCTATGTCGGCGAAAACCTGACGCTCGAGGGCGGGCGCGTCCTGCTTGACCCGCGCACGCTGGCCAAGATGCTGGATGCGCTGGAAATCACGCCTTCGGATCTGGTGCTCGATATCGGGTGCGGGACGGGCTATTCCTCTGCGCTGATGCAGTCGATGGCACAGGCTGTCGTCGGGCTGGAAGAGGATGAGGCGCTTGCCAAGAGCGCCGAGAGCGCGCTTGCGCGGGTCGGTGCGGAAACAGTCGTTCTGGTCAGGGGAATACTGACCGCAGGTGCGACGGATCATGCACCCTATGACGTTATGATCCTGCAAGGCGGGATCGAAGAGTTCCCGCAAGCTCTCGTCGGGCAACTGAGGGAAGGTGGCCGTGTCTGCGCGCTGTTCATGAATGGCGCGCTGGGTGTGGTGCGGCTGGGTATCCGCAAGGGTGACATTGTCGGATGGCGCGATATCTTCAACGCAGCCGCCCCGGTTCTGCCGGGATTCGAGAAAGTGCAGGCTTTCAGCCTGTGATCATAACACGCAGCGCAAGCAAGCGCGGCAAGGATGAGGCAGGGTGCATGAAGCGTTTTCTGAAATCCGTGGCAGTTGCATCCACGTTACTGGCGCTTGCCGCGCCACTGCAGGCGCAATCGCTGGCGGATACGCTGATCGCGGCCTATCGCAACTCGAACCTGCTGGAACAGAATCGCGCCCTGTTGCGGGTGGCTGACGAAGATGTGGCCATTGCCGTGGCCCAGATGCGCCCAGTGTTGAATTTCGTGGCCGATGCCCAGCAGCGCTTCACCTCTGGCGGGCAAAACAGCCTGACCCTCGGTTTCAATCTGGCCGCCGAAATCACGATCATCGATTTCGGGCGCGGCAGGCTTGCGCAGGAAGCCGCCAAGGCGCAGGTTCTGGCCACGCGTCACGCGTTGGTCGATGTCGAACAACGCGTGCTTCTGTCGGCGATTTCGGCCTATCTGGACGTGCGCACCGCCGCCGAGGCCGTGGCGCTGCGCCAGGCCACGCAGCGCGTGATCACGCAGGAGTTGAACGCCGCGCGCGAACGCTTTGAACTGGGCGAGGTCACGCGCACCGATGTCGCGCTGGCAGAGGCCCGTCTGGCGGCTGCACGGTCGCTCTTGGCGGCAGCCGAGGGCGATCTGGCCGCCGCGCGCGAAGCCTATAAATTCGCGACCGGCAGCACGCCGGGCCAGTTGAGCCCGCCGCCCGCACTGCCGCGCACGGCCGCCAATCTGCAGACCGCGCAGGACATCGCGCGCCGCTCTCATCCATCGGTCTTGCAGGTCCAGCATGAAGTGACCGCAGCAGAACTGAACGCCGAGCGCGTCTTTGCGCAGCGGCACGGGTCGGTGACGGGATCGGCCAGTCTTGGCCAGCAATTCGGCAGCACGACAGGCGACAGCACGACCGCAACCGCCGGTATTCGTTATGCACGCCCGATCTATCAGGGCGGGCAGTTGAACGCATTGCACCGTCAGGCCAATGCCCGCCGTGACGCCGTGCGGGCCGGGCTGCATCAGACGGTCGCACAGGTCTTGCAGAATGTCTCTGTTGCCTGGGCCAATGTCGATGTCTCTACCGCGCGCATCGCGGCCAGCCAGCAACAGGTCCGCGCCGCCCAGACCGCGTTCGAGGGCACGCGCGAGGAAGCCCGGCTTGGTGCACGCACCACGCTTGATGTGCTCAATGCCGAAACCGATCTTCTGGACGCGCGCACCCAGCTTCTGCAGGCGCAGGCCGCACAGCAACTGACCACCTACAACCTGCTTGCGGCTATGGGGCTTCTGACGGTCGATCATCTGGGGCTGGGGATTCCCACCTATGACGCCGAAGCCTATTACAACGCCGTGCGCAATGCGCCTGTGTCTTCGCCGCAGGGCGAGGCACTCGACCGGGTGCTGCGCTCGATCGGTCGCCAGTAAGCCGTTTACCGCTGCGGACATTCAAGATTGTCTGTGCGCGCCAGCCGGGTTACACTCGTGGCAGTTCAGGTGTTTGTGGCCAGCGCCCCGTCAAGAAGGTGCCGCGCATGACATCGCATTGGCAGGTGTGGTAAGAGGGCAGCAGAATGACAGAAGCCATGTCGCGGCGCGATATCGAGGATGTTCTGACCTCCATCAAGCGGCTCGTCTCGCAAGACGCGCATGGCCGCCCCGAAACGCAGATCGACGCGCGCCCCGAGAAACTGGTCCTGACCCCATCCTTGCGCGTGACAGAGCCTGACGCGCAGACCACTGTCGCGCCGGTGGCGACAGAAGATGACAGCCGGGCGGAACTGGCCGGGTCATCAGCACCTTTGCCCGCCACAGACACACCGCCCGCAACAGAGATCGCGCCGGATCCTTCTGCACCCGCTGGCTATTCGCTGATCCGGCGCATTTCACAGGCCGGGATCATTCCCGCAACCCACCCTGCGTCACCGGTGGATATGCCTGCGGCTTCTGCAGATGCTGACACATTCGACGCCTTTTCCGAAGAGGATTCGGACAAGGTGATGGAATCCTTGGAAGATTCGGCGCTCGAAGCCACGCTGGCGCGACTGGAGGCGGTCTTGTCCGGCAAGCCTGTTCCCCCGACGGACGCGACCGATGTGCCCTCCCAGACCCCGGACCTATCTGCCGCGGCACCGGGTGACGGCGAGCAGATCATCGACGAGGGGATGCTCTATCAACTGGTCGCCCATATCGTGCGGCAGGAATTGCAGGGCGAGTTGGGCGAAAAGATCACCCGCAACATCCGCAAGCTGGTCCGTCAGGAAGTCGCGCGCGAATTGCAGCTGCGGCGAACCTAACCCTCGTCCAGCGGGTAATCTTCCCAATCCTCCAGCGGCACCACCGCTTCCGAAACTGTGCGCCCCTGCATTGACATCCCCGCCTTGTGGGTCGAGGCCGGATCGCCCGTCACCAGCGGATGCCAGCCGGGCAGGGGCTGGCGATCATGCAGCAACCGGTAGGCGCAGGTCTCGGGCATCCAATAGGCGATTTCGTCCAGATTGCGCGGGGTCAGCACCACACATTCCGGCACATGGCGCTTGCGATCAGCGTAATTGGCACAGCGGCAGGTGCTGTCATCGAACAAACGGCAAGCGACGCGGGTGAATATCAACTCTTCCGTGTCAATGTCTTCCAGCTTGTTCAGGCAGCATTTGCCACAGCCATCGCACAGCGCCTCCCATTCGTCGGGGGTCATCTGGGTCAGGGGAACGGTTTCCCAGTATCGCGGGCGCAGGGTCATGGGCGCGACATAACCCTGTAGCGGACCAAGGAAAAGGGGGCGCTTGCAGGGCAGGGCGGTTGCGTTACCTATTGGGGCGCGAAAGGACCGTTTCATGCTCGACCAGCCTGCCTTGCCCGATGCGCTTGCCCAGTGGTTTGCTGCGCAGGGCTGGACCCCCCATGCCCATCAGATCGCCATGCTGCACACCCCCGGTGATGCGCTGCTGATCGCCCCCACAGGGGGCGGCAAGACACTGGCCGGGTTCCTGCCCACCCTAGCCGCTGCCTGCGCGGGCCTGCCAGATGGCCTGCACACGCTCTATGTCTCGCCACTCAAGGCGCTCACGCATGACATTGGCCGCAACCTCGCGCGGCCTGTGGCCGATCTGGGGCTGAATTTGCGCATCGAGGACCGCACCGGCGACACCAGCGCCACCACCCGCGCGCGCCAACGGGTCGATCCGCCGCATATCCTGCTGACGACCCCCGAAAGCCTTGCGCTGATGCTGTCCTACCCCGAAGCCCCGCGCATCTTTGCGGCCCTCAAGCGGGTGGTGATCGACGAAATCCACGCACTTGCGGAATCGAAGCGCGGTGATCAGCTGGCGCTCTGCCTCACCCGCCTGCGCAGCCTTGCGCCCGGTCTGCGCATGGCGGGGCTTTCGGCCACGGTCGAGAACCCGGCAGCACTGGCGCAGTTCATGGGCGGCGCTGACATCGTGCAGGCCGATCCCGGCCCGCCGCCCGATATTGCAATCCTGCCCACGACCCTTGCCCCGCCCTGGTCGGGCGCAGGCGGGGCCTATGCCGCGCGCGACGTGATGGTCGCTATCGAACAGGCCCGCCTGACGCTCATCTTCATCAACACCCGCGCGCAGGCCGAGCTGTTCTTTCAGGCGCTCTGGGCCGTCAATGACGCCAACCTGCCCATCGGGTTGCACCACGGCAGCTTGGCGCGCGAACAACGCCGCAAGGTCGAAGCCGCGATGGCCGCAGGCGCGTTGCGCGCGGTGGTGGCGACGGGCAGTCTGGATCTGGGTCTGGACTGGGGCGATGTGGATCTGGTCATCCAGATCGGTGCGCCCAAGAATATCAAGCGACTGGTCCAGCGCATCGGCCGCGCAAACCACCGCTATGATGCGCCATCCCGCGCCCGGATCGTGCCCGCCAACCGCTTCGAGATGCTCGAATGTATTGCCGCCCTGCAAGCGGTCGAAGCCCATGATCTCGACAGTGACGGGCGCGACCCGCGTGGCGGTCTGGATGTGCTGTGCCAACATTTGCTGATTTTGGCCTGCGCCGGACCGCTCGACCCGGACGCGCTGTTTTCCGAGATCACCCGCGCGGGCCCCTATGCGGCCCTTGCGCGGCCTGAATTCGACGCCTGCCTTGATTTCGTGGCGACCGGCGGCTACGCGCTGCGCGCTTATGATCGCTGGCAAAGGCTGGTGCAGCGCGATGGCCTGTGGCACCTGCGCGACCCCCGCGCCGCGCGCGATATCCGCATGAATATCGGCACGATTGTCGCCCCTGAATTGCTAAGCGTCCGCCGTGGCCCGCGCGGCGGTGCCCCCTTGGGCGAGATCGAGGAAGCCTTTGCCGCGTCCCTCTCGCCCGGCGACACGTTTCTGATCGGCGGGCAGACCGTGCGCTATGACCGGCTGCGCGACATGGTGGTGGAAGTGACCCCCCAGCCCACGCGCACCCCGAAAATCGCCGTGTTCAACGGGCTGAAAATGGCGACCTCGACCGAGCTTTCCGTCCGCGTCCTCGCCCTGATTGGCGACCGCAGCGCATGGGACGCGCTGCCCGATCACACGCGCGACTGGCTGGCCCTGCAAGCGGAAATCGCCACGCTGCCACGCCCCGGCACAATGACCTGCGAAACCTTCGCGCGCGGTGGGCAGTCCTATTTCGCGCTCTATTCCTTCGCTGGGCGCAATGCGAACCAGACCCTTGGCCTGCTGCTGACACACCGGATGGAACATGCAGGGCTTGCGCCGCTGGGCTATGTCGTCACTGATTACGCGCTGCTGATCTGGTCGTTGGAGCCGGTCCGTGATCCTGCGCCGCTGCTCGACCCCGATGGTCTGCGCGACGGGTTCGAGGATTGGCTTGCAGGCAATGCCGTGATGAAACGCACCTTCCGCGCGGTGGCCGTGGTCGCAGGGCTGATCCAGCGCAATCTGCCGGGGGGGCGCAAATCCGGCAAACAGGCCACGTTCTCCAGTGATATTCTCTATGACACGCTGCGCAAATTCGACCCCGACCACCTGCTGTTGCAGATCACACGCATGGAAGCGATGCGCGGCCTTGCCGATTTCGGGCGGGTTGAAGAGATGCTGCAAAGCCGCCCGCAGATCGTCCATTCCCATGCGCCCCATGTCACCCCTTTCGCGGCACCCCTGATGCTGGAAGCGGGCCGCGTGCCCATCCGCGCTTCGGGCAGTGCGCGCCTGCTGGAAGAAGAGGCGCGCGCCATGATGCGCGAGGCAGGCTTGCAGATGGACGCAGAACCCGGCATCTGAGGGTGATGGACGGACTGGCCTTCAGCTTTCACGGACAGGATTTTGTCGCGCGCCCCTCTGGCGCGCTGCTATGGCCTGCGCAAGATGCGCTGATCGTGGCCGATCTGCATCTGGGCAAATCGGAACGCATGGCCCGGCGCGGCGGCGCATTGCTGCCACCCTTCGAGACCAAGGCCACACTGGCGCGGCTTGGTGCGGAACTCGCCGCCACGCGCGCGTCACGGCTGATCTGTCTGGGCGACAGTTTCGACGATGATCGCGCCGCAGAGGCGCATCAAGACGCAATTTTGGCACTTTGCGCGCGCTTCGCTGTGACCTGGATCAGCGGCAATCACGATCCCGATGTCGCGCAACTGCCGGGCGCGCAGGCAAGCGAGGTTCTGATCGACGGCCTGACCTTGCGCCATATCGCAGGGCAGGGGCCGGATATTTCCGGGCATTACCACCCGAAACTGCGCCTTGCGGGCCAGCGCCACCCGGCCTTTCTGATCGGGGCGGCGC
>JAFIEL010000144.1 GCA_020832585.1 Natronohydrobacter sp. | reverse complement strand
CGTGACGGGGGCGGGCCGGAAGGAATGTACATCATCCGCGCCCCGTAGCACGCCCCGCAGATATCGTCACGGCAAATCCCGCAGCATGTCGCGATGCGGAATACCTGCATCCAGATATTCCGGCCCAACCGCCCGGAACCCCAGTTTTTCATAAAACCCGATAGCATGGGTCTGCGATCCGAGTTTTGCTTTCGTGATGCCCGGCTGGTCGCGCAAGACCTGCAACGCGGCCTCGATCAGCGCCACACCGATCCCTTGGCCGCGATAGTCTGCCAGCACGCAGACGCGCCCAATCTTGCCCATGTCACCGATCAACAAAATCCTAGCGCAACCAATGGGTTTTCCGCCTTTCTTCGCGAGGATGTGCAGCGCCGCAGTATCGCGCCCATCGACTTCTTCGGCTTCGGGCACCTGCTGTTCTTCGATGAAAACCCGCCGCCGCAGCGCGTGACATGTGGCCAGGTCCTCAGTCAAACCGACTTCAAGGCTCATGCGAAATAGCCCGTCAGAATGCGTGAATAAACGGCCTTAAGAACCTGAATATCCGACACTTCTGCAAACTCATCAACCTGATGCATCGACTTGCCCACCAGCCCGAACTCCACCACCGGGCAATAATCCTTGACGAAACGCGCATCCGATGTGCCGCCTGAGGTGGACAGAACCGGCGTGACACCCGTTTCCAGTGAAACCGCCTGCGCCACCAGATCGACCAGTGGGCCGGGCGGGGTCAGGAAGCTCTCGCCCGAAACACTCACATCAAGATCAAGCTTTATACCACTGTTTTTGCTGAAGTTAGCAGCAAGATCACGCAGCCATTCCGTCAGCGATGCGCCTGAGTGCAGATCGTTGAACCGGATATTGAACACCGCTTTCGCGCTGGCCGGGATCACGTTCGACGCCGGATTGCCCACATCGATCGTGGTCAGCGCCAGTGTCGAGGGATCGAAATGATCCGACCCCTGATCCAGCTCATGCTGCGCAAGTTCATTCAGGAACCCCACCAGCACCGGCAGCGGGTTGTTCGCCCGGTGCGGATAGGCCGCGTGCCCCTGCACCCCGGTCGCTGTAACCGTCATCGTCATGGACCCGCGCCGCCCGATCTTGATCATCTCGCCCATGACATCAGGGCAAGTGGGTTCCCCCACCAGACAGACGGACATCGCCTCGCCCTGCTCCGCCATCCAGTCCAGAAGCGCCACGGTGCCGTCTGTACCCGGCCCTTCCTCATCGCCTGTGATGGTCACGATCACCGCACCCGCGGGCGGGGTTGCAGTCACGAAATCCACCGCCGCCGCGACAAAGGCCGCGACGCCTGATTTCATGTCGCAGGCCCCGCGCCCCCAGATGCGGCCTTGGGCCACCTCTGCCCCGAAAGGTGCGCGGCTCCAGTCATCCGGGTTGCCCAGCGGCACCACATCGGTATGACCGTTGAAGCCGAATGTGCGCGCATGGCCCTTCGCGCCCCAGCGCGCGAACAGGTTCGGCGTGCCATTGCGGTCAACCCGCGTGCAGGTGAAGCCCGCATCCGTCAAGACACGCTCCAGCAGGACCAGCGCGCCGCCCTCTTCCGGGGTGATCGAAGGGCAGCGGATCAGATCGGCGGTCAGAGCAACCGGGTCAATCGCTGTCGTCATCCGTAAACCATGTTTTCTGTGCGACAATGACCGCATTCTCGGCCAGGGCGCGGGCCATCAATTCGCGTTCTTCATCGGGGATCGTGTCACCTGCGGCAAGGCGTTCGTCCAGCGTGCCGTAGCTGGTCACATCCAGCGGCGCGACCCCGGCGGTTTTCAGCACCGCCACGGATTCGCGCACGGCCTCGGCCTCGTCCACGCCCGTCGCGTAGAGCAACAGGCCCGCCCCCGTCGCGCCCTTGGGCAGGCCGTCATCGGGGCTGCGGCCAAGTTCGACCAGCAGGGTATAGACCTGTTGCGGGCGCTTTTCGGGTTTCTCGGGGCTTTTGGGCGGCTTTGGCATGGCGTGGTCCTTTCGCCTTGTCCTGTCAGGAAAGCCGCGCCAAGGCAAGACCTGCCATCCGCTTGCCCCATTCGGCATAGAGCGCAGCCCCCGGATGCAACCCGTCGCGCGCCAGCCAGCGCGGATCAGGGGCCAGATCAAAGGGCACATGCACAGCCCCCGTTTGCGCGCAAACCGCCTGCAAGGCAGCGTCCAGGCGCGTTGCACGCCTACCCAGATAGCCGCGCAGGGGCTGCGGAAAGACCGCGAACGCGACAAGCGGGGGCACGGCAGAGGCGAGGATATGACTCACTGGCCAGTCTTCGATCAGGGCCGTTTAGTCCTTGGCGAAACGGCGCGCAGAGGTCTGGCGCAGCACATCATTTACGCCAAGGGCGAGGACGGCAATGTCGAACATTCCCGCCCCTTGCAGCATCTGCCGCGCCTGCGCTGTTGTCGCGCCAGATCGTGCCCTGACCTGCCAGCGCACGGAGGTTACAGGCGCAAGATGCTGCAGCATTTGCCCGATCAGCGCCTGATCCTGATGCGCGACCCCTACCCCTGCCCCCGAGGAATCGCCAAGCACCAGAAGCCGCATACGCGCGCCCTGCCCGTTCTGCCCCGTGCGAGGGCCAGCCGCCTCTGGCAGCCTTTCGGTGCGCGCGATGAACGCGGCGGCTTGCGCCAGATAGACCGGCGAGAGGGCAAGATCACGCAAGGACATGGCGTAGAAATATGCCCTGCCCTGGAAACTGTCACCCGGCAAGACTGGCACCGGACGCGACGTTTCGGTAAGACTGCGGTCAAACCAAGCCGGAAAATGTGCCATGCCCCATACGATTGCCGAGATTGCCCGCGCCCTGGGTCTGAGCGCCGAAGGCGCGCTGGACCTGTCGATCACCCATGCTGCTGAACCTGCCAGTGCCGGACCGGACGCGCTGGCGATGGCCACGACCCCGAAATATGCGGCCGGACTTGCGCAGGGTCAGGCGCGCGCGGCGATGGTCTGGGCCGGTGCAGACTGGCAAGCGATGGGGCTTCAGGCCGCGATCTTTGCGCCGCGCCCGCGTTGGGCGATGGCGGGGGTCTGCGAGATGCTTGATCCCGGCTATGATTTCGGCGATGGCATCCATCCGCAGGCTTTTGTGCATCCCAGCGCCGAGATTGGCGCGGGCGCTCAAATCGGCCCCTTTACAAGCATCGGGGCGCGCACGCGGATCGGCGCGAATGCCCGGATCGCGGCAAATGTCACGGTGGCAGAGGATGTGGTGATCGGCGCGGATGTGATCCTGCACGCAGGCGCGCGTGTGGGCGCGCGTTGCGTGATCGGGGATCGCTATATCGGCCAGCCCAATTCGGTCGTGGGGGGCTGCGGGTTCAGCTTTGTGACGCCGGAACCATCGGGCGCGGAAGATGTGCGCGCCACACTTTCGGGCGAGCGGCAGGTCAGGGCGCAGAAATGGCACCGCATCCAGTCGCTGGGCGCTGTGCGGATTGGCGATGATGTGGAGCTTGGGGCCAATTCCTCGATCGACCGGGGCACAATCCGCGACACGGTAATCGGGTCTGGCACGAAGATCGATTCGGTCTGCCAGATCGGGCATAATGTGCAGATGGGCGAGGATTGCATGATGTGCGGCATGGCAGGCGTGGCAGGATCGGCCCGGATTGGCAACCGGGTGCTGCTGGCGGGCAAGGTCGCGGTGAATGACAATATCTTCATCGGCGATGATGTGATCGTGGGCGGGGCTAGCCGGGTCTATACGAATGTGCCCGCTGGGCGCACGATCCTGGGCGATCCGGCCACGAAACTGGAAACGCAGCTGGAGATCCGCAAGATACTGCGCCGACTGCCCCGGCTGAGCGCGCATGTGGCAGCCCTGCAAGAGGCCGTGTTCGGTGTGAAAGCGGCGAAAGACGAGGACTGAGCCTTGCCCCGTGCGCACGCGGCGTTACTTTCGCTGCAAGTGCAAACAGACCCGGGAGCGGCAGATGGACGGTGCAATGATGAGCGAGACGAGTTTCACCCCGGACGCGGCCCATCAGCGCGCTTTTCGCGATGCTTTGGGCCGGTTTGCAACCGGCGTGACCGTGATCACCACGCGCACGTCTGACGGGCCCTTGGCGATAACGGCCAATAGTTTTTCCGCCCTCTCGCTCGATCCGGCGCTGGTGATGTGGGCGCCGGGGCGGTTTTCGCGCCGGTTCGACGCTTTCGCCGAAGCTGCGCATTTCGCCATTCATGTTCTCGCCGAGGATCAACTGCCGCTGGCGCAGCATTTCGCGGCCAATGGCGGGGATTTTGACCTGCCGGGCGTGAATGAGGGCGCAGGCGGGGTGCCGCTGCTGTCGGGCTGTCTTGCACGGTTCGAATGTCTGCGCGAGGCGGTCTATCCGGGCGGGGATCATGCGATTGTCGTGGGCCGCGTGACGCAGGTCACAACACGCGCGGGTGCGGGCTTGAGTTTCTTTGCAGGCCATTATGGCGCGGTTGACGCGGGCTTGCGCTGAGTGGGCCAAAAGTCCAGACTGTCAGAAAAAGCCGACAGGTGGCGCGCGTGACAGAGCCCAGACATATCATCCTGCTGGGTGCGAGCGGCACCATCGGGCGCGCTGTGCTGGCACAGGCCCTGACAGATGGGCATCGCGTGACCTGCCTGACGCGCGGACCCTCTGCCCTGCCCGATGGCGCGCATCAGATCGCTGTTGAGTTCGCAGACCCGCTGGCGGTGCGGCAGGCGCTGGCCGGGATTGGCGCAGATTGCGTGCTGTCCTGCATGGCCTCGCGCAAGGGCTCGGCGCAAGACGCATGGGCCGTGGATCACAGGGCGCATCTGCATGTGCTGGACGCCGCCAAGGCGGCAGGGATCGGACAGTTCGTATTGCTTTCGGCGATCTGTGTGCAAAAGCCTCTTCTGGAGTTTCAGCGTGCGAAGCTGGCTTTTGAGGGGGAATTGCAGCGCTCGGGGCTCGACTGGTCCATCGTGCGGCCAACAGCGTTTTTCAAATCGCTTTCGGGTCAGGTGGCGCGGGTGCAGGCGGGAAAGCCGTTTCTCCTGTTTGGTGATGGCGCGCTGACCGCCTGCAAGCCGATCAGCGACCGCGATCTGGCGCGCTATCTGCTGGACTGCGTGACCATGCCTGAACGGTGGGGCCGCGTCTTGCCCATCGGTGGCCCCGGCCCGGCGCTGACGCCGCGTGCACAGGGCGAGATGATTTTCGAGCTGGCAGGCAAGCCCGCGCGCTTCCGGCGCGTGCCTGTCGCGCTGATGGACGGAATTATCGGACTGCTGTCAAGGCTGGGGCGGTTTTCCGGCGCGATGGCCGGGAAAGCGGAATTCGCGCGGATCGGGCGCTATTACGCGACGGAATCGATGCTGGTCTGGGATGCTGAGTCGGGATGCTACGATGCCGAGGCCACACCGGAATTCGGCACCGACACGCTGCGCGACCATTATGCGGCGATGCTGCGGGGCGAGGCCAGCGCAGAACTGGGCGACCACGCCATGTTCTGAGGCAAGGTGGGGGGCGCTGCCCCCCGGTCCCTGCGGTCCCGCCCCCCGGGATATTTGTGCAAGAATGAAAGCCGGTTTCAGAAAGCCGGTTGGGTCTGGCGGCGGCGTTGCAGCAGGATGACGCCAAACAAGAGCAGCAGCGCCGGGATATAGAAGAGTTGTTCGGGCATCCGTTCTGCCGGGCGTTGGACCGAGAGCAACTCGACCTGTTCACGACCATAGAAATCATAGCTGCCAAGCGCCTGCTGGAAGGGTGAACCGAACATCGGCTCGTCCAGCACCATGCGATCCGCTTCCGGCATGAGGAAGAGACCAGTACCTGCCATGCGCTGCGCGGCGGGCGTGTCATCCACATCAAGCAAGAGCGTCGTGCTGCGCATCTGGCCCGTGGAGAAATCGGGACCACGGATTTCAAGGCGAAGCTGGTCGCCGGGGTCGGCTGCGGTCAGAACCTCTTCGAAGCTGGTTCCGGCTATACGCTCGAATTCGGGCTGGATGCGGTCAAGCCAGAAATTGGGCACGAAAAGCGTGAAGGCCACCAAGAGCAGCGCCGCGGATTCGTGGAGTTTCGAGCGGGCAAGGAAATAGCCCTGGGTCGCCGCGGCAAAAAGCAGCATCGCAAAAGTCGCGATACAGAAGATCGTCACCGCTTGCACGATCCCGGCAGTCGTGCCGAGATCAACACCATAGAGGATGAGTGTCGGATTGTAGATGAAGAGGAAGGGCAGCGCGAGCGTGCGCAGCGAATAGAAGAAGGCCTGAAAGCCGGTCTTGATCGGATCACCGCCCGACACCGCCGAGGCCGCGAAACTCGCAAGCCCCACAGGCGGCGTGACATCCGCCATCAGCCCGAAATAGAACACGAACAGATGCGCCGCGATCAAGGGCACAATCAGCCCTTCCTGTGCGCCAAGGCTGACAACAACTGTTGCCATCAGCGACGACACGACGATGTAATTCGCGGTTGTAGGCAGGCCGAGGCCAAGAACCAGCGAAAAGAGGCCCACCAGCACGAGCATCAGGAACAGGTTGCCGAAGGCCAGCATTTCAACCAGACCCGCAAGTTCGGTGCCGATGGGGGTGCGGGTCACGGTCGCCACGATCACACCAGCCGCACCTGTCGCCACAGCGATGCCGATCATGTTGCGCGCACCTGTGATCATGCCGTCGATCATGTCATTCAAGCCGCGGCGCAATTCACCGATGACATTACCCTGACCGCGCATCAGCGCCTTGATCGGGCGTTGGGTCAGGATGATGAACAGCATCACCAGCACTGCGAAATAGGCAGATTTCGCAGGCGACTGGCGCTCGACCATCAGGAACCAGACCAGCACCACGATTGGCAGGATGAAATGCAGGCCCGTCGGCACGACTTCGCGCATGACCGGCAGGACGATTTTCTTGTCGTTGGGGTCGTCGAGTTCGAGTTCCGGGCGGCCGGCAGCGACCCAGAGACAGGCAAGGTAGATGCCAAGCAGAAACAGCAGGATCACCGCGCCGGAAATCGCGGGTGCAACGTCGCGCAGGAAGCCGACCGCAGCAATCACCCCGTAGAAAGCCGCGCCTGCAACGACGAAGCCCACGGCAATTTTCCAGAGCATTGTCAGCAGGCTTGCGCCCTTCCCCAATGCCGGGATGCCGTTCTTCAGCGCTTCCAGATGCACGATATAGATCAGTGCGATGTAGGAAATCACAGCCGGAATGA
>JAFIEL010000143.1 GCA_020832585.1 Natronohydrobacter sp. | reverse complement strand
AAAAACACAACCGGGCGGCCGCCGCCCCCCCTCTTTCCGGTTGCGTCAGTAAGTTCAGGCGCCGATGACGCCGCCATCCTCGCGTGTGATCACGACCAATGCAGAACGTGGAATTGCATTGCCGCCATCTGGCCAGTGAGAGGCCAGATTGCCTGCAGCGAAATCCTCGGGCGTTGTGGTGGTCCCCGGATGCTGGACACCCACGAACATGGTGCGCTGATCTGGCGTGGTGCAGACACCGGTAATTTCCTGACCCATCGGGCCAGTCAGGAAGCGCCGAATTTCACCTGTGCGCGGATCCGCTGCCAGCATGGCATTGTTGCCGACTGGGGCGAGATCACCCTGGTTCTGGGCACTTTCGCCAATATCGGTCTGGATCCAGAGGCGCGAATCCGCATCGAACCACAGACCATCTGGACAGGCAAAGATATTGTCCTCGTTGAGCGACTCGCCAGTCAAGCTGCGCGACGTGCCCACGTCGCCCGCGATCACGAACAGATCCCAGGCGAAGCTGGTTGCAGCCGGATCGTCGCGTCCTTCACGCCAGCGGATGATATGGCCGAACTGGTTGGCGGCACGCGGATTGGCCGGGTCAACCTGTGCCTCGGTCCGGCGGGTGTTGTTGGTCAGGGTGAAATACACCTCGCCCGTGGCCGGATCGACTGCGCCCCATTCAGGCCGGTCCATCTTGGTTGCGCCTGCCGTGTCCGCCGCCAGACGTGTGTTGACCAGAATATCGGCCAGATCGGCAAAGCCATTGTCGCGGGTCAGGCCGTTGCGACCGGGGGCCAGCGCCAGCCACTCGCCCGAACCATCGGCGTTGAACTTGGCGGCATAGAGCGTGCCATGGTCGAGGATCGAACCGTCGGTCACACCGGGCTCATAGACATCGCGCGACACGAATTTGTAGATATATTCGAACCGCGCGTCGTCACCGGCATAGGCCACGATCGGCTTGCCAGCCTCGGCCTTGGCAAAGACCACGCCTTCATGGGCATAGCGGCCCAGATGGGTGCGCTTGACAGGCGTGCTGTCGGGATTGAACGGATCAATCTCGACCACCCAGCCGAAAGTGTTGGGCTCGTTGCGGTAATCCTCGGTGGGCGAGTCACCCCTGGTCGATGCATCGAATCGGACATATTCATCAGCGCCTGACATCGCGAGGTGCCAGCCGTAGCGCGCGTTGGGATTGGTCGAGACACCATAGCGCGCATGCTCGCGGGGCAGGTTGGGCTTCTGGTCTTCCTGATCGGTATTCGAGAAGTAACCGGCCCAGTTCTCCTCGGCGGTCAGATAGGTGTTCCATGGGGTCACACCATGAGCGCAGTTGTTCAGCGTGCCGCGTGTCATCGTGCCATCGGGCGAGTATTTCGTCACCACATGGGCCGAACCCCGGACCGGGCCACTGATTTCCATCGGTGTGTTGCCGGTGATGCGGCGGTTGCGCGGATCGGCGATGATCGCCCAGTCACCGCTGTCCTGCTTCTGCACACGGAACACCGCCACGCCATGCGCGTTGATTTCCTTCAGCACTTCGTCATCGTCGCGCTTGCCGTCGTGATAGAGGACCGCGCCCGAGTTCAGTTCTTCGCCCGCGTATTTGTCGGCATGCAGGAAGCGCGGCTCGACATATTCGTGGTTCAGAACATAGAGCCCATCGGTCGATGAGCCCGCATAGGGGTCGGTGCCCTCGATCGGGTAGAAATGCTGGCCATCATGGTGCATGCCGATCTGATGGCCCTGATCTTCGCCGGTGTTGCTGCCGTTATACGCGGGCATGTTGCCGCTGATCGGGTCGCCCCAGCGTGCAAGGACTTGGGTCGTGTAGCCTTCGGGGACATGGATCATGTCATCTTCGCTGACCGGGACCGGCTTGAAACCCAAAAGCGGCGAGGCCGAGGACGCCAGCGCGCCACGGCTCGAGACCCCAAGACCCACCATGCCGGTGATGGCAGCAGCAAGACCGCCCATCAGGAAACCACGGCGCGAGGCGCGTGCTTCGATCACATCATAAAAGGTGGGGTTGTCTGAGGTGTTCGACGGCACTTCGTCGCCATGCTCGTAATCCGGGCTTTGGGTGTGGTCCGGATAATCGTTCTGATAATCTTTCATGATCTTGCTCCCCTTCGGCTGGATCAAGCGTGCACTCTCTTGCGCGCTGGAGTTTGGCTAAGGGGGCGGTATGTCGTGGGCGTGACATACGGGTAACAACTTGATGAAACGTATGATGCAGCGGCTATGTGCGCGCTGCCTGCAGGTTGCGGCGGAAGGTCAGATAGTGGGGCTTGCGGCCCTCGCGCAACGCCTTCTGTTCATACCGCGTGGACAGCCAGTCATCCCAGGGGCGCTCCTGATCGGCGGGGGTCGGGGTCAGGCAATCGAATCCTGCGGGCGGGACTTCGATCAATGTCTGTCGGACATAATCCGGAATGTCAGTCGCAACGCGAAAGATCGCACCCGGTCTGAGTGCGCGCGCCAATGGGTCCAGATGATCCGGTGTCACGAAGCGGCGGCGGTGGTGCCGCGTTTTCGGCCAGGGATCGGGATAAAGCAGGAAAGCGCGATCAAGACAGGCAGCTGGCAGAACGTCCAGCAATTCGCGCACATCCCATGGATGCAGGCGCAGATTCGAAACATCTGCGTTGTGCAACTTGCCGAGCAACATTGCCACGCCATTGATGAATGGCTCGCAACCGATAAACCCCACATCTGGGTTCAGCTTGCACTGATGCACAAGGTGTTCGCCACCACCGAAGCCGATTTCCAGCCAGAGCGGACGATCATCCCCGAAAAACCCGGCAGGATCAACGGGCTGCCGCGCGGGGTTTTCACTTTCCGAGACACCACGCAGGCGCAGTGCATCAAGATCATCGCGTAGTTGGGTTTTCTGTGTTGGACGAAGGGTCTTACCCTTGATCCGACCATAGAAATTGCGACCCGGCAGCGCTGTAGGACTGTTTGACATTGGGCAGACTGGATCACATTGTTCAGGCAGGATGCGCGACTGGCGCGCATCCAAGCTTCTGCCCCGGATCGAGGCGCTTTACGCGAGGCTGCGTTCGATTTCCTCGCGTTCGAAAATCTCGATCACATCCTTGACGCGGATATCGTCGTAATTTTCGAAGGCCATGCCGCATTCCTGACCGGATTGCACTTCCTTGACCTCGTCCTTGAAGCGCTTGAGGGTCTTGAGGGTGCCTTCGTGCACCACCACGTTGTCACGCAGCAGGCGCACACCGGCCGAGCGTCGCGCGACGCCCTCGGTAACAAGACACCCTGCGACCTTGCCGACACCCGACACCTTGAAGACTTCGCGAATTTCGGCATAGCCGATGAAATTCTCGCGAACTTCTGCGGAAAGCAGGCCAGAGGCTGCCGCCTTGATGTCATCAACCAAGTCATAGATGATCGAGTAATAACGAACCTCGACCCCTTTTTGCTGGGCTGATGCGCGCGCAGTTGCATTTGCACGCACATTGAAGCCGATGATCGGGGCACCTGACGCTTCGGCCAGACCCACATCCGTATCGGTGATCGCGCCCACACCATAATGCAGCACGCGCACGCGGACTTCGTCATTGCCGATCTTTTCCAGTGCCTGCACGATGGCTTCAGCAGAGCCTTGCACATCGGCTTTGACCAGCACGGGCAGTTCGGCCACATCCTTGTCAGCTTTGGCCTTGGCCATAAGCTGTTCCAGTGTTGTCGCGGCACCTGCGGCTGCACGTTTGTCCTTTGCCGATTGCGCGCGGTACTGGGCAATCTCACGGGCTTGTGCTTCGGTCGATACGACGTTGAGCACGTCACCTGCTTCCGGTGTGCCGTTGAGTCCGAGAACTTCCACCGGCACCGAAGGCCCGGCTTCCTTGATCCGCTCGCCCTTGTCATTGACCAGAGCGCGGACTTTGCCCCACTGCTCGCCCACGACAAAGATATCGCCTTGCCGCAGTGTGCCGTTCTGAACCAGAACAGTCGCAACCGGGCCGCGGCCAACATCGAGTTGTGCTTCGATCACGGCACCCATCGCCGCGCGGGCCGGGTTTGCCTTCAATTCAAGAATCTCGGCCTGCAATGCGATGGCTTCGAGCAACTGATCCAGGCCCATGCCGGTTTTGGCTGAAACCTCGACATCCTGGACTTCCCCGGACATGGCTTCGACAACCACTTCATGTTGCAGAAGTTCTGTCCGGACCTTGTTGGGTTCGGCGTCATGCTTGTCGCATTTGTTGATCGCAACGATCATCGGGACCTTGGCGGCCTTGGCGTGATTGATCGCCTCTATCGTCTGGGGCATGACCGAATCATCTGCCGCCACGACCAGAACAACAATGTCGGTGACATTCGCACCGCGCGCGCGCATCGAGGTGAAAGCCGCGTGGCCGGGTGTATCAAGGAAGCTTAGAATGGCACCGCTTTCGGTTGTGACCTGATAGGCCCCGATATGCTGGGTAATCCCGCCTGCTTCGCCCGAGACGACGCTGGTCTTGCGGATGGCATCGAGAAGCGAGGTCTTGCCGTGGTCGACATGGCCCATGATCGTGATGATCGGCGGTCGCGACTGCAGATCACCCTCGTCATCGGGCGTCTGGGTGATGACCTGTTCAACGTCGGAATCCGAGACGCGAACGACCTTGTGGCCGAATTCATCAATAACCAGTTCTGCCGTATCCGCGTCGATGGTCTGATTCATGGTCGCCATGACGCCCATCTTCATCAACGCCTTGACCACGTCAGCGACACGCTCTGCCATACGGTTGGCAAGTTCCTGCACTACGATGGTTTCCGGCAACTGAACTTCACGCACGACTTTTTCGCGCGACTGGTTCATGCCCATGGCTTTCTGACGCGCGCGTTCCTGCTTGCGCTTCATGGCCGCGAGCGAGCGCTGGCGCCCACCTTCGCCCGAGAGCGCGTCATTCAGGGTCAGTTTCCCAGCCCGGCGGCTGCCTGCATCGTCGCGCGGCTTGGCGCGTGCCTGACGGTCGTCTTCGGCACGTTGCTTCACAGGCTTGCGCGCATCGGCAGGGGTCACAGGCTTGGCGCGCTCTGACATTGGTGCAACAGGTTCAGGGGCAGCCGCAGGGGCCTGCTCCGCTTCCTTCTTGGCCTTGCGTGCTTCTGCCTCGGCGGCTTGACGCGCGTCTTCTGCTTCCTTGGCACGAAGGGCAGCTTCGCGTTCACGTTCTTCGCGTTCGCGCGCTTCGGCTTCATCGCGGCGGCGCTGGCGTTCTTCCTCGCGTTCACGCTCCTCGCGGGCGCGGGTCTCGGCTTCTGCGCCTTCACGCGCTCGCGCAGCGGCAAGGGCCTTCAGTCGCCGCTCCATTTCCGCATCGGAAATTCCTGCTGGACGACGTGCAGGATCAGGTTTCGCTGTCACGGAGCCTTGCGCACCGGAAGCCGGCGCGCCACCGGGTTTCGGCACCACGACGCGCTTGCGTTTCTTCTCGACGACCACAGATTTTGTGCGCCCATGGCTGAAGCTTTGCTTCACATGGCCGCCCTTGCCGCCAAGTCCGAGTGTTTTCTTACCGTCTGTATCGCTCATGCGTCCGTCTTATCCTCTCCGGTGGCGTATCCACCGATATTCAAGCGCAAACCTTGCAGTCTTGCCGCTTCCTCTACAACAGCTTGACTGAGTCCACCAGCACGAAGCGCGGCATGTATCACATGATCGCGCCCGAATGCCAAACCCAATTCCTGTGCGCTCAGACAGCCAACATAGCTGTCCGCCCCTTCGGGCGGGCGCAGTTTCGTCTTGCCGCGTTCCGACCCGTCATGGGCCTGAACCAGAACCGCCATTTCGCCCCTGAGCGCGACATCGCGGCATTTTTCGTACCCCGCCACCGCCTGCCCGCTCTTGCGCGCAAGTGACAGCAACTCGATCACGCGACGAATGAGCAGCGTCTCTACCAGATCCGCCACCCCCTGCGGCACAATCACCGCCTGTCGTGCCGCGCGGGCGAAGAGCTTTTTCGCCTCTGATTTTTCCAGCGCCGCGCGATCGGCGCTGACCCAGATCCCTCGCCCCGGCAAGCGTTCGGTAATGTCTGGCACGATCTGGCTCTCTGGCCCGACCACGAAACGGATCAGGCCATGCTTTTCGCCAGACGCACCAGTGGCGATGCAGCGTCGCTCTGGTCCGTCCTTCTCAACTTGCCTGCCACCGCGTGCCATATCGCGCCTCCGGATGGTTCAGTGCGCCGTTTCCTCATCGTCTGCTTCAGCGTCGTCGTCGCTCTCCAGTTCGCTTGGATCAACCCAGCCCAACATGACGCGAGCCGTCATGACAAGATTTTGCGCCTCTTCCAGACTTACGTCAAAGCTTTCCAGCAGGCCCTCATCCTTGACACGCTGGCCGTTCTCGGTTGTCCAGCCGCCTGCCAGTTCCCAGTCTGCGCAGGTTGCGAAGTCTTCCAGCGTCTTGATGCCGTCCTTCGCAAGCGCCTCGACCATCTGCGGGCTTAGCCCATCGAAGCTGATCAGGCTGTCCTCGGCCCCGAGGGCGCGCGCATTTTCCAGTGCCGCGGCGGCGATTGCTTCCAGACGCTCGCGGGCGCGGGTCTGCAATTCCTCGGCGGTTTCCTCGTCGAAACCGTCGATGGTCAGAAGTTCGTCCATGTCGACATAGGCGACTTCCTCAAGCGAGGTGAACTCTTCTGCAACCAGAAGCTGCGCCATCATCTCGTCGATGTCGAGTTCATCCATGAACAGTTTCGTGCGCTCGGCAAATTCGGCCTGGCGGCGGGTCGATTCTTCGGATTCGGTCAGAATGTCGATGTCCAGCCCGGTCAACTGGCTGGCGAGACGCACATTCTGGCCACGCCGACCGATGGCCAGCGAAAGCTGTTCATCAGGAACCACGACTTCGATCTTACCAGCCTCGTCGTCGATCACGACCTTGCTGACTTCGGCAGGCTGCAATGCGTTCACAAGGAAAGTCGCCTGATCTTCGGTCCAGGGGATGATGTCGATCTTCTCGCCCTGCAATTCGTTGACGACCGCCTGAACCCGGCTGCCGCGCATACCGACGCAGGCACCGACAGGGTCGATGGAATTGTCATAGCTGATCACGCCGATCTTGGCGCGCGACCCCGGATCTCTGGCGACGGCCTTGATCTCGATGATGCCGTCATAAATCTCGGGCACTTCCATCTTGAACAGCTCGGCCATGAATTCGGGCGCGGTGCGCGACA